>JBBCGQ010000001.1:0-328888 GCA_037200845.1 Bauldia sp.
ATGTTCCGCTCGCTGATGACGACCCGGCGGTTCGCGCCACTCTTCTGGACGCAGTTCTTCTCCGCCTTCAACGACAACTTCCTGCGGAACGCCCTCGCCTTCCTGCTGCTCTTCGGGGTCGGCGCCGCCGACCCTGCGCACGCCGGCATGCTGGTCACCCTCGCCGGCGCGGTTTTCATCGCACCGTCCTTTATCCTCTCCGGCATCGGCGGCGAACTCGCCGACCGCTACGACAAGGCGACCATCGCCCAACGTCTGAAGCTTGCGGAGATCGCCGCCTCGGCAGCGGCCGTTGCCGGCTTCACGCTGCACTCCGTGCCGGTGCTGTTCTTTGCGCTCTTCCTGTTCGGCACCGTTGCCGCCCTGTTTGGTCCGATCAAGTACGGCATCCTGCCCGACCACCTCGCCCGCGAGGAACTGCCGGCCGGCAACGCGCTGGTCGAGGGCGCGACGTTCCTGGCGATACTGGCCGGCCAGATCTTCGCCGGACTGGCGAGCGCCAGCGGCAACAGCGTGCTGGTCGCCATCGTCGTCCTGGGCTTCGCCGCCCTCTGCTACGCCGCGAGCCGCGCCATTCCCGCGACCGGCGAAGCCTCGCCCGGCCTCGCGCTCAACCGCAACATCTTCGCCTCCACCGCCGGCCTGCTCCGCCAGGCGTGGTCGGACAGCGCCATCTGGCGCACGAGCCTCATGGTCGCCTGGTTCTGGGCGGTCGGCATCGTCGTCCTCGCCCTGCTCCAGTCGCTGGCGGCCGACACGTTCGGCGGCACCCAGTACGTCGTGATCGCCAGCCTGCTGATCTTCTCGGTCGGCGTGGCGGTCGGCTCGGCGCTGGCCGCCTGGCTGGCGCACGGCCGCATCATCCTCGTGCCGACGCCGATCGCCGCGATCGGCATGGCCATCTTCCTCGCCGACCTCGGCATCTCGACGCTCGGCGTGACGCCGCCGGCGGTATCGATCGACGCGCTGCCGTTTTTCCAGAGCCCGGAGGGCATCCACGTGGCGATCGATTTCTTCGGCGTCGCGGTCTGTGGCGGCCTGTTTGTCGTGCCAGCCTTCTCCGCGCTGCAGGCGTGGAGCAAGCCCGCCGAACGGGCGCGCGTCATCGCCGGCGTCAACGTCCTTTCGTCAGGCTTCATGACCGTCGCGAGCGTCGGCGTCGCCGTGCTGCAGGGCCGCGGCATCCCGGTGCCGGTCCTCTTCCTCGCCACCGGCGCGCTCTGCCTCATCGCCGGCATCGTCATCTTCCGCTTCCTGCCGACAAGCCCGGTGCGCGACCTCCTGTCGATCGTCTTCCGCGCCTTCTACCGCCTCGAGGTGAAGGGCATCGAAAATTTCGCCAAGACCGCCGACCAGAACACGATCATCGCGCTTAACCACGTCAGCTTCCTCGACGCCGCGCTCGCCATGTCCATCCTCGACCGCGATCCGGTTTTCGCGATCGACCAGTGGATCGCGCGGCGCTGGTGGGTGCGCCCGTTCCTCCCCTTCGTCAGCTTCCTGCCGCTCGACTCGCGCCACCCGATGGCGACGCGCCGGATGATCGAGGCAGTGCGCGCCGGCAAGACGCTGGTCATCTTCCCGGAGGGCCGCCTCACCGCCACCGGCAGCCTGATGAAGGTCTACGACGGCGCCGGCCTGGTCGCCGAGAAATCCGGCGCCCTGATCGTGCCCGTCCGCATCGACGGTCTCGAGCAGACGCCGTTCACGCGCCTCGACGCCAGCCAGGTTAAGCGCCGCTGGTGGCCGAAGGTGAAGGTCACGGTGCTGGAGCCGGTGAGGCTCACCGTGTCGCCGCACTTCACCGGCAAGGCGCGCCGCGCCGCCGCCGGCGCCGCCCTCTACCAGATCATGTCCGATCTCGTTTTCCGTACCACCGCCACCGGCGTCACCGTGCCCGAGGCGCTGATTGCCACCGCCCGACGCCACGGCCCCGAGCACATCGTGCTCGAGGACCCGGTCTCCGGCACGCTCACCTACAAGAAGCTGCTGATCGCCATGTCGGTGCTCGGCCGCAAGCTGATGCCGCTCGCCCCGGTGGGCGGCGCCATCGGCGTCATGCTGCCCAACGCCAACGGCGCCGCCGTCGCGATCCTCGGCCTCATGTCGGCCGGCCGCGTCCCCGCGATGATCAACTTCACCGCCGGCGCTACCAACATCCTCGCCGCCTGCCGCGCCGCCGAGGTCAAGACGATCGTCACTTCGCGCGCCTTCATCGAGAAAGCGAATCTCAGCGCGCTCGTCGATGCGCTCTCCGCTTCGGTCAACGTCGTGCTGCTCGAGGAGGTCCGGAAGGACATCACGATCATCGACAAGCTGCGCGGCCTGCTGCGGCCGTTCCATCCCGTAGTAAAGCGCAAGCCCGACGATCCCGCGGCGATCCTTTTCACGTCGGGCTCCGAGGGCGCGCCAAAGGGCGTCGTCCTCTCCCACGCCAACATGCTCGCCAACACCGCCCAGGGCGCGGCGCGCATCGAGTTCGGCCGCACCGACAAATTCTTCAACGTCCTGCCGGTGTTCCATTCCTTCGGGCTGACCGTCGGCCTCATCCTGCCGCTGGTCTCGGGCGTGCGCACCTACCTCTACCCGTCGCCGCTGCACTATCGCATCGTGCCCGAATTGATCTACGCCTCGAACGCCACGGTCCTGCTCGGCACCGACACGTTCCTCGCCGGCTACGCCCGCACGGCCAACCCGTACGACTTCCGCTCGATCCGCCTGATCGTCGCCGGCGCCGAGCCGGTGAAGGCCGCGACCCGTCAGGTCTACATGGAGAAATTCGGCCTGCGCATCCTCGAAGGCTACGGCGTCACCGAGGCCGCGCCGGCGCTCTGCTTCAACACGCCGATGTTCAGCCGCGAGGGCACGGTCGGCCGCTTCCTGCCCGGCATCGAGGCCCGCCTCGATCCTGTCCCCGGCGTCGAAGGTGCCGGCCGCCTGGTGGTGCGCGGTCCCAACATCATGCTCGGCTATCTGCGCAGCGAGCGCCCCGGCACGCTCGAGCCGCCGCACGAGGGCTGGCACGACACCGGCGACATCGTCGCCGTCGACGAGGAAGGATTCGTCACCATCCGCGGCCGCGCCAAGCGTTTCGCCAAGGTCGGCGGCGAGATGATTTCGATGGCCGCTGTCGAGATGCTGGTGTCCGAGCTCTGGCCGGAGAACCAGTCCGCCGTCACCTCCGTGCCCGACCCCAAGCGCGGCGAGCGGCTGGTGCTCGTCACCGACAAGCCGGATGCCAGCCGCGCCGCGGTCGGCGCCTACGCCCGCCAGCGCGGCGCCTCGGAGCTGATGGTGCCGTCCGACGTCATCGTGGCCCGCGAGCTGCCGCTGCTCGGCACCGGCAAGGTCGATCACCCGGCCATCGCGCGCATGGTCGCGGCGATCCTGATGGGCACGGGCCAGGGCGCCGCGATGCAGGCCGGCTGAGGCTCAGGCCTCCGCGATCGCCCGCGCGAGGTCGTCCTTGCGGTACGGCTTGTTGAGGATGCGCGCGCCCGGCGGCGGGCCCGAGCCGGCGTTCAGCTTCGCCTGCGGGAAGCCGGACGTGAAGACGGTGCGGATCATCGGCCAGCGGTTGGCGACGACGCGGGCGAGGTCGAACCCGGTCGGCCCCTCGCCGACAACCACGTCGGTGAACAGAATATCGATCGGCTGCCGCTCCAGCGCGGCGAGCGCCGCGCCGATGGTCTCCGCCTCGATCGCGCGATAGCCGAGCTCGGTGAGCTGCTTGACCACGACCCGCCGCAGCAGCCCGACGTCCTCGACCACCAGCACCGTCTGCCCGTTGCCGCGCAGATCCTTCGGGTCGGCGTCGGCCTCGGCCCGCAGCGGCATCGCCGCCTCCGCCCGCGGCAGGAACAGGCGGAACGTCGTGCCGCGGCCCGGTATGCTGTCGAGCCCGATGTGTCCGCCGGACTGGTTCATGAAACCGTAGACCATCGACAGGCCAAGGCCGGTGCCCTTGCCCATTTCCTTGGTCGTGAAAAACGGCTCGAAGATGCGGGCGATGACCTCGGGCGGCATGCCCGAGCCGGTGTCGGTGACGCTGATCTCGGTGTACTCGCCGACCTTCACTTCGGGATGCGCCAGCACGTAGTCGGTGTCGAGCACGGTGTTGCGGGTCGCGACCGTCAGGCGGCCGCCCTTCGGCATCGCGTCGCGCGCATTGGTGGCGAGATTGGTGATGCTCGAGGCAAGCTGCGAGGGATCGACCACCACCGGCCACGGCGCCGGGTCGAGATCCAGCGCGATCTCGACGTTATTGCCCAGCAGCCGGCGCAGCAGCTTCGTCGTGTTGCCGATCAGATCGTTGAGGTCGACCTCCTCCGGCTGCAACGGCTGGCGCCGGGCGAAGGCGAGCAGCCGCTTGGTGAGGTCGGCGCCGTGCACCGCCGCCTCCAGCGCCTCGGCGGCGAGATCCTGCACGTCGGCGTCGTCCTTGCGCCGCCCGACCAGCAGGTCGAGGTTGCCGATAACCACCGCCAGCAGGTTATTGAAGTCGTGCGCCATGCCGCCGGTGAGATTGCCGACGGCCTCCATCTTCTGCGCCTGACGAAGCTGCGCCTCGATCTCGCGCCGGCGGCTTATGTCTTCCTCGATGGCGATGATGTGGCTGATCTTGCCGGCCTCGTCGGTGACCGGCGAAACCGTCACCGAGACCGCCAGCGTCGTGCCGTCCTTGCGGATGTTGTCGAACTCGCCGCGCCAGTTGAGGCCCGAGCGCGCCGTCGCCCACACCTCCTCGCCAAGCGCCGGCGCCAGTTTCCAGAAGAACGGCTGGCGGCCCTCGAGCTCGGCGTTGGTATACCCGGTCGCCTTCTCGAAGCCCGGGTTGACGTATTCGATCTGCCCATCGACGTCGGTGATGAGCACGAAATTCGCCGATTGCTCGACCGCCCGCGACAGTTGCCGCAGCCGGTTCTCGACGATGCGCATGGCGCGGCGCTCGCGCGCCTCGCGAAGCTCGCGTTCGATCGCCGACGGCAGCCGCGCCGTCTTTCCCTTGATCAGGTAATCCTGCGCCCCGGCGCGTAGCGCCGCGACCGCCGTGTCCTCGCCCATCGTGCCGGAGACGAAGATGAATGGCGTCTCGCTGTCGTGCGCGCGCACGATCTTCAGCGCATCGACGCCGGTGAAACCCGGCATGTTGTAGTCCGAGATGACGATGTCCCACGGCTTCGCCGCAATCGCCGCCTCGACACCCTCGGCGCTATCGACACGGTGATGCTCGACGTCGAACCCGCCCTGCTTCAACTGGCGCAGCAGGAGCTCGGCATCGCTGTCCGTATCCTCGACCAGCAGCAGGTCGAGCTTTTGCGATTCTGTCATTTGGCTACGGCGGTTCGTTGAGAAGCAGCCAGTAGAGGCCGAGCTGGCGCGCCGCTTCGAGGAACTGGTCGAAATCCACCGGCTTGCGGACGTATGAATTGCAGCCGAAGCGGTAGCCGTCGATGATGTCCTGCTCCTCCTTCGACGAGGTCAGGATCACGACCGGCAGCAGGCGCGTGCGCTCGTCGGCGCGGATGCGCTTCAGCACCTCGATGCCGTCGAGCTTGGGCAGCTTCAGGTCGAGCAGCACGACCGCCGGACGTTCGGTAACGTCGCGCCCGGCGTGCGCGCCGGTGCCGTGCACGTAATCCAGCGCCTCGACGCCGTCGCGTGCCACGATCACCGGGTTGGTGATCTTGTTTTTGGCGAAGGCGCGCAGCGTCAGCGCCTCGTCGTCGGCGTTGTCTTCCACGAGCAGGATCGTGCGTTCGGCCATCGTCCGCTCCTATGCCGCCAGTGTGAAGTAGAACGTTGCGCCCGCCCCGACCTTGCCTTCCGCCCAGATGCGCCCGCCGTGGCGGTCGATCACGCGGTGAATGGTGGCAAGCCCGACTCCGGTGCCGGGAAATTCGGCCTCGGAATGCAGGCGGCGGAAGGGTTGGAACATCTTGTCCGCAAGCGCCATGTCGAAGCCGGCGCCGTTGTCGCGGATGTAGAACGCGGTGCCCTCCGGCGCGTCCGTCGCGCCGATCTCGACCGCCGGATTGTCCGCCTTGCCGGTGAATTTCCAGGCGTTGCCGAGAAGATTCTCCATCACGATCTTCATGAGCTGCCGGTCGGCCTTGGCTACCAGCCCTTCTTCGATGCGCACCTCAACCTTGCGCCCGCCGGCGCTCAAGCCCGCCGCGATCTCGCGCGCCAACGCCGACAGGTCGAGCGGTTGGGCATGGATCTCGGCCCGGCTCACCTGCGAAAGCTGCAGCATGTCGTCGATCAGTTCGCCCATGCGCTGCGCACCGCTGCGGATGCGCTTGAGATAATTCTGGCCCGTCGCGTCGAGCTTATCGGGATAGTCCTCCAGCAGCGCCTGGCTGAATCCGTCGATAGCGCGGAGCGGCGTCCGAAGATCGTGCGAGACGGAATAAGAGAACGCCTCGAGCTCCTTGTTCTTGCGTTCCAGTTCGCCCACCAGCTCGGCCCGCGTCTCGGCCAACTCGCGGGCGGCGCGCGCATCCGCGGCTTCCAGTTCCTTGGTCAGCAGCTCCTCGCGGATGCGGCGGTTCTCGTCCTCGAACTGCTTGCGCCTGATCTGCACGCGCACGCGTGCCTTGAGCACGTCGAATTCGCTCGACTTCGAAATGTAATCGTCGGCGCCCGCGCTGAATCCGTCGAGCATCGCCTGGCGATCTTCCATCGCGGTCAGCATGATCAGCGGAATGTCGCGCACGATCGGCGCGCTCTTGATCCGCCGGCATGTTTCCGTGCCGCCAAGCCCCGGCATGATTAAATCGAGCAAGATGCAGCCGACCGACTGCACCGCCAGAAGCTCCAGCGCCTCTTCGCCCGACCGCGCCGGCACCACGTCGTAGCCCTCGCCGCGCAGCGCCTCGGCCAGCTCGTTGAGGTACGTCGCGCTGTCATCGACCGCCAGAATCTTGTGCGGCCCGAGCAGGGTCGCGAGTTCCTCGATCGGCCTCGGCATGCTGGCGGCGCCGCGCATCGCCGCCTTGAGCTTGGCGAGCACGACCGAAACATCCTCGTCCTTCTGCACGAAGGCGTCGGCGCCGGCTTCGAGCGCGCGTAGCTCGACGCCGCGCTCCTGCGAGGCGGTGAGCAGCAGGCACGGAAGGCCGCGGAGCGCCGCATCGAGCCGCACCCGGCGGATGAGCGTCGCGCCGTCCATCTCCGGCAGCACACCATCGACCACGATCGCATCGGGCCGGCGCGAGGTAAGCATCGCCAGCCCCTCCTCGCCACTGCCCGCCGTCAGCACGAAGTAGCCGTCGGCTTCCAGCGCATCGCGCAGCGTCTCGCGGTAGGTGATGCTGTCGTCGACCACCAGCACCGTCTGCCGGTCGCCGGTCGAGGCGACCTTCGCCCGCAGCAGCTCGCGCGCCTTGGCGACCACGTATTTGTCGTCGTACGGCTTGCCGACATATTCGTCGGCGCCGGTCTTGAGGCCGCGCACGCGATCCTTGACCTCGGCCTCGGTCGAAAGCATCAGCACCGGGATCGACGCGGTCGCCGGATCGGCGCGCAGCTCGGCGAGGAAATCGACGCCGTCGCCATCGGGCAGCAGCACGTCGAGCACCGCCAGCGCCACCGCGCTCTGCCCGAGCGCCTCGCGCGCTTCGGCGAGCGACGCGCACGGCAGCGTCTTGAAGCCGGCCGCGGTGAACGCGTCGGACAGGTCCATGCGCACCGTGAGGCTGTCGTCGACGATGAGGATCGTGTTGTCGATCATGCCGCGACCTGCCGCCGCCACAGCGACGTCATCAGCGGCCCGACCTCGGGCAACGGCACGATGCGCACCGCGGCGTTGAGCAGCGCCGCCTGCTGCGGCATCCCGTAGACCACCGACGTCGCCTGGTCCTGCGCCACGGTGAACGCTCCCGCCCGCCGCATCTCGAGCAGCCCGGACGCGCCGTCGCGGCCCATGCCGGTGAGCAGGATGCCCGCCGCCGAAGGACCGAACTCCGCCGCCACCGACTCGAACAGCACGTCGACCGACGGACGGCACGAATGCCGCTCCGGATCGTGCGTGATGCGCAGCCGCCCGTCGCGCACGACCAGATGCGAATCCGGCGGCGCCATCACGACACGCCCGATGGTGGAGGCGAACGATTCGCCGTCCTTGGCGTAGGCGACGCGATGCGTCGACTGCCCGTCGAGCCACTCCGCGAATGCCGCGCCGAACATCACGTTGATATGCAGCACGAACAGGATCGGCAGGTCGAACTCCGACGGCAAGCTGCGCAGGATATCGACGATCGCACCCGGCCCGCCGGTCGAAGCGCCAATCGCGATGGCGCGGCAGCCGGCCATGACGTCGGTCGCCGGCGGCGGCGCGACGCGCATCGGCATCGGCCGCCCGGGCGCCAGCCGTCCGCGCGGATGGGTGATGACGCGGATGCGCGCGATCAGCTTCACCGTCGAGAGGAACGTGCGCTCCCAGACGCCCGGCGGCTCCTCGCCGCTCGGCTTCTCGAGCACGTCGAGCGCCCCCGCGCTCAGCGCCTCGTACGTCTTGAACAGTTCGCCGCGATTGACCGACGACGACACGATCAGGATCGGCGTCGGGCAATAGGCCATGATGTATTCGGTCGCCGACAGTCCGCTCATCTCCGGCAGCATCATGTCCATGGTCACGACGTCGGGCCGCAGCAGCTTGCACAGCTCGATCGCCTGCTTGCCGTCCGCCGCCTCGCCGATGACCTCGATCGCCGGATCGGAGGCGAGCACCTCCAGCAGGCGCGCCCGCACCGTCGTCGAGTCTTCCACAACGAGGACACGCGTGCGCGCGGTCATGCCTGGGCCACCAGTTCGCGGATGCGGCCAAGAAGATTGGCCTGGTTGAATTCGCTTTTCACGACGTAGTCCTGCGCTCCGACGTCTTTGCCGCGGCGCAAGTCTTCCGGTTCGTTGCGCGACGTCACGAGGATCGCCGGTATATCGCGCAACTCGGCATCGGCGCGGATTGTCTGGATGAACGAGAACCCGTCCATGCCGGGCATTTCAACATCAACCAGGAACAGCGAGTATTGTTTCCTGCGCGCGATCTCGAGGCCCTCCTCGGCCGAGGTCGCGAGGTCCACCTCATAGCCGGCGGACTCCAGAATGCTCTGCTCGAGCATCCGCGTGGTTAAGGAATCGTCGATGATGAGAACCGGCCGCGGCCGCTTCCGCGCCGTGCTCACCATTGAGCCGTATTTGTCCGCCTCGGCGACCAGATTGTCCGGGTCGAGCACGAGCTGCGGATTGCCGTCGGCATCGAGCGAGGCGCCGGCGACGACCGCCATTGCCGGCGTGAATTCCGGCAGCGAACGGAAGACGATGTTGGCGGTGCCGCGCAGCCGCTCGACGCCGATCGCGGCCATGCGGCCGGCGCCCGCGACAATGACCGCCGAGCCGCCGCCGGCCGCCTGCGCGTTGCCGTTGAGCATCCGTGCCAGCGGCACGAACGGCATGGCGTTGCCGTCGAAGACCAGCTCGTAGCCGCGCGCCGTGCGATAGATCTCCTGCCCCGACGTGTGCAGGACATGCTTCACCGCGTCGAACGGAATGGCGACGATGACGCCGCCGGAATCGATGAGCAGCGCCTCGGTGGCGGCGAGCGTCAGCGGCACCGTCAGCTCGAACGTCGTGCCCTTGCCGGGCGTCGTCTCGGCGGTCACCTTGCCCCCGAGGCGCGCGACCGCGGCGCGCACCACATCCATGCCGACGCCGCGTCCGGAAACTTCGGTGAGGTTCGCCGACGTGCTGATGCCGCCATCCAGCATCAGGTTGACGATCTCGGTCGCATTCATGTCCGCCGCGCGGGTGCCGCGCGCCAGCGCTCCCCGCCGCACCGCCTCGATGTCGATGCCGCGGCCGTCGTCCTGGCAGCGGAAAACCACGCGCCGCCCGCGCCGTATCACCTCGACGGTCACCTGGCCGGATTGCGGCTTGCCGGCGACGCGCCGGTCGGTTTCGCTTTCGATGCCGTGCGCCACCGCGTTGCGCACGATCTGCAGCAGCGCCTCGTGCATGACGCGCAGCACGTGCGAATCGAGCCGCACCTCGCCGCCCTTGCTCTGGAACTTGACCAGCTTGCCGACCGCATGCGCCGCATCGCGCGCCGCCCGCTCGAGAAACGCCAGCAGCGCGCCGGCCGGAACCAGCCGGAGCTGCTCGGCGGTGTCGTGCACCTGCTGCAGCTCGCGCTCCATGCGCTCCTGCGCCGAGGCGAGGCCGCGGTCGAGGCCGCGCAGCATGGTGCGCAGGTCCTCGGCGATGGCGAGAGACTTGTCGCCGCGCGCCCGGTCGCGCTTCAGCGCCAGTTGATCGACAAGCTGCTCGGCGAGCGCCCGCGCGCCTGACATCGACTCGGTCGCCGTGCGAAAGGCGCTGAGCTGCGCGTGTGTCTCGGTGACGCCCTCGATCAGCACGTCGAGATCGCCGACCTCCGCCCATACGGTCCGGAAAGCATCCTCCATCGGCAACGCATCGCCGCCCGTCGCCGCCGGCGAGACCGCCGCCGCT
The DNA here is from genome assembly GCA_037200845.1 of Bauldia sp. Classification (NCBI taxonomy): domain Bacteria; kingdom Pseudomonadati; phylum Pseudomonadota; class Alphaproteobacteria; order Hyphomicrobiales; family Kaistiaceae; genus Bauldia; species Bauldia sp. The sequence goes on from JBBCGQ010000001.1 coordinate 10,513, forward strand.
TCTGCCGTCTCGTCGCGGCCGAGCGTCGCCAGACCCGCTGCGATCCGGTCGATCAAGCTCAGCACCGAGTCGATCGCCGGACGCGGCATCACGTCGGACGTTTCCCGGTATGGCGCCAGTTCGTCCTCGATGGCGTGCGCATACTCGGCGATGTCCGGACGGCGCACGACGCGCGCGGCGCCCTTCAGCGTATGGGCGAGGCGCAGCAGCTTGGGCAGCACGCCGGGGCCGCCGCGCTCGAGCTCGAGGACGCCCTTGCCGAGCTGGTCGACCAGCTCGTGCGCTTCCACGCGGAAGTACTTGAAGGGGTCCTGGGCCATCTGCCGTCGATCCTCAGGCGGCCTGCTGCGCCTGCACCAGCTTGAGCAGGTCGCTCGAGGTGACGGCGAGCAACGACGCCGTCTCCAGCGTCTGGCTGGTGCTGGCTTCCGTCTCGCGCGCCGCCTGCGTCACGTTGGCGATCGCCATGTTGACCTGCTCGACGGCAGTGGTCTGCTGCTTGGTCGACAGCTCGATCTCGCGCGCCGCTTCGGTCGTCGTCGAGACGAGGCTGGCGATCGCCCGGAACGCCGAGGCGACGTCGCCGAACTGCTTCGAGCCGGCATCGACCGCCTTCGAGCCGGTCTCGGTCGCCATCACCGTCGTGTTGACCGACGAGCGCACGTCGTCGATCAGACTGCGGATTTCCTTCGCCGATCCGGCGACGCGATCCGCCAGCTTGCGGATTTCGTCGGCGACGATGGCGAAGCGGCGGCCGGTTTCGCCGGCCCCCACCGCCTCGATCGTCGCGTTGATCGACAGGATGTTGGTCTGCTCGGCGAGCTCGGTGACGATGTCGAGCACGGCTCCTATCTGCTGCGACTTCTTGCCGAGTTCCAGCATGTGGCTGACGATCTGATCGACCTGCCGCTTGATCCCGATGATCGACTCGTTGGCGCGCTCGACCGTGCCGTCGCCGGACCGCGCCGCGGTCGTCGTCTCCTCGGCTATCTTGGCGACGCGCTGCGAGCTTTCGGCGATCTGCCGCGACGTCGCCAGCAGCTCGCTGATCGTCGTGGCGATCTCGTTCATCGAGATCGTCTGCTCTTTCATGCCGCTCGCCTGCTGGTTCGCCGCCGACTGGAGTTCCGCCGACGAGCTCTGCACATGCCCGACCGCGGACCCGATCTGGCGATTGAGGTTTCGCACCAGCATGAATGCCACGATGAGGGCGAAGAGCACGGCAGCGCCGCCGACGGCCGCTATCTGGATCTCGGCTTCCTGCCCGACCCGCGTCGAGGCCTGCTGTGAGGCGAGCAGGCTGTCCTGCCGCTTGGTGAGGTAGTCGGTCAGTGCCGTCGACAGCGCCGTGCCGGCTGGCGTCACCTGGTCTTTGTAGGCAGCGAGCGAATCCTCGATCGACGTGCCGTTGCGACGCAGCTTGATGATGTCGTCGACAGCGGCCGTGTGCGTTGCAAACGTCTTCTGCATGGCGTCGACCAGCGCGACGCCTTCGCTGCTGGTGGCGTCTTCACGCAGCGCCGTCAGCGTGTCGCCGAATGCCTTGCGCGAGTCGGTGAGCGCCGTCAGGTCATCCTCGACGCCCGACAGCAGGAAGTTGCGCAGGTTGGAGGTGAGCTGCTGGCGCACCGTCTGCAACTGCGTCGCGCGCACCATCAGCGGTCCGTCGACGTTGATCACCTGATCCTTGCTGGCGATCACCTTCTGCAGCGCGGCCATCGCGATGACGCTGATGATGACCGTGAAGACGACCATCAACGCGAACCCGACGGTAACCTTCCGGCCGAATGTCCAGGTTCTGAACATGGCGCTCACTCCTTGCTTGCGTTGGAACGGGGAAGCCGCGCGCGGATCGCTTCGACCGCCGCAGGAATATCGATGACCGGCCAGGCGCGATCGCCCAGGCGGGCAATCTCGTGGACCCCATGCGCCGAGCCGCTGTCGCGCCGCGCGCTGACGCCTTCCGGCGGAACGCGGATGTGGCCCTCGAACGCGTCGAAAACGAAGGCCAGCGCACCGCCGGCGGCAAGCACCAGCCAGCGCCCGGACTGCAGCGGCGCGTAGCCCAGCAGCGCGCCGAGGTCGTAGACGGGAACCAGCACGCCGCGAAATCCGGAGACGCCGCGGAACTCCGCGACCGTCGTCGGCACCGGCGTGATCTTGCGGTCGGCGAACAGCCCGGCCGTGTCGGTCAGGCGAATGGCGAACGGATCGCCGCCGAGCCGGACCGAGAGAAAGTCGAGCGGCGCCCCGCGTTCTGGCGCCGGCGGCTCCGCAAACGCGCGATCGAATGCGGCACGCAGCGCTGCCGCGCGCGTACCGCCGGGATCGGCACCGTCTACTGCCTGACCGCGCAACGCTCGAGCTCCGATTGACAGAGAGTGATCAACGCATCGCGGGTGAAGCCGCTACCGAACAGCAACAGGCGCGAAGGGTCCTCGCGCTGGAGCAGGACCAGGGCTTCCTTCAATTCGTGCCGGGCCTTTGCCAGGTCGCCGGCCCGCCGCAGAAGAATTCCCAGGTGCAATCGCGGCATCGCGAAAGTCGGATCGAGGTATATCGCGACCTGATAGTGATTCGCTGCAGTAATCCGGTCGCCGCCATCCTCGAAACACAGCGCCATGACGTAGTTTGCGCCGGCGTTCATTTCATCGAGAGCGAGAAGCTGCAGTGCCGTCTCCGCCGCCTGCCGCGGCTGGCCGCTGTGCGCCAGCAGCACGGCCTGCAGCAGCAGCACGTCCGGATCGTTGTCGGAGGCCGGCGGCAACTGCCCGATGAGGCTGAGTGCGTCGGCAAATCGTTCCCGCTGCAGCAGGTCGAGCGCTAGGCCGAGATTCCACGTCGGCGCCGGCTTCGCCGCTTCCGGCGCCGGAATCGACCTGAGGCTCAGCGCCGTCACGCGGTCGGTCGCCCTGCCGATGGCGCCGACCCAGTTATCGTCCATCACCAGCGGTGGCGCGAAGGCGGGCGTCGCCAGCGGCAGCGATGAGATGTCGACGTCGACGGCATCGTCGTCGCCGCGCTCGCGCCGCTGGTAGTAAAAGGTGTCGTGGCTGTGCCGGAGATGGAAATCGCCCGAGATGCCGCGCATCGTTTCGGCGTGGCCGAGGAACAGGTAGCCGCCGCGCACCAGCGAGCGCGAGATGCGCGCTATCGCCGCCCGCATGCCGTCCGGCGTGAAATACATGAGCACGTTGCGGCAGAAGACGGCGTCGTAGGTCTCCGTCTGCCACAGCTCCGGATCTTCGACGGCAAGGTTGCGTTCCTCGAAGGTCACCGCGGTGCGGATCGTCTCGTCGAGGAGGGCGTCGCGCCCGCCGTTGCGGAACCAGCGCTGCTGGATATCGGCCGGCGTCTCGCGCAGCGCCCACGGCGAATAGCGCGCCGCAAGCGCCTTCTTCAGCGACGCCGGGTTGGCATCGACGGCGCGGATCGTCACCTGCCACGACGGGTCGGCGACGATGGTGCGCATAATGATTGCCAGCGTGTAGGCCTCTTCGCCCGAGGCGCAGCCGGCCGAAAGGAAGCGCAGGCGCCGGCTCGATGCATTGGCGCGCATGCGCTCCGGCACCACGACCTCGGCAAAGGCGCGAAACTGGTCGTTGTTGCGGAAGAAGTACGTCTCGCCGACGGTCAGCGCCTCGGCAAGGCGCCCGAGCTCGCCCTTGCCGGGATGATTCTCCAGCCCGGCGAGATAGGGTTCCAGCGGCAGCTCCGTCGCTTCGACGCGCCGCTGCAGCACCTCGCCGAGAAACCCGAGCTTCGCCTCGTCGAAATAGAGGCCAAGACGACGCACGATCGCGTCCCGGAACCGATCGACCGACTGCGGATCGGGCTGGCCGATCACGACGCCAGCCTCCGCGCCGCTTCATCGAAGAAATCTTCCGGCACTATGTGCGCCGCCTGCAGCATCAGGAAGAGCGCGCTGTCGAGCGTGCCGACCGCCGACACGACGCCGGTGTCGGCATCGCGCAGCAGCGGCGGCATGCTCCGCATCTGCTCGGCCTCGATGGCACGGATGCCGACGACGCCGTCGACCGCCAGCACCACGCGCCGCTCGTCCGCCTTGACCAGCACGAAGCGCGTCGGATTGCCGGCGTGGCCGTTGAGCAGGCGCGACAGATCGACGACCGGCACCGGCTCGCCGCGCACCATCGCCAGGCCGAGCATGAATTCCGGCGCGCCCGCGACCCGCTCGACCGGCAGCGGGCGAAACGTCTCGACCACGCCGGCGACCGGCAGCGAGCACAGCAGGCCGCCGACGCTGCAGATGAGAGTCTGGCTGGATGCGAAGTCCACGTCGGTCTCCCCTCTTCGGTGGCGGCGCCGGTGGCGACGTAGCCCGCGCATCGGCAATTGCTAGGGTGCAGACCTTGACCGCCCGTTACTCCAGCCGCCCCGCGAATCGCCCTCACGCAATGGTGATACCGATCCTGCCCGCCCGCCAGACGGGGGTTGTACGGAGGCGCGCCGCGCTTTCGTTGCAAAATCGCGTAAAAGATAAGGTTTACGAGCCGTCAATCGCGCACGAAGGGCGGAAGACTTCGCTAACCCCATGCAATTGCAGCGGGAAATCAACGCCCGATTAAGGTCTACCGTGGCAAGACTTGGGCGAGCGAAAAATGGCGACGGCTGAACATCGGCAGACCTATGGCTAGCGACGCGGCCGCGGCAGTGCCCACCGCGGAATGTTTCATTGTCGAAGATAATCCCGCGGTCGCCCGTTTCATCGCGCGCGCCCTCGCCGATTTCGGAGTGACGGCGGAGCAGTTCGCAAACGTCCCCGCGCTCGCCGACGGGCTGAAGCGCACGATGCCGAGCGTCATCTTCCTCGACATATCGCTGGGCGACTCCGACGCCATCGACGCGATCCGCACCCTTTCCGCCGCCGGCTTCACCGGCACCGTGCAGGTGATGAGCGGCAGCAACACCGGCCTGCTCGGCGACGTCCGCCAGGTCGGCGAGCGCCACGGCCTGCGCATGCGCCCGCCGCTCAACAAGCCCTTCCGCATCGACGCGGTGAAGCAGGTCGTCGACGAGGAGCACCTCGGCGGCAACCGGAAGCAGGCCGCCCAGCCCACGGCATTGGAGAATCACCACACCATCCGCGCGCGCGGCTCCGCCCCCGAGATCGTGCTCGGCGAGGCGCTGGACCGCAACTGGGTCGAGCTCTGGTACCAGCCGAAGTTCAGCCTGGCGACCGGTCGCGTGGTCGGCGCCGAGGGCCTCGCCCGCGTCCGCCATCCCGAGCTGGGTCTCCTGTCGCCGGGAAGCTTCATTCCCAACGCCAGCAACGCCGACCTGATGGCGCTCACCGAATTCGCGCTGCGCTCCGCGCTCCGCGACGCTGCCGACTTCGCCTTCGTCGGCCACGACATCCGCTTCGCCATCAACGTGCCGGTCGAGGCGCTGATGGCGCTGCCCATCCCGGCGATCGTGCGTGAATGCCGCCCGCGCGGCGACGACTGGTCGGGCATCATCCTCGAGGTCACCGAGGATCAGGTCATCCGCGACATCCCGACCGTCCACGAGATCGCGACCCAGCTTCGCATCTACCGCATCGCGCTCGCCATCGACGATTTCGGCCTCGGCTACTCCTCGCTCGCCCGGCTGAAGGAGTTGCCGTTCGCCGAGCTGAAGCTCGACCAGAGCTTCGTCCAGAACTGCGGCGCCGACCCGACCAACGCCGCGCTATGCCGCACGGTCGTCGAACTGGCGCACCGCTTCGGCGGCGTCGCCGTCGCCGAGGGCATCGAGAAGGCGAGCGACCTCGCCGTCATCCGCCGCACCGGCTGCGACGTCGGCCAGGGCTACCTGTTCGCCCACCCGATGCCGAAGGAATTCCTGATGACGCGCCTGATGGCCGGCGAAACCGGCGGCTTCAACGTAGCCGGCGACGAGCGCTCGGATGCCGCCGGAAAACCGCGCCTGAGGGCGTAGTCGCGCGACTAGCGCTGCGCGGTTTCCCAATTGTCAGCGACGTAGTAAGGCGCATTGGAAGGCGCCAGCGCCGGCTTGCCGAGGATCATGTCGGCGGCCTTCTCGGCGAGCATGATCGTCGGCGCGTTGAGGTTGCCGTTGGTGATCTGCGGCATGATCGAGGCATCGACGACGCGTAGGCCCGACAGGCCGATGACGCGCGTCTCCGGATCGACCACCGCCATCGGATCGTCCGCCCGCCCCATCCGGCACGTGCCCGACGGATGGTACGCGCTTTCCGCCTTCGAGCGCACGAACGCATCGATCATCGCGTCCGAGGTGACGTCGGCGCCGGGCTGGATCTCGCGCGCGCGATACGGGTCGAACGCCGTCTGCGAAAGAATCTCGCGCGTCAGCCGCACGCAGGCGCGCATCTCCGTCCAGTCGTCGGGGTGGCTCATGTAGTTGAACACGATGCGCGGCGCCTCGCGCGCATCCGCCGATCTCAGCCGCACGTAGCCGCGGCTCTTCGAGCGCATCGGCCCGGCGTGCACCTGGTAGCCGTGCTCGGTGGCGAGCTTCTTGCCGTCGTACGACATCGCGAGCGGCACGAAATGAAACTGGATGTCCGGATAGCGGACGCCGGCGCGGCTGCGGATGAAGCCGCCGGTCTCGAAATGATTGGTCGCGCCGAGTCCGTCGCGGAACAGGAGCCAGCGCAGGCCGATGAGACCGCGCGGGACGAGACCCATCGACGAATAGAGCGTGATCGGCTGCTTCGACGCGACCTGGAAATAGAACTCCAGATGATCCTGCAGATTCTCGCCGACGCCTGGCAGCGCGTGATTGACCGCGATGCCCTGCGCCTTCAGTTCCGCCGCCGGCCCGACGCCCGACAGCTTGAGCAGTTGTGGCGTGTTGATCGCTCCCGCCGCCACGATCACCTCGCGCGTCGCGGTCGCGACCTCGCTCTGGCCGCGCCGCAGATAGCGCACCCCGGTCGTGCGCTTGCCCTCGAAGACGATCGCCTCGGCGAGCGCACCGGTCAGCACGCGGAGGTTCCCGCGCTTCATCGCCGGCCTGAGATATGCGTTCGACGCGCTCGACCGCACGCCGCCGTTGACGGTCATGTCGAGGCTGCCGAATCCCTCCTGCTGGTAGCCGTTGAGATCCGGCGACACGCCGTATCCGGCCTGCTCCGCCGCGGTGACGAAGGCGCGATAGAGCGGGTTCGCCAGCCGCCCGGTGCGCGTCGCGAGCGGCCCGTCGCCGCCGCGATAATCGTCAGCGCCGCCGAGGAAAGTTTCGGCGCGCCGGAAATACGGCAGCACATAGCGGTAGGCCCACCCGCGCGCGCCCATCTCTTCCCAGTGCTCGAAATCGAGCGCATTGCCGCGCACATAGACGAGGCCGTTGATCGACGACGAACCGCCTAGCGCCTTGCCGCGCGGCGCATTGATCCGCCGGTCGTCGAGATTCTTCTCCGGCTCGCTCTGGTAGCCCCAGTTGTAGCGGGCGCTGTTCAAGGGAATATTGAGCGCGCTCGGCATCTGGATGAACACGGAGCGGTCCGAGCCGCCGTATTCCAGCAGCAGCACGCGGTTCTTCGGGTCTTCGCTGAGCCGCGCCGCGAGCACACAGCCGGCCGAGCCGGCGCCGACGATGATGTAGTCGTAGGCTTCGCTCACCGGTGCGCCCCCTCCACCATGCTTCGCATGGTCCCCCTCCCCCGCTTTGCCGGGGAGGACCTGCCGGATGCGGCCGCGGGTGCTCCCCCGTTTACGGGGGAGCTGTCGGCAAAGCCGACTGAGGGGGCATGCCCGACACGCATCAATACGGCGCCTGCACGGGGGCGAGGCCGACGTAGACGCTCTTCAACTGGGAATAATGCTCGATCGCCGCCTTGCCGTTCTCGCGGCCGAGCCCGGACTGCTTGACGCCGCCGAACGGCAGCTCGATCGGGGTGACATTGTACGCGTTGATCCAGCAGGTGCCGGCTTCCAGCTTCGCGATGACGCGATGCCCCCGCGCCAGATCGCGCGTGAACACGCCGGCGGCGAGGCCGTACACCGTGTCGTTGGCGCGGCGGATGACCTCGTCTTCCTCGGCGAAGGACAGCACGGTCATCACCGGCCCGAATATTTCCTCGCGCACGATGCCCATGTCGTCGTCGCACCCGTCGAACACCGTCGGCTCGACGAACCAGCCGCGCTTCATCGCGCCGGCATCGGCGCGATTGCCGCCGACCAGAATCTTCGCGCCTTCCTTTTTGCCGCGCTCGATGTAGCCGAGCACCTTCTTCATGTGCTCTTCCGAGATCAGCGCGCCGACCTGCGTCTTCGGATCGAGCGGGTCGCCGATGGTCATACGCTGCACGCGCTCGACGAGCTTCGCCAGGAACGCGTCCTTCACGGCGCGATGCACGAACACGCGCGTGCCGTTCGAACAGACCTCGCCGGCCGAATAGAAATTTGCGAGCAGCGCGCCCGAGACGGCGTCGTCGAGATCGGCATCCTCGAACACGATCAGCGGCGACTTGCCGCCGAGCTCCAGCGTCACGTGCTTCAACGTCGGCGACGCGTCCGCCATCACGGCCTTGCCGGTCGACACCTCGCCGGTCAGCGAAACCTTGGCGATCGCCGGATGGCGCGTCAGCAACCGGCCGGTGTCCGCCAAGCCCTGTACGACGTTGAACACGCCGTCCGGCAGCCCCGCTTCCGTGTAGATTTCGGCGAGTTTCGCGGCCGAGAGCGGCGTCAGCTCCGCCGGCTTGAAGATCATCGCGTTGCCGCAGGCGAGCGCCGGCGCCGATTTCCAGCAGGCGATCTGGATCGGGTAGTTCCACGCCCCGATCCCGGCGACGATGCCGAGCGGCTCGCGCCGCGTGTAGCCCATGGCCGACGGGCCGAGATCGATGTGCTCGCCCGCCAGCCCACCGGCGAGCCCGGCAAAATAATCGAGGCAGTCGGCGCCCGAGATGACGTCGACCACCGACGTCTCCTGGATCGGCTTGCCCGTGTCGAGCGTCTCCAGCCGCGCCAGCTCCGCGTTGCGCGCGCGCAGGATATCGGCGGCGCGTTTCATCACGCGCCCGCGCTCCAGCCCGGTCATCGCAGACCACACGGCCTGTCCGCGCTTGGCGGCCGCCACGGCGGCATCGACCTCCGCCGCGCCCGCGATCTCGACCTCGGCAAGTTTCTCGCCGGTCGCCGGATTGCTGGTGACGAACGTCGCCCGCTTCGCCGCGTCGATGTACGCACCGCCGATGTAGTTCCGTACGCGCGTTTCGCTTTTCTTCGCCATCGCCGGCTTCGCGGCGCATCGCAGAAGTTCGGCATCGATGAACGCACTCGCCGTCGCCCGCGCCGCTGCGCTGTCCGTCTCCTTCGGCGACGACAGCGCCGCGCCGAGCCACAGCCCGTCGATCATCGCCGCAACGGCGTGCGCGATCCGGTCAGCCTCCACCGCCGGCACGATCTGCTTCAGCCCATGACGAAGGTTGGAAAGCAGCCGCCCCTGATAGACCTTCTGCACCCGCTTCAGCCGCGCCGAGTGCAGCACCTGCCCCCAGAACGCCAGCCACACGCTGCACGTCCGCGCGTCGAATTCTTCCGCCGCCAGAGTCGTGTCGATCACCGCCTGCACGCGCTCCCGCGCCGTCCGCGCGGAGCGCAGCCGTTTCGACAGACCGAGCGCCAGACGCGCCGCCAGGCTGCGCAGCGTCGCCTCGAGCAGACCGTCCTTGTCGACGAAATAATGCGCGATCAGCCCGGGCGAGACGCCGGCCTTCTGGCCGATCGCGGCCAGCGTCGTCGCGGCAAAACCTTCCGCCGCCATGGTGTCGACGGTCGCCTCGATGAGCTGGCGGCGGCGGAGATCCTCGGGTTCGACGCGCTGCATGACAATGCCCAGGAGTTGTCCATTGAACGGCTGATCAATAGGCAGAAACGCCCAGCCACACAATGGTATCGGCATCGACCCTGACTACTTAGCTCGCGAAATTTTGTCCCCGTTGAACGCGCGATCAGCTAGTATTTCACCGGATTTGGCTGGGTTGCCTTGCGTCCGCCTCGCGGACGCGATTGGTTGAAGGCAACTCTGGCCCGCTGATTGCTACTCGGACTCGAAAGTACTGCGAACCGGAGCGGGGCGCGCTCACCTGGAAACGGAGGAATTCGATGCGTAATGCCTGGCGTATTGCCGCGGCCGGCCTGGCCGCGATGACCATCACTACCGCCGCCAACGCGGCTGACTCGGCTGCCTGCAAGACCGTACGCTTCTCCGATGTCGGCTGGACCGACATCACCTCGACCACCGCGATGGCTTCGCGTCTGCTCACTGCGCTCGGCTACGAGCCGAAGACCACCGTGCTCGCCGTGCCGGTAACGTACGAATCGATGAAGAACAAGGACATCGACGTGTTCCTCGGCAACTGGCAGCCGACGATGGAATCGATCCGTGCTCCATACATCACGGACAAGACCGTCGACCTGATCGCCAAGCCGAACCTCGAGGGCGCCAAGTACACGCTGGCCGTCCCGACCTACACCTTCGACGCCGGCCTGAAGACCTTCGCCGACATCGCCAAGTTCAAGGACCAGCTCGACGGCAAGATCTACGGCATCGAGCCGGGCAACGACGGCAACAAGATCATCCTCGACATGATCGCCAAGGACGTCGACGGGCTGAAGGACTTCAACCTCGTCGAGTCGAGCGAGCAGGGCATGCTCGCCGAAGTCGATCGCGCCACGCGGCAGAACAAGCCGATCGTCTTCCTCGGCTGGGAACCGCACCCGATGAACTCCAAGTACAAGATGAGCTACCTGTCGGGCGGCGACGACACCTTCGGGCCGGACTACGGCGGCGCCACCGTGTTCACCAACACCCGCGCCGGCTACGTCGGCGAATGCCCGAACGTCGGCAAGTTCATCACCAATCTCACCTTCTCGCTCGGCATGGAGAACGAGGTGATGGGCAAGATCCTGTTCGACTCCGAAGACCCGGCAAAGGCCGCGGAAGAGTGGCTGAAGGCCAACCCGACCGCGTGGACCTCGTGGTTCGACGGCGTCACCACCTTCGACGGCAAGCCCGGGCTCGACGCCGCCAAGGCGAGCCTCGGCCTCTAGTCTTTTGAACTTCCGGCGGGCGGCCAAGCGCTGCCCGCCGGTCACGCCCGAGGGGATGGAGGGCGCTAGATGGACGACCTGATCACCAGCCACAAGATTCCACTGGGCAACTGGCTGCGCGCCGGTCTCGACATCCTCAACTTCCACGCCGCCGGTGTCTTCGATTTCATCTCGCTCGTGCTTGGCGGCCTGATCAACGCGCTGCTGATCGGCCTCCTCTGGTTCAATCCGCTCGTCCTAATCGTCATCCTGACCGTCGGCACGTGGTTCCTGCACCGCTCGTGGCCGCTCGCCCTCGGCGTGCTTGTCGGGCTGCTGTTCGTGATGAACCTCGGCTACTGGCAGGCGACGATGGAGACGCTGGCGCTGGTGCTCTGCGCCACGCTGGTCTCGGTCGCCGTCGGGGTGCCGATCGGCATCGCCGCCGCGCACCGGCCGATGCTCTACACCGTCATCCGTCCGATCCTCGACCTGATGCAGACGATCCCGACGTTCGTCTATCTCATCCCGACGCTGGTGCTGTTCGGTCTCGGCATGGTCCCCGGCCTCATCTCCACCGTGATCTTCGCCATCGCCGCGCCGATCCGCCTCACCCACCTCGGCATCTCGTCCGTGCCGCTCCAGCTCCACGAAGCCGGCCAGGCCTTCGGCGCCACCAAACGCCAGCTCCTGTGGAAGGTCGAGATCCCCTACGCCCTGCCGACCATCATGGCCGGCATCACCCAGTGCATCATGCTGTCGCTGTCGATGGTGGTCATCGCGGCGCTCGTCGGCGCCGACGGCCTCGGCAAGCCGGTGGTGCGCGCCCTCAACACCGTCAACGTCTCGATGGGCTTCGAGGCCGGCCTCGCCATCGTCGTCCTCGCCATCCTGCTCGACCGCGTCTGCAAATGGCCCGAGCGCAACTTGAAGGGCACGCGATAGCCGCCGATGCCCGTCGTTGAATTCAGGAATGTCGACATCGTTTTCGGCGGCGACCGCAAGGCCGCGCTGGCGATGCTGTCGCAAGGCGCCACCCGCGACGAGGTCATCGCCAAAACGAAGTCCGTCCCCGGCGCCATCGACATCAACTTCTCCGTCAAGCGCGGCGAGATCTGCGTGCTGATGGGCCTGTCCGGCTCCGGCAAGTCGACGGTCGTGCGCGCCATCAACCGCCTCAACGAGGTCGCGCGCGGCTCCGTCACCGTCGATCATCGCGGCAAGCCGGTGAACGTCACCACCTGCGACGACGCCACGCTGCGCGATCTCCGCATGCACACCGTCGCCATGGTCTTCCAGCAGTTCGCCCTGCTGCCGTGGCGGACGGTGCGCCAGAACGTCGGCTTCGGCCTCGAGCTCCGCGGCATGGCGGACGCCGAACGCGCGAAGATCGTCGACGAGAAGCTGGCGCTCGTCGGCCTGACCGGCTGGGGCGACAAGTACAGCCACGAGCTGTCGGGCGGCATGCAGCAGCGCGTCGGCCTCGCCCGCGCCTTCGCCACCGACGCCGACATCCTGCTGATGGACGAGCCCTTCTCCGCCCTCGACCCGCTTATCCGCGACAAGCTGCAGGACGAGCTGCTCGACCTCCAGCGCAAGCTGAAGAAGACCATCGTCTTCGTCAGCCACGACCTCGACGAGGCGCTGAAGCTCGGCAACTCGATCGCGATTCTGGAGTCCGGTCGCATCGTCCAGAAGGGCACCGCCGAGGACATCCTGCTCCGCCCCGCCGATGCCTACGTCGCCGAATTCGTGAAGCACATGAACCCGCTTAACGTGCTGCGCGGCAACTCTGTCATGACCCCGGCCTCGGCGCTGCGCCGCGAGGGCGGCGCCATCGTCATCGACACCGGCGGCATCCGCGTCCACACCGACGCGGAGGATCGCCCCATCCGCGTGACGCTGAACGGCCGCGAAGGCCGCATCGCCACCACCGACGCCGACACCGGCGCGGTCAACGGCGACGGCTACGACATGATCGTCGCGCCGGTCGACCTGACGCTGCGCGCCGCGATCGCGCTGAAGTCGCAGACCGACCACCCCATCCTCCTCGTCGACCAGCTCGGCCGCCTCGCCGGCCTCTGCGGCAACGAGGAGATCTACCGAGGCTTGTTGAGGAAGCAGTCGTGATAGTCGCCGCCGAAGCCCCCTCACCCTTTGCACCTAAGCTCGCTCCGCTCGCCAAGGTGCAAAGCCCTCTCCCACAGGGGGAGAGGGGAGAATGGGCACCGCCGGATCCTCCTTCCCCTCTCCCCGGGTGGGAGAGGGCTCTTTCTCTTGGTGAGGCGAAGCCGAGCCTAGAGAAAGAGGGTGAGGGGGCAGCGCTGTGAGAACCCACGCCCGCGCGGTCGTCATCGGCGGAGGCGTCGTCGGCGTCTCGACGCTCTACCATCTCGCCAAGAAGGGCTGGTCCGATGTCGTGCTAGTCGAGCGCAAGGAACTGACCTCCGGCTCGACGTGGCACGCGGCCGGCCTCCTGCCGCTGTTCAACATGAGCTACTCGGTCGGCCAGATTCACAAATATTCGGTCGGCCTCTACGGCAAACTGGAAGCCGAGACCGGGCAGAACGTCGGCTTCCGGCAGGTCAGCAACATCCGCCTGGCGCGCACCAAGGACCGCTGGGACGAGTACATGTATTACGCCGGCGTCGCGCGCACGATCGGCGTGCCGCTCAACATCCTGACGCCGCAGCAGGTGAAGGAAATCTGGCCGCTCTGCGAGATCGACGGCATCATCGGCGCCATCCAGCATCCCGACGACGGCTACATCCAGCCCGCCGACCTGACGCAAGCCTTCGCCAAGGGCGCGCGTGCCATGGGCGCCGAGATCAACCGCGAGACGACGGTGACCGCGATCGAGCGCACGCCGGCGGGCGAGTGGCGGGTGGTGACCGACAAGGGCGACATCACCTGCGAGCACGTGATCTCCGCCACGGGCAACTTCGCTAGGCTGACCGGCGCGATGGTCGGCCTCGATGTTCCGGTGATCCCCGTCGAGCACCAGTACATCGTCACGGAGCCGCATCCCGCGATCCTCGAACGCAAGGCCAAGGGCCTGCCGGAGATGGGCGTGCTCCGCGAGAGCGACTCAAGCTGGTACATGCGCGAGGAAAACGGCGGCCTGCTGCTCGGGCCTTACGAGAAGGGCGCGCCCGCCTGCTACGTCGACGGGCCGGCAGAAAATTCCGCGTACGAACTGTTCCAGGAAGACCTCGACCGCCTGATGCCACACATCGAGACGGCCATCGCCCGCGTCCCTGCCTTCGGCGAGGTCGGCGTGAAGAAGGTCTACAACGGCGCCATCGCCTATACGCCGGACGGCAGCCCGATCATCGGTCCCGCGTGGGGCGTGCCGAACTTCTGGCTGAACGAGGGCCACTCGTTCGGCGTCACCGCTGCCGGTGGCGCCGGCTGGCAGCTTGCCGAGTGGATCGTCGACGGCGAGCCGACCGTCGACATGCTGGGCGTCGATCCGCGCCGCTTCGGCCCCTACGCCTCGCGCGGTTACCTCAAGGAAAAGAACGAGGAGGCCTACGCTGCCGTCTTCACCGTCCACTATCCCGACGAGGAGCGCGTCGCCGCGCGCCCGCTGAAGCGCGCCCCCTCCTACGATCGCTTCAAGGCAATGGGCGCCGTGTTCGGCACAGTCTACGGCTGGGAGCGTCCCGGCTGGTTTGCCCCGCCCGGCTATGCGCTGAGCCCCGCCCAACTCAACAGGCCGGACGTGCTGCTCAACGAAAACCACCCGCCGGTGAAAAACGGCGAGCCGATCCGCGAGAAGTGGAGCTTCCGCCGCTCCAACTATTTCGATTTCGTCGGCCAGGAATGCCGCAACGTCCACGAAAACGTCGGCGTCCAGGACATGTCTGCGTTTGCCAAGGCGATCGTCGCCGGCCCCGGCGCCGAAGCCTGGCTCGACGGTCTGTTAGCCAACCGCATCCCGAAGAAGATCGGCCGCGTCGGCCTCTGCCATCTCCTGTCGGCGAACGGCGGCGTCCGCGCCGAGTTCACCGTCTGCCGCACCGGGCCGCGGTCGTTCTATCTGGTCTCCGCCGGCGCGCTGGAGCGCCACGATCACGACATCATGCAGAAGCTGCTGCCGAAGGATGGTTCGGTCACCTTCCAGCCAATCACAACGCAGCGCGGCGTGCTCGTCGTCGCCGGCCCGAATTCGCGCGCGCTGCTGCAGAAAATAACCGACGCCGATCTGTCGTCCGATGCCTTCCCGTGGCTGTCGGCGAAGGAGATCAGCATCGGCCCTGCCGTGACTTGGGCGCTCCGCGTCAACTTCGTCGGCGAGCTCGGCTGGGAGCTGCACCACCCGATCGAGACGCAGAACGAAATCTTCGATCTGCTCTTCGACGCCGGCAAGGAATTCGGCGTTAAGCCGTTCGGCATCAAGGCGATGCTGGCGATGGCGGTCGAGAAATCCTATCGCCTCGTCGGCCGCGAATTGTCGATCGAGTACGCCGCGCTGGAGTCCGGCCTCGACCGTTTCGTCCATCCCAACAAGGGCACCTTCCACGGCCGCGACGCGCTGGTCGAATGGCGCGAGAGAGGCTTCCGCAACCGCTTCGTCACCCTCGAAGTCCACGACGTCACCGACGCCGATGCCCGCGGCTCCGAGCCGATATTGCTGGGCGACGAGCTGGTCGGCCGCGCCACGCAAGGTGCGTGGGGCTGGCGCGTGAACAAATCGCTGGCGCTGGCCATGGTCCGCCCCGATCTCGGCGAAATCGGCCAGCCGCTTACGGTCCAGATCCTGGGCAAGCCCCACCGGGCTACCGTTATCGCCGAGTCGCCCTATGATCCCGACAATGTCGCCCTGCGGAGTTGAGAGATGACCGCCGCGCCGGCCTCAGCCGAGGCCATGCTTCACGAATTGGCCCATCGCAAACAGGGCCACGCCCTGCCCGGCCCGTTCTACAGGGACGCCGAGTTCTACCAGCTCGACCTCGACCTTCTCTTCCACAAGGAATGGATCTTCGCCGGCCACGACTGCGAGATCCCGAAGGCCGGCGATTTCTTCACGCTGCAGGTCGGCCAATACCCGCTGATCGTCGCGCGCGGCAACGATGGCAAGATCTACGCCCACCACAACACCTGCCGCCACCGCGGCTTCAAGGTGTGCGACGTCGCCCACGGCTCGGTGAAGCGTTTCGTCTGCCCCTACCACCAGTGGAGCTACGATCCCGACGGCCGTCTCGTGCGCGCCCGCGCCATGGACCAGGAAGATTTCAACGCCGGCGAGTACGGCCTCAAGCCGGCGCATGTCGCCAGCGCCGGCGGCTACATCTTCGTCTGCGTCGCGAAAGACGCGCCGGACTTCGCGCCCTTCCGCGACATGGTCTCCCCTTACTTCGCGCCCTTCGACGTGTCGAACGCCAAGGTCGCGCACGAGTCGACCATCGTCGAGGAAGGCAACTGGAAGCTCGTGCTGGAAAACAACCGCGAGTGTTACCACTGCGCCGGTTCCCATCCCGAGCTATGCCGCACCTTCCCCGAGGCGCCGTCGTTCATGCGCACCACCAACGCGCAGGGCGAAGGCGTCATCGAAAAATTCTGGAATGCGCGCGAGGCCGAGGGGATACCCAGCCGCTTTCAGATCGCCGACAACGGACAATATCGCGTCTCGCGCATTCCGCTCATGGACGACGGCCGCTCGTTCACCATGAACGGCAAGCCGGCGGTGAAGAAGCTGGTCGGCCACCTGCCCCAGCACGGCGACCTCGGCACGCTGATGTTCTTCCACTTCCCGTCGAGCTGGAATCACTTCCTCGCCGACATGGTCATCTCCTTCCGCGTCCTGCCCATCGGGCCGAAGCAGACCGCGGTCACCACCAAGTGGCTGGTCAACAAGGACGCCGTCGAGGGCGTCGACTACGACCTTAAGACGCTGACCGAGGTGTGGGTAGCGACCAACGACCAGGATCGCACTCTGGTCGAGCGCAACCAGCGCGGCATCGACAGCCCGGCCTACGAACCCGGCCCCTATTCGCTCGACTACGAGGACGGCGTCATCCAGTTCATCGACTGGTACACCCAGACCATGACGGACCGCCTGACCGGCGGCGCCGGCCGCTTGCGGAGTGTGGCGTGAGGTCGCGTTGGCACGCGCTCTGCATCGGCACAGTCTCGTACAGTTGAGTCGTCCGAATCGAGATTGGGGGTTCTGATGATGCTTGATAATGAAACGGCCGTCCGCCTGCGCGCCTACGCCATCTGGGAGGCCAGCGGCCGCCCGCATGGCCGCGACAAGGACCACTGGTTCCAGGCCGCGCGCGAAATCGCGCTGGTTGTGCCCGCCCCGGGCGCCGTCACGCGCCTCCGCCAGGCCGCAAAGGCGGCTGCCCGCACTGCCGCGGTGAAGAAGGAACGCGCCTAGTCGTATTCCCGAGCCGCCTCGGCGAGGCAGCCGAGGACATAGGGCGCGAACGACCGCCACACCTCGATGTGGAAGGCTTCCGGCGCCGTGCGCCAGAGCACGATCTCGGCCTTGCCGAACAGCGTGCGCGTGCACATCCCAACCGGGAAAGACTCGATGTGCAGGTCAAGCGCGTTGAACGCGTTGATCGCATCCGCCGCCCGCGGACCGCTGACTCCGATCGCTACCTGACGATCCGAAACCTCGACGACGCTCGCCATCGGTATCGTCATCGCCTGCCCGTCGGGCGCCAGCACCAGCCACTCGTCGGGCCCCAGCCACAGCGCCGACACCGTGCCGTTGGTCGCCGCCCGGCACGCCTCGCGCGGCAGCGTCACGCCGTAGCCGCCAAACGCCGCCGGATCGCCGCGCACGATGTAGCGCGTCCCTTCGGGAAGGATCGTGACGATCACCCCCGCCATGACGTCGCTCCCTCACCCTTCGCACCTAGGCGAGGCCCTCTCCCACAAGGGGAGAGTAGACCAACGAACAGCGCGGAGTGTTCCCCTCTCCCCTTGTGGGAGAGGGCTCGTTCTCTTGGCGAGGCAAAGCCGGGCCTAGAGAAAGAGGGTGAGGGGGCCGCGGTGCTAACCATTGAGCCGCTCCCCCTTCGGATCGTAGAAGACCGGGTCGGTCACCTCGACCTCGATCGCGCCTTCCGGCATCGGCACGAAGAACCGCTGGCCCTTCTCGGCATTGGCGACCAGCGCCAGCGCAATTGATCGGCCAAGCACCGCGCTCATGTACGATGAGGTGACGTGCCCGAGCATCGTCATCGGGATCGCCTGCGTCGGGTCGGCGACGACCTGCGCGCCCTCCTCCACGACGACCTTGGGATCGACGGTGAACAGCCCGACCAGCTTCTTGCGGCCCGCACGCCTGAGCTCCGGCATCGCCAGCGAGCGCTTGCCGATGAAGTCGGGCTTGGTCTTGCCGATCATGCCGCCAAGTCCGAGATCGTCCGGCGTCGTCGTGCCGTCCGTCTCTTGCCCGACGATGACGTAGCCCTTCTCGGCGCGCAGCACGTGCATCGCCTCGGTGCCGTAGGGCACGATGCCGTACGCCTTGCCGGCGGCGAACACCGCCTCCCACACCATGCGCCCGTGCCGCGACGGCACGTTGATCTCGAAGCCGAGCTCGCCGGTGAACGAAACGCGGAACAGCCTGAGCGGCACGCCGCAGATCTTGCCGAGCCGCATGCTCATGTGCGGCATCGCCGCGGCGCTGAGATCGATGCCCTCGACCAGCGGCGCGATCACGTCGCGCGCCCGCGGCCCCTGCACCGCGATCACCGCCCACTGCTCGGTGGTCGACGTCAGCCACACCCGAAGATCGGTGAACTCGGTCTGGATGTAATCCTCGAGCTGATGCAGCACGCGCGGCGCGCCGCCGGTCGTCGTCGTGACGTGGAACCGATCCGGCGCCAGCCGCGCCACGACACCGTCGTCCATCACGAATCCGGTCTCGGTCAGCATCAGTCCGTAGCGGCAGCGGCCGGGATCGAGCTTCGTCCACGAATTCGTGTAGATACGGTTGAGAAACTCCGCCGCATCCGGCCCGACCACCTCGATCTTGCCCAGCGTCGTCGCATCGAAAATCCCAACGGCGGAACGCACCGCGCGGCACTCGCGCGCCACCGCCGCATCCATGTCCTCGCCGGCCTGCGGGAAGTATCTCGCCCGCCGCCATAGGCCGACGTCCTCGAACACCGCGCCCTGTTCCTCGGCCCAGCCGTACATCGGCGTCTTGCGCAGCGGGTCGAACAACTCGCCGCGCTGATGGCCGGCCAGCGCGCCGAAGGTCACCGGCGTGTACGGCGTGCGGAACGTCGTCAGCCCGACCTCGGGAATCGACTTGTCGAGATCGTCGGCGACGATGGCCAGCGCGTTCATGTTCGACGTCTTGCCCTGGTCGGTCGCCATGCCGGTCGTCGTGTAGCGCTTGACGTGCTCGATCGAGCGGAAGCCTTCGCGCGTCGCGAGCTTCAGGTCCTTGGCCGTGACGTCGTTCTGGAAGTCGACGAAGGCCTTCGCCATCGGCCCACGATTGTGCGGCAGCGCGCCAATGAAGCCGCCGTTCGGCGCCGCGACGCCGGTGACATGGAACAGCCGCCCGGAGGCATCGCGCCGCGCCGCGGATTCGCCGGCGGCGTAGCCTTCCGCCAGCACATGCGCCAGTTCGTAGGTGCCGCGGCACGAACCGGCCGACCGCTCGCGCTGCACCGACGTGCCGGGCACGAACGCCTCCAGCGCCTCGTCGTAGCGCAGCCTGCCGCGCGACTGAGAGAAGAGATGCACGCTCGGCGTCCACCCACCCGACATGATCAGCAGGTCGCAGTCCAGCTTCTCGCGCCCGCGCACCCTGCCGTTCCGCTCGACCGCGCCGATCTCCGCCGCCTTGATGCGCAGCCGCCCGTGCGTGCCGCAGATCGAGGTCGATGGCCACACCGCAATGCGCGCGTCGAGCGCCGCCGCGACCTCCGGGCCGTCCGGCTGCGGACGCAGGTCGCAGATCGCGGCGATGGTGACGCCCGCCTGATGCAGGTCGAGCGCGGCGGTGTAGGCCGTGTCGTCGGCCGCCATGACGACGGCGCGCACGCCAGGCTTGACGCCGAACCGGTTGAGATAGAGGCGCGCGGAATCGGCGAGCATCACGCCCGGCCGGTCGTTCTCCGGAAACACCAGCGGCCGCTCGATCGCGCCAGTAGCCAGCACGACTTCCTTCGCCCGCACCTGCCACAGCCGCTCGCGCGGCAAGTTCGGATCGAGGTCGGCAAGATGGTCGGTGACCCGCTCGGCAAGCCCCATGAAATTTTCGGCGTAGTAGCCGAACGCGGTCGTCCGCGGCAGCAGCGTCACGCGCTCGTTGTCGGCGAGCGTCGCCACCGCACTCTGCACCCAGTCGGCCACGGGGCGCCCGTCGATGGTGGCGTTCGCCTCATGCAGCAGCGTGCCGCCGAACTCCGCCTGCTCGTCGCAGAGAATGACGCGGGCGCCCCTCTCCGCCGCCGCGAGCGCCGCTGCCAGACCTGCCGGCCCGCCCCCCGCGATCAGCACGTCGCAATGGGCGAAGCGGTGCAGGTAACGGTCGGGATCGGGCGACTTCGGCGCCTTGCCGAGGCCGGCCGCCGCGCGGATCACAGGCTCGTAGACATGCTTCCAGAAGGCACGCGGCGCCATGAAGGTCTTGTAGTAGAAGCCCGCCGGAAACAGAGGCGCCAGCGCATCGTTGACCGCGCCGATGTCGGCGGAAAGCACGGGCCAGCGGTTCTGGCTGATCGTGCTCAGTCCCTCGTAAATCTCGACCTGCGTCGCGCGCAGGTTCGGCGCCTCGCGCCCGCCGCCGCGATTGACCGTCACCAGCGCATTCGGTTCTTCCGCGCCGGCGGAAAGAATGCCGCGCGGCCGGTGATACTTGAACGACCGGCCGACAAGATGGACGCCGTTCGCCAGCAGCGCGGAAGCCAGCGTATCGCCCGCAAGGCCGGAGTAGCTGCGGCCGTCGAAAGAAAATTGCACCGGCTTCGACCGGTCGATGCGCCCGCCGGACGCGGTGCGGAATTCGTTCATCGCCGCACGTCCGGGATCTGCAATTGCGCCAACAGCGCATCGCCGTCCGGCTGCGGCTCGCCCGCCTTGTAGGTCGCGACGATCCGGTCGCTCACGGTGTGGCGCACGGCGTTGAAATAGCGCGCGCAGCCGTAGTTGTGCCGCCAGCGCTCGTAATGCAGCCCCTTGGGATTGGTCCGCATGTAGAGGAAATCCGACCACGCGCGCTCGTCGGAATTCGCCGGGTCGCTCGGCCGCGCCATGTGCGCCTCGCCGGCGTAGCGAAACTCGATCTCCGGGCGCGGTCCACAGTGGGGGCAAGGGATGAGCAGCATCAGTGCGCCACCGCCGCCGCCGCCGCCTCGTCGATAAGCCGCCCGGTGCGGAACCGTTCAAGCGTGAACGGCGCGACGTAAGGATGCGGCTCGTCCTTCGCGACGGTCGCGGCAAAGACGTTACCCGAGCCCGGCGTCGCCTTGAAGCCGCCGGTGCCCCAGCCGCAGTTCACGTAGAGGCCCTTGACCGGCGTCAGGCCCATTATTGGCGAGCGATCCGGCGTCACATCGACGATGCCGCCCCAGTTCCTGAGCATCTTCATGCGCCGGAAGATCGGGAAGAGTTCCGCGATCGCATCGACGGTGTGCGTCGCGATGTGCAGCCCGCCGGTCTGGCTGTAGGAAACGTAGGCGTCGGTGCCGGCCCCGATCACCAACTCGCCCTTGTCGGATTGCGAGATGTAGGCGTGGATGGTGTTCGACATGACCACGCATGGGAACACCGGCTTCACCGGCTCCGACACCAGCGCCTGCAGCGGGTAGCTTTCCAGCGGCATGCGCACGCCGGCCATCGCCATGATGACCGATGTGTGCCCGGCGGCAACGACGGCGATTTTCTTCGCGCGGATGGTGCCGCGCGTCGTCTCGACGGCGTTGACCGAGCCGTCGGCAGCACGGCCGATGCCGGTGACTTCGCAGTTCTGGATGATGTCTACCCCGCGCGCATCGGCGCCGCGGGCAAAGCCCCACGCGACGGCGTCATGGCGCGCGGTGCCGCCGCGCCGTTGCAGCGCCGCGCCCACGACGGGATAACGCATATCCTTCGACGTGCTGAGCGGCGGGCAGAAGGCCTTCGCTTCCTCCGGTGTCAGCCACTCGTTGTCGATGCCGTTGAGGCGGTTGGAGTGGATGTGGCGCTTGAACACCTGGATGTCGTGCACCGTGTGCGCCAGCATCATCACGCCGCGCGGCGAGTACATGACGTTGTAGTTGAGCTCCTGGCTGAGATTTTCCCAGAGCTTGACCGAGTGCTCGTAGATCGCGGCGCTCTCGTCCCACAGGTAGTTGGAGCGGATGACGGTGGTGTTGCGGCCGGTGTTGCCGCCACCGAGCCAGCCCTTCTCCACCACCGCCACGTTGGTGATGCCGTGCTCGGCCGCGAGATAGTACGCCGTCGCCAGCCCATGCCCGCCGCCGCCGACGATGACGACGTCATACTCGCGCTTGGGTTCAGGCGACCGCCACTGCTGCCCCCAGTCCTGATGACCGGTCAGCGCGTTGCGGGCGAGGGAAAGGAAGGAAAAGCGGGACACGGATGATTAGAAGCAAATAGGCGGCGGTTTGCCAAGGAGGCATAGGCGTACGGCACCCTCCTTTGCCTCCCCTCTGCTGTCATCCTTCGGCGCCGCGGAGCGCCGACCGGAGGACCGGCTTCAGCAAGAGCCGCCATACGGGACGAGAATGGTCCTCCGGTCGAGGCCTACCGGCTCGCCGAAGGATAACAGCAGAGGGGATACAGGCAGCGATCTGGAGTTATGGTGGTGCCGGCGTCGCCGTAGTCCCATCCAGATTGAACGTCGCCAGATAAGCAATGACGTTGGCGATGTCGGTATCGTTGGGCAGGCCGACGAAACTCATCTTGTTCCCCGGCACGACTTTCCGCGGCGACTTGAGATACGCGGCGAGCGTCGGCTCGTCCCACGTCAGGCCGGAATTCTTCATCGCGTCGGAGAAGGTGTAGCCCGGCACGATGCCGGCCTTCTGCCCGACAATGCCGTTGAGGATCGGGCCGGTCGCGTTCTGGGCGGTCGGGCCGACCTGATGGCACTGCGAGCATTTGCCGAACACGGCCTGGCCGGCGACCGGATCGCCGGCAGCGAAAGCCGTCGCACCCAGGGGTGCGACGGCCAGGAGGAGGGTCAGTGCGACACGCTTCACGTTCATCATCCTCTAGGTCGGGATCAACGCCCCCGGGCTCTTGAGGTACTTGTTCTTCAACGCATCCGCCATCCAGTAGGCCAGCGCGCCGACCGGCCCGGTCGGGTTCTTGCCCGCGTTCTGCGGGAAGACGCTGGCGCCGGTGACGAACACGTTCGGCACGTCCCATACCTGCAGGTACTTGTTGACGACGCTGGTCTTGGGATCGGCGCCCATCACCGTGCCGCCGGTGTTGTGCGTGCTCTGGTAGGGCACGACCGAGTACGGCTTCGCCGGCAGGCTCGTGGCGATGACCTTGGCGCCCATCTCCTTGGCGATTGCCGCGGAGATGTCGCGCGCCGCAGCCATCTGCTTCCACTCGTTGTCCTGGAAGTCGAAGGTCATGCGCATCATCGGCCGGCCGAACGAGTCGGTGTAGGTCGGGTCGAGGTCGAGGTAGTTCTGGCGGTACGACATCACCGAACCCTGGCTGCCGACGCCGACGGTGTGGTTGTAGGCGGCGACCACCGCCTTCTTCCAGTCGGAGCCCCACTTGGGCGTGCCCGGCGGCGTCGGGTGATAGCCGATCGGACGGCCGCCGGACGAGCCGGCGCTGATCCCGCCGCCGCCGATGTAGCCGGCCTTGGCGAAGTCGTACGAATCGCCGTTGAAATCGTCCATGCACATCGACAGCGCGCCGGCGCCCATGAACGGATTGGTGATGACGTCCTCGCCGAAGAAGGCGGTGGCGCCGCCGCCGCCCTGGTAGGCGTAGTTGCGCCCCACCACGCCCTCGCCCGTCTTCGGGTCGTAGGCCTTGCCGATCTTCGAGTAGAGCAGCAGGTGGACGTTGTTGAGCGCGAACGCCGAGACGATCACGATATCCGCCGGCTGCTCCATCTCGTTGCCGAGCGGATCGAGATAGGTGACGCCGGTCGCCTTCTTGCCGTCCGAGTCCATGTTGATCTTCAGAACCTGCGAGCGGGTGCGCAGCTCGAAGTTCGGATTCTTCATGGCGATCGGGATGACCGTGAAGTGCGGCGATGCCTTTGCGTCGGCCTCGCAGCCGAAGCGCTCGCAGAAGCCGCAGTAGTGGCACTGGTTGAACTTCACGCCGTCCGGGTTGGTGTACGCCCGCGAAGCATTGGCCGCGGGCGACGGGAACGGGTGGTAGCCGAGCGACCGCGTCGCCTTGTCGAACATCGTCATGGCCTGTGACCAGACCAGCGGCGGGTTCGGATACTCCGACTTCCGCGCCCCTTCGAAGACGTTGCCGCCGTCGATCTTGGTGCCGTTTAGATTGCCGGCCTTGCCCGAGATCGCCGCCGTCTTCTCGAACATGTCGTAGTACGGCTCGAGCTCGGCGTAGCTGATGCCCCAGTCCTGGAGCTGCATGTCGGCCGGAATGATGCCCTTGCCGTATTTCGACACCGTGCGGCTGTAGGCCTCGTGGTCCCATTCCATGAAGCGCCAGGTGACGCCGTTCCAGTGCACGCCGGCGCCGCCGACGCCGGTGCCCGGCAGGAACGAGCCGAGCCGCCGCATCGGGAGCGCGGTCTGATCGCCCGTGTTGCGGAAGGTCAGCGTCTCCTGCGTCGTATCGATCATCAGGTCGGTACGGTTGGCGAAGCGGATCTCGTCATCCTTGCCCGGCTCGAGGAAGTCTGGATCGGTCGTGCGCGGTTTGCCGCGCTCGAAGGCGACGATTTTGAGGCCCGTGCTAGCAAGTTCCTTGGCGAGAATGCCGCCGGTCCAGCCGAAGCCGATGATCGCGATATCAACGGGTGGAAGTTTCGTGGCCATGATCTTTTTCCTCCCGCCCTACGCGAAATCTTGAATGGATTGCGGATCGGCCGTGTACGGCTTGTTCCGGTATTGCTCGATCAGTTGCGTGTACATCCCGGCAACGCCCGGGAAGCCGATCATCTTCCAGACCGATTTGCCCTGGTTGCCGCCATAGATCGGGTCGCCGAAGTAGCCCTCCTGCACGAGGTTATAGAGGTGGTCGAAGACGACCTTGGACGGCACGGTGGCGAACGTGACCTTGCCGCCGTCGATGTCGGTCAGTATCGCGTTGCGATCCGCCGGCTGCAGGTTGTCGAAGGTGTTGCCTTTGGTCTTCTGCGAGTACGCCGCGAGATCGACGAGGCCGGCGCGGATCAGTTCCGCCGGCGTCAGCGGAAGCTGGTAGCCCTGCGATGGGGTCGCGATATCGGGGCGGAACGGCCCCTGCATGTTGAGACGCGCGGCCGAGCCGTAAGCGCCGCCGAGCTGCCGGTCGATGTAGATGTGCACGCCCGCTTCGACGCCGCCGGGCCCGGTCGCGTCGGCCGGGATCAGCGTGTCGACGATCGCGGTGATGACGGCGCCTTCGTCGGGGTTGAAGAAGAGGAAACCGGTGTTGGTGTTCACGCCCGCGGCCGGCGCGTTCGCCGGCATCGGCATTTTCATGGTCTCTTCGGCGCGCGGTGCCTGAGACGGCAAAGCACTGGCTACGCCGGCAACGCCGACGACCTTGAGAAAGTCGCGGCGCCCGAGTTTGGGCGTTTCAGAATCGGATTTGGACATTGGTGCTCCCTAGATTTGACTTTGGGTCGATCGCGATGGGAGCGGTCGGCGGGAGCAAATCGACACCCGAACTGGAGTAATTCAAAAACAAGAAGATGTGATGCTGGGGCGGCGATTTGGCGTTTGCACTGTTCAAACCGGAACAGACATTTGCGACTCACTCGCGCAGCAAATCGCCGCCGGAAAACCGGCGGCGATTTGATTCAAATGCAGACCTGTAAGCTGGCTTACTTGCTGCCGCGCGACGACTTGCGTCCGCCCGACGAGCGCTTGCTCGCCGCCGACTTGCGCGTCGAAGATCTGCGCGCGGGAGACTTCCGCGTCGCGGACTTAGGGCTGCCGGTGGACGCCTTGCGGCCGCTCGACGAGCGCGACGAAGACGAACGGGAAGACGATGAACGCTTCGCCGGCACCTTCTTGCCTTCGCGCCGCGCTTCCGCAAGTCCGATCGCGATCGCCTGCTTGCGGCTGGTCACCTTCTTGCCGCTGCCGCCGCTCTTCAGCGTACCGGTCTTGCGCTCGTGCATTGCGCGCTCGACTTTATTGCTGGCGGCCTTCGAATATTTGCGGGCCATGATTGACGCTCCTAGCTGACGCACCCCGTCAGTAGAAATCGCCAGCCGCAAGGATGGTTCCGTCCGTCACAGCGCCGCTTGCCGGCTAGGCGCGCTCCAGCGCCATCGCCACGCCTTGCCCGACGCCAACGCACATCGTCGCGAGGCCGTAGCGCCCGCCGCGCGCCGCGAGCTCCAGCGCCACGTCGGCGGCAAGCCGCGCGCCGGACATGCCGAGCGGGTGGCCATAGGCAACGGCGCCGCCGTTCGGGTTGACGTGCTCCGCGTCGTCGGCAAGTCCGAGCTGGCGCAGGCACACCAGCGCCTGGCTGGCGAACGCCTCGTTCAGCTCCACCACATCGAAGTCGCCGATCTTCAGCCCGAGCCGCTCCATCAGCTTGCGCGTCGCCGGGATCGGCCCGATGCCCATGACGCGCGGCGGCACGCCGGCCGTCGCCATGCCGACGACGCGCGCGATCGGCGTCAGGCCCAGCCGCGCCGCCGCCTCGCCCGATGCGACCACCAGCGCCTGCGCGCCGTCGTTGACGCCGGAGGCGTTGCCGGCGGTGACGGTGCCGTTCGGCCGCACGATCGGCTTCAGCTTCGCGAGTGCCTCGATCGTCGTGTCGCCGCGCGGATGTTCGTCCTCGCTGACGAGGATGGCGCCACCCTTGCCGACTGGGGCGGCGACAGAAACGATGCGCGCCGTCAGCGTGGCCGCCTCCTTCGCCTTCGCCGCGCGTTGCTGCGAGCGGAGCGCAAACGCATCCTGGTCGGCGCGCGTCACCTGATAATCGTCGGCGACGTTCTCCCCGGTCTCGGGCATCGAATCGACGCCGTACTGCGCCTTCATCAGCGGATTGATGAAGCGCCAGCCGATGGTCGTGTCGTAGATGTCGGCGCTGCGCTGGAACGCGCCTTCGGCCTTCGCCATCGCCAGCGGCGCCCGCGTCATCGACTCCACGCCGCCCGCGATCGCGACGTCGATCTCGCCGGCACGGATCGCCCGCGCCGCCGTGCCGACCGCATCGAGGCCCGAAGCGCACAGCCGGTTGAGCGTCGTCCCCGGCACGCTGTCCGGCAACCCGGCAAGCAGCGCCGCCATGCGCGCCACGTTGCGGTTGTCCTCGCCCGCCTGGTTGGCGCACCCGAGGAAGACTTCATCGACCGCGCCGGCGATTTGCGGATGCCGCGCGATCAATTCGCGGATCGGGATCGCCGCAAGGTCGTCGGTGCGCACCCGCGCCAGCGCCCCGGCATAGCGGCCGATGGGCGTGCGCACGGCAGCGCAGATGAAGGCATCGCGGCTCATGTATCTTCTCCGTGCGCCTTTGCCGTCCGCGCTTGCAGATCGCGCAGCACGCCAAGTTCGGTCTCCGTCGGCGGCGGCGTCACGCCGACCTCTGCCGCGAACCGCACCGGCCACGCACACTGCGCCTGCACCTGTTCGCGCGTCACGCCGGGATGTAGCGCCACGACCGCCAGCTCGCGCGTCGTGGGATCCGGCTCGAACACGCAGAGATCGGTCATCACGCGTGTCGGTCCCTTGGTCTTCAGTCCGAGCTTCTCGCGGTCGCCCGGACCGCCGCCGTGGCCGAGCGAGGTGATGAAATCGAGTTTGTCGACGAAGGCGCGCTTCGACATCGCCATCGTGATGAAGATTTCGCCGCAGCACGCCGCGATCTCCGGCGCCCCGCCGCCGCCCGGTAGCCTGACCTTCGGATGATCGTACGGGCCGACCACCGTCGTGTTGAGGTTGGCGTAGCGGTCGATCTGCGCGCCGCCGAGGAAGCCGACCGTGATGCGCTCGCCCTGCAGCCAGTAGCGGAACATCTCCGACACCGGCACCGTCGTCAGCGCCGTGTCGCACAGCTCGCCGTCGCCGATCGACAGCGGCAGCACCTCGGGCTTGGTGTCGATAGTGCCCGACTCGTAGATCAGCGTGATCCCCGGCGCGTGCGTACGCCGCGCGAGGTTGCATGCCGCCGACGGCGCGCCGATGCCGACGAAGCAGACGTCGTCGTTGCCGAGGGCGCGCGCCGCAGCGACGGTCATGATCTCGGAAGGCGTATACGCGCTCATGACGCCCTCGCGTGCCGGGCGAAAGCCGACACGTCCTTGCCGAGCACATTCTCCTTCATCCACGCCGTGAACGTGTCGCGCTCCTTCGCGATCGCGTCCCACGCCTTGTAGAAGGCGTTGGCGCGCTTGTAGTAGCCCTGCGCGTACGAGGGAAACGCGCCGCCCGGCACGACGGCAATCGCCGACACGGTCCACGACGGCAGGATGATCGCGTTGCGGCTGCGTTCGCCGAAATCCCCGACAATCTCCTCGACCGTGACCACCGAACGCCGCGCCGCCAGCACCGCCTCTTTCTGCACGCCGACGATGCCTTCGAGCAGCACGTTGCCCTCGCGGTCGGCGCGCAGCGCGTGGATGACAGCGACATCGGGCCGGATCGCCGGCACCGTCGCCAGCACCTCGCCGGTATACGGGCAGGTGACGGACCGGATCGCCGGATTAACCCGCACCAGTTCGACGCCGCGATAGCCGCGGAACACCGCGAACGGCAGGTTCGCCGCGCCGGCGTCGTAAGCATTGGCCATCGCGGCGTGCGAATGTTCCTCGATCGCCAGCGGTCCCGGCCAGCCGTTCTCGACTGCGTCGCGCAGGCGATAGAGCGAGCCGACGCCTGGGTTGCCGCCCCACGAAAACGTCAGCTTCTCCGCCGCGCCCATGCCGATGAGCTGGTCGTAGATCAGGTCCGGCGTCATGCGGATCAGCTTCAGGCGTTTGCGCCCCTGCCGGATCACCTCATGGGCCGCCGCAAACGGGATGAGGTGCGTGAACCCCTCCATCGCCACTGCGTCGCCATCGCGGACGTTGGCGGCGATTGCATCGTGCAGGGAAAGAAACTCGGCCATCGACAGAACTCGGTCTCCACATCCCACTCGGCGCACATTGACGCGTGCCGCTTGTTCGTTTATCGAACATATGTTCGTTTAGCGACCGGATATTCGACGAGGCCTCCCTCTATGTCAACGGCAAAGCCGAGCGCCTTCAGCAGCAGCCCGGAGTACATGGCGACGCTCGCCAAAGGCCTGGCGGTGCTGGGCGCCTTCGGCGAACAGCGCCCGGCGATGACCCTGTCGGCCGCCGCCGCCGCCTCCGGCCTGTCGCGCGCCGCAGCCCGCCGCGTGCTGCTCACCCTTGCCGACCTCGGCTACGTCACACAGCGCGGCCGCGACTTCGCACTGGCGCCGCGCATCCTCGAGTTGGGCTTCGCCTATCTTTCGACCCAGTCGTGGCTCGACCGCGCCGAGCCGCTGATGAAGGAACTGAGCCACGATGTGCAGGAGTCGTGCTCGGCCGCGATCCTGCAGGGCAGCGAGATCGTCTACGTCGCGCGCATGCCGGCGCCGCACCGCCTGATGTCGGTGACCATCGCGGTCGGCACGCGCCTCCCCGCCTTCCACACCTCGCTCGGACGCGTGCAGTTGGGCTTCCTCGACGACGCCGAGTTGGCGAAACGCTGGGCCGCGAGCCCGAAGGCGCGGCTGACCGACAAAGCAATCGACGGCAAGGCGGCGCTCATCGCCCGCATCCGGGCCGACCGCGCCCAGGGCTGTGCCATCGTCGACGAGGAACTGGAGAAGGGCCTGCGCTCGATCGCGGTCCCGATCGTGACCAGAAGCGGCGAGGCCGTCGGCGCGATCAACCTCTCCGCTCATTCCAGCCGCACGACGAAGGCCGATCTCCGCGACCGCTTCCTGCCGAAACTCGAGGCCGTCGCCCGCGCCATTTCGCGCACGCTGATCTGATCGGACGCCGCGTTTGAGCAGTCCGTCGGAGGCGTGCTGCGTGGCCCGGGTCGATGTGCGCCGCTGGAAACATATCCGACCATCGGCAGTTGTACGCGCGCCGTCAGCACGAACGCCGCCAGTCGTGAAAGTCCGCGGATGTGCGTCACGTATTCGAGATGGCTACCTCCCCGAGCTTCATGAATTTCCCTCATTCCATCTTTCGGAATATCCTTGGAGGCGGCGGCGCGGCGTGAAGCCACGACCCGGTGGGCGCGGAGCATGTCGGCGAAGGAGCGCGGGGATGGATGAGCGCTTATTTGACCGTCGTCTCGCCGAAGCCGTCGCCGCGATCTACTCGGCGGCGCCGGTGCCGTCGTCGTGGCCGAATACGCTGCAGGCGATTGCCGACGTCTTCGACGACTTTGGTGCGATTATGCTCTACCAGCGCGGCGACGGCAGCAGCGCCAGCATCGTTTCGCCGTCGATGGCGCCGGCCCAGGCCGCCTATGCCGACGAATGGTGGCGCCAGGACGTCCGCTTCCTGCGAGCGATCGAGCGGGGCTACCTCGCGGCGGGCGACATGCTGACCGACCGCCACGTCGTGACCGACGCCGAGATCTCCACGCTGCCGTTCTACACGGAGTTTCTGGCGAACCAGAACCTTGCCTGGTTCGCGGGCGCGAACATCTCTCCCGATCCGCATTTGGTCGCCGGCCTGTCCATCCAGCGGGTTCGGGGGAGGCCCGCATTCAGCGCTGCCGAGCTGTCGACGTTGGGGTGGCTGAGCCGGCACGTGGAAAATTCGTTGCGTCTCGGCGCGCGCCTTTTTGCAGCGGAGCTGACCAACCTTGCCCTCGAGGAGGCACTGACGCGGCTCGATGTCGGCGTGTTCCTGGCCGACGCCTCCGGCAGCATGTCGCCGGCCAACCAGATCGCGTCGCAGCTCATCGGGAGTGCGCTTGTGCTGTCGAACGGCCGGCCGATGGCCCGCTTCGAACCCGAACGCACGCTGCTGCGGGAAGCAGTTGCCGCCGCCGTTGCCGGACCGGCCGATCCCAGACATGCGCCGCGGCCGATCGTCATTCACGGCGTCGGAGAAACGAAATACGCCGTCGCCTACGTGCTGCCCGTCGCCGCCGCGGGCATCCACTCCTTCGGGCTTGAACTCGCCGACGTGCGGGCGCTGGTCATCGTTCGCCGCGCCGGTCGGGGTGATCCGATCGACCCGTCGCTGGTGCGCGATATTCTCAATCTGACCCTGGGCGAGTCGCGCGTCGCCGCGCTCGTCGGCGCCGGCATCCCGCCGAAGGCGGCGGCCGAGCGGCTGGGCATCACCGAGGAGACGGTGCGCACCGTGCTGAAGCGCGTGTTCGCGAAGACCGGAATTTCCCGCCAGGGAGACTTGGCCGCGCTGCTGACTCGGCTGGTCCTCGGCTGACGCCATCGACGGCGCCGAGGCGCGGCTTACTTGTGGCAGCCCGCCACGTTCAACTGCGCCTGCCATTCGAAATTCAGCCGGTAGACCAGAGTGCCGGCGGGCGCTTCGTCGCCGAATTTTCCGTCGGTCACCTTAACGTTGGCGATGATCGGCTCCTGCGGCACGCCGCCCTCGTCGGTGTATTCGGCGTAGACCGTCATCTTCCCGACGAGCAACCCCTTTTCGGTTACGGCGAGGTTGGTTTCCTCGAAGGTCTCCGGCGTTGCCATGCCGCCGGTGTTCCACCGGCCGGTAAAGTGGACGTGGCCGTCGTCGCTGAACGCGATCCGGCCCTTTGCGAGGTCGTCGGGCTGGTCGCTGTCGAGCCGAATCAGGCTGAACTGGCAGCTATAGCCGCTGTAGCGCGTCGTCAGCTTCAGGTTGGAGAAGTCGAACGCAAGCGGCGAGATGTCGAAGTTGGGATCGGGCTTCACCTCGATCGTGTAGTGCTTGAATTTCGCCAGGAAATCGGACGTGTCGTCGGCAAGCCCCGGCGTCGCCGCGGCAAGCAGCAGAGCACCGGCAAGAACGAAGGCGGCAGCGCGCTTACGCATCGAACAGCAGTCCATAGGCGTGCGGCAGCTTTGGCTCCATGAAGATGCGCTCGGCAATTTCGTCGTGCGGCAGGCCGAACGCAGCTTCGATCGCGGCGGCGCAGATCGTGCGGTAGTCGAGGGTCGAGGCGAGATCGCGCCCCTCGAACATCTCCTTGTCGCCGAGCCCGGGCCAGTTAGCGACCACGCTCGCCTTCTTGAGCAGGCCGCCGGCGATCAGGGCCGCGGTGCCCCAGCCGTGGTCGGTCCCGGCGGAGCCGTTTTCCTGCACCGTGCGGCCGAACTCGGTGAGCGTCAGGATGATGCTGTTCTTCCAGGCGTCGCCGAGACCGTGTTTGTAGTTGAGGAAAATCTGATCGACGATGGTGTGGCGATCGGCCTGGCGGCCTTCGTCGGCGCCCTGCTGCGAATGGGTGTCGAAGTCGGTGACGCGGATCACCGAGACGTTCGGGCCGCCGGGTTTCGCCATCTCCTTGCCGGCATGCATTGCGAGCGCGGCGGGCTCGCGGCGCCGGTCTTCGAGAGCGCCGGTGCGCATCGCCAGCTTCGCGAACGCCTCGCTGGCGTCGCCGGTGTACGCGGCCTCGAGCGCCGTCATCAGGTCGCGCGTTGGGCCCTCCGAGCCCGGAATGCTCGCTGGGTAGAGGTTATCGAGATCGGCGGCGCCACGGATCAGCAGTGGCATGTCGAGCGCCAGCGACTTGCCTGGAATGCCGGCAAGTTCCATCGCGCGGCCGAGCCAGCCGGTCTGGATCGCGAACGGTTTCGCGATGCCGGTCTGCATCAGGTTCTGGCCTTCGAAATGCGAACGCAGCGTGTAGGGGATCGAGGTGGCGTGGACGATCGCCGCCTCGCCGTTGGCGAGCATCTGCGAGAACGCGGCGAAGGAAGGATGGAGCCCGAAGAACGGGTTGAGCTTGATCGCCTTGGTCGGCACCAGATCCTTGCGCCGCTTGATCAGCGCCGGATCGCCGATCGGCGGAACGGCGGCGAGCCCGTCCATGCCGCCTTCAAGGATGATGACGCCGATCTTGCCGAGCTCGCGCGTCTGCGTGAAGCCGCGTGCGGGGAAACCGGCAAAGAAGACGCTGGCCGCGGCGCTCTGCAGTATGTGGCGGCGGGTAAGCATGGTCATGCCTCCGTGAATTCCGGACTGCAGAAGAGCAGCATGAACTTGCCGTAGTCCGACATCGGACTCTTCTCCATGAGAGCGCGCGTCTCGGGCAGCACCTGATAACGATCGGCGATGTCGTTGGCCTGAAGTTTCGGCGAGCCGGAACGCTGGGTGAGCTGCGCCAGGCGAACGCGGCGCTCCATGTGCTCCGGCGAGATCCAGTCGCTACGCGCGTCCGAGAAGCCGTTCGGCTGCCGGATGCTCCAGTTGTTCTGGCCGAGTTCGTCGAGGATTTTTTCGGGGTGGCGCTCGGCCGGACCGAACACCTCGAGTTCTTCATAGCCGACGAACAGGCTGGCGCCCGAGATACGCAGCATCTGATAGAGCCAGCACTCCGGCTGCTGGAACTTGCGCGCATCCGGCTCGGTCGCGCGCTGCAGCACCGCCTTGTTGATGGCGATCATGCTGCCCTTGCTGTCGCGCCAGGCGTTGGAGATGAAGGCGACGTCATCGGCGGTCGGCTCTTCGCGGATGAAGTGGTGCGCGAGCTTGAACGATATGAATTCGCGACCTTCGTCGCGCGTGGCGAGGAAGTCGGTCAGTTGATGCAGGCCTTCCTTGCCTTCCGGGAAAACCTGCCCGAGGACCGTCTTCTTGCCTGGCTCGTGCCAGGCTTTGCGAAACATCTGGTGCCAGCGGTCCCCAGGCGGAAAGTCCCTGTCGGGAATTTCCATGGTGTAGCCCCAGCCGGTCAACACCTTGGCGGCCTCGCGTACATCCGCCTGGGCGTAGCCCGCCTTGGGCGACAGCGAGTGTAGCTCCATCATCTCGCGCGCGAGATTCTCGTTGATGTCGGCGTAGGTGCCTTTGGCGTGAAACTCGCGACCCAATTTCGAATTTGGACCGATTGAATATTGGGCGTCGAGATACGACAGCATCGCGGGGTGTGTCTCGACGTCGTAGAGCAAGGCCGCGAAGTCGCGGACCATGTTGGCCTTGATCGCGGCGTCGGTGTAGTGGCCGAGGACGTGGGTCGACTTGCTGTTCTCGCCGATGGTGAAGTGGTTCGCCCAGAAATTGGCGAAGCGCTCGAACACCGGCGTCGGCGAGAACACTGCGTCGGCGCAGTGGCGGATGATGTCGTAGTAAATATGCGTGGTCGCGTTGTAGAGCGCGCTCCGCTTCTGTTCGGCGCTCGGGTCGTTGCTCTTCTGGAGTTTCTCCTCGCCGGACTTGTATTTGATGAGGTTGGCGACGCGCTGCTCAAGCGACCAGTTCAGCTCGGCCGGCCATGGTTTGATGTCGGGCTGGTTGAAATGGGCAATGCCGACCGATCCCGGCACCGTCTCCATCTGGGCCATCGCCCACTCCAGCACGTCGCCGGGATTCTCATCCGGGCGAAGGCCGTAGCCAACCTTGCGGGCGAAGCGAAACGAGTCGGCAGGCGACAGAGCCATCTTCCATCCGAGCGGCTATTCGGACGCCGGCGATGCCCGACGGCGTCCTTGGCTCAACCTAGAATAGATCGCTAACAAAAGGGAGGGGCTGCGTCATGCCCCATATGGGGCATGACATGCCGATCGCCGCGCCTGAATCGCGGTGAGCGGGGCGCCGGCGTCGGAAGCCCGCAAACAGCGATAAAGCGCCTGCTCTCATGCGCCGGCATGGCAAGTTCCCCGCGGCGTACCGGGTATTCGCGCAGATTGTGCCGCCGGGCTAAAGTTCCCTTCGTCCCAGCCCAAGAGATATTTCTGCGGTCTTCTAGTGTAGCATTTCGAGAACGGTGAATTGGTGTGACCGCGGTGACCGAGAGTTCGGCTTTATACAGATTCGCCACCGACGATTTTCCGGACCGCGACAAAGCTTCGGTCTGGCGCGACCACTTTGGCGACGCGATCGTCAATATGGACATGACGGCGCTTGGCGACGAGCCGTTCCGCTCCGTGTGCTACATCCGCGCCCTTCCCGATCTCAATGTGTGGTGGTGCTCGATCACCGAGTCGGAGGTGCGGCGGACGCCCGTCCATGTCGCCGATGCGGACGACAGCCTGGTGCTCGCGATTGTCGGCCAAGGGCGGACCGCGATCGTCCAGTCCGGCCGCGAGGCGGTTATCGGTCATGGCGAGGCGCTCCTGTGGTCGGCCGAGCGGACCGGCGTCTATCGCAATCTGAGCGCGGCCGGCATGGTCTGCCTGAAATTTTCCCGGCGCAGCCTAGCCGCGACGGTGCCCGACCTCGAGCGCACATTGATGACGCCGATCCCGGCATCCAACGAAGCTCTGCGATTGCTGACCAGCTACGTCGAGATCATGCGCGCCGATCCGGGTTCGCTGGCGCCCGAACTGCAGGCGCTCGGCGTGCCGCATATTCACGACCTCGCATCGCTGGCACTCGGCGCGACCCGCGATGCCAGGGAGCGGGCTGAGGCCGGCGGTTTGTCCGCGGCCCGGCTGCACGCGATCAAGGCAGACATCCTGGCGAACCTCGCGAGCCCCGACCTCGGGGTCGATGCGATCGCGGCCCGCTGCGCGATTTCGCCACGCTACATGCGCACGCTGTTCGAACGCGACCACACCACCTTCACCGACTTCCTGCGCGAGCAGCGTTTGCGGCGGGCCTATCGCATTCTCAGCGATCCGGCTTCGCTCGGGCGCAGCATCGGCACGGTCGCTCTGGATTGCGGCTATGCCAGCATCTCCTATTTCAACCAGGCCTTTCGCCGACGCTACGGCGCGACGCCGACGGACATTCGCAATAGCGCAGCGAAAGACATGCGTTGAGCGACTTTCGTTTTTCGACCGGCGATTATCAGCAGACCGACAGCATCGCGGTCTGGCGGGAGATTTTCGGCCAGAAGATCGCGAACCTGGACATGGAGCCGATCGCCGGCCAGCCGTTCCGAGGCGAGGTGTTCGTTCGCACGCTGCCGGATCTGACGATCGGATTGACCGCGAGCTCGCCCAACCGCATCAAGCGGACGAGAGCCCTGATCGCCGACGGAAACGACGACGTCATGCTGGGCATCATGCTGACGGGACGGGCCACGATTTTCCAGCAGAATTTCGGTGAAGTAAGCGTCGATACCGGCGATGCCGTCGTCTGGTCGAACGCCACGCCCGGCCACAGCCACTATTCGGAGCCGATCGAGTTTCTCTCCATCGCGATTCCGCGCAGCGCGCTGCTGCCGCATCTGCTGCATCCCGATAACGCGGCGCCCGCGATCGTTCCGGCCAGCAACAAGGTGCTGCGGCTGCTGGTACTGTACGTTCAGGCCATG
Source organism: Bauldia sp. (assembly GCA_037200845.1). NCBI lineage: Bacteria > Pseudomonadati > Pseudomonadota > Alphaproteobacteria > Hyphomicrobiales > Kaistiaceae > Bauldia > Bauldia sp. Next base: position 47,048 of record JBBCGQ010000001.1, read on the forward strand.
CAGCGGACGAGCATGCCGCAGGGCCTGCAGTCCGTCGCGGCCATGCATGTGCGAGATCTGGTAGCCACCATGCTCGGGCCGACCGCCGATGCGGCCCACCTCGCAGCGCGCCGCGGCGTGTCCAACGCGCGCCTGCGCGCCATCAAGGTCGACATCGCCGCCAATTTCAGCCGGCCCGATCTGACGATCGGTGCAATTTCCGCGCGGCACGGCATGTCGCCCCGGACCATAGGCGCGCTGTTCAACCGGGAAGGCACGACCTTCACGGACTTCGTGCTGGAGCAGCGGCTGGCGCAGGTGCATCGCATGCTGGTCGATCCACGTTTCGCCGATCGCACGATCAGCAGCCTCGCGCTCGAATCCGGATTCGGCGATATCTCTTATTTCAACAACGCGTTTCGGCGCCGCTACGCGGCGACGCCGAGCGATGTGCGGGCCGCGGCCGGTCCCCGAGGCTGACGGCAGCATCGATCCGTGGATGGATTTGCCGCTACGCAATGTTGCCAGGCGGCAACAGGCACAATTCATCGGCCCTCCGCGCCGCATAATGCCGCGCAGCTAAAGTCATCGCGTCGGCCAGCCCAAGCCACTGTTCCTGCTGACACAATATCGTTCTCCCGGATGCGCCGAGACTCAGCGCGCGTTTGGGGGCGAGATGATTTCCGTACGAAGGACTGGCGACGCCGGTACGCGCCGCTTCTTTCACGTCGGTTCGCGGATGGCGCTGCTCGCGGCAACGGCGCTCGTCGTTCTCGGCGGTGGACCCGAGCACGCCCGCGCGCAGTCCCTCATCGACGGCGGCAGCGTGGTCAACGTGCCGGGCACGGAAGCCTCTCCCTGGAATCTCGTCGGCCCACTCACCGTCGGTGGCAGCGGCAACGGCACTTTGAACATCGGGGCGGGTGGCCTGGCCGGCGCGGTCACCAACACGGCAGCCGAGCTCGGCCACGATGCCGGGAGCAACGGCGTCATCACGGTCACCGGCGCCAGTTCGACGTGGACGACCTCCGGTGTCGTCACGGTCGGCCATGAAGGCACCGGCTCGCTCAGCGTCACCGGCGGCAGCATCGTCAACGCCAATGGAGTCTATGTCGGCCTGAACGAGGGCTCCTCCGGCACGGTGACGATCGGTGGCACCAACACGATCTTTACAAGCGGCTCGTTCGCCACCGTCGGCTACAGCGGGACCGGAACGCTGACGGTATCCGACGGGGCGCACGCGAATACGGACGGGGCCGTCATCGGCCTGAATGCCGACTCGAACGGCACGGCAACGATCACCGGGACCGGATCGGTCTGGACCATTGTCCACGACCTGGCTGTCGGCGACGCAGGCACGGGCGGCCTGACGGTGTCCGACGGCGGTTCGATCATCAGCGAGGCCAGCTCTCTCGGCTACTACACGGCCGGCTATGGCGCCGCCACCGTGACCGGCGCCGGCTCGAGCTGGGCCAACAGCAAGGATCTGCATGTCGGCGAGAAGGGCACCGGCAGCCTGACGATCGCCGACGGCGGCGTCGTTTCGAACGCCAACGGTTACATCTCCTACAACGGCGTCATCAGCGGCCTGCCCAGCATCGTAAAGGTCACCGGCGCCGGCTCGACCTGGACCAACAGCGCCGACCTGTACGTCGGCCTGGTCGGCAGCGGCGCATTGAACATCGAGGCCGGCGGCAAGGTGACCGCCGCCAATGCCTACGTCGGGGGCAGCAACGGGGGACAGGGCATCGTCGAGGTCGACGGCGCCGGCTCGTCGCTCGGCGTCGTCGCCGAGCTGAACGTCGGCTATGTGGAAGCCGGATCGCTGACGATCTCCAATGGCGGCGCGGTCACCAGCGTCGGCGCGGCGATCGGCTACGGCGGCACCGCGCTCGGCTCCGCCACGGTGGACGGCACCGGCTCGACCTGGACCAACACCTCGAGCCTTTTCGTCGGCTACTACGGCACCGGCACCCTCGAAATCCTCGATGGCGGCAGCGTCGGCAGCGTTGCCGGCTACGTCGGCCTCGAGGCCGGCTCGACCGGCGGCGTCACTGTCGATGGCGCCGGGTCAACGTGGACCAACGACGGAGTCGTCGTCGGCTATTCCGGCACCGGGACACTGACGATTTCCAACGGCGGCGTCGTTGGCGGCGTCGCCGGCAACGCCGTCCTGGGGACTCAGGCAGGCGCCAGCGGAACGGCGAGTGTCGATGGAAGCAATTCGAAATGGACGGTCGCCGAGAATCTGTCGGTCGGCTCCGCCGGCACCGGCGCGCTGACGATTTCCAGCGGCGGCCTTGTCTCGGTCGCCGGCGTCGTCGGAATCGCCGACGGCCTGGGCTCCGTCGGCACGCTCAACATCGGCGCGGCCGCCGGATCGACGGCGGCGGCCGCGGGCACGCTTGCCGTCACCAACGTGACGTTCGGCGACGGCACGGGCGCGATCAACTTCAATCATACGGGTACGAACTATGACTTCACGCCCGCCATCGCCGGCGTCGGCACGATCAACCAGCTCGCCGGCACGACGGTCCTGAGCGCGAACTCCGCGAGCTTCACGGGCGCGACCAATGTGAGCGGCGGGCGCCTGGCGGTGAACGGTTCGCTCGCCGGCTCGATCGCGACGGTATCGGGAGGCGGCATCCTTGGCGGCACCGGCACGGTCGGCGGCATCATCGCCAATGCCGGCGGCATCGTCGGCCCGGGCAACTCGATCGGCACGCTCAACGTCAGCGGCGACACGAGCTTCGCCGACGGCTCCATCTACCGGGTCGAGGCAAACGACGCCAGCCAGTCGGACAAGATCGTTGCCACCGGCACCGCGACCATCAACGGCGGCACGGTGCAGGTGGTGGTCGAGCCGGGCGCCTACGCCCCGTCGACCGATTACGTCATCCTGACCGCCAACGGCGGGCGCAGCGGCACGTTCGACGCGGTGACTTCCAACCTCGCCTTCTACGCTCCGTCGCTGACCTACGATCCGAACAACGTCTACCTCAAGCTGACGCGCAACAGCCTGGGATTTGCGGCTATCGGCGAAACCCCGAACCAGATCGCCACCGGCGGCGGCGTCGGAAGCCTGGGGAGCGGCAACACGCTCTACGACGCCGTCCTCGGCTTCTCGACCGACGAGGTCCGCGATGCGTTCGATCAGCTCTCGGGCGAGGTGCATGCCTCGGCCAGGGGCGCGATGATCGAGGACAGCCGGTTCCCGCGCGAGGCCGCCCTCGATCGGCTGCGCGCGGCAGCGACCGCGGATCGCCCCGCGGTCTGGGGGCGGGGGGTCGGTGCGTGGGGCCGCAGCGACGGCGACGGCAACGCCGCCCGTATCGACCGCTCCACCGGCGCCATCTTCATCGGCGCCGACGCCGCCCTGCCCGGTGGCGCGCGGGCCGGCATCGTGGCGGGCTACCGCCGCACGACATTCGACGTGACGGACCGTCGTTCCTCCGGCGCCAGCGACAACTACGATGTCGGTCTCTATGGGGGCGCCACCTTCGGCGATCTCACGTTGCGCACCGGCGCTGCCTACACATGGCACGACGTCTCGACCTCGCGCTCGGTGGAATTCCCCGGCGTCACCGACCGGCTGACCGGAAACTACAACGCCGGCACGGCGCAGGTCTTCGGCGAGCTCGGCTACGGCATGCGTGCCGGCAAGGTCGCGCTGGAGCCCTTCGCCAACCTGGCTTACGTGAGCCTGCATGCCGACGGCTTCACCGAGAAGGGCGGGCCCGCGGCGCTGACCGGCGCGGGAGCCGTTAGCGACGCAACCTTCACCGCGCTGGGGCTGCGCGCCTCGACCGGCTTCACGATCGCCGGCGTCAACGCGACCGCGGAGGGCATGCTCGGCTGGCGACACGTTTTCGGCGATGCGTTCGCGCTGTCAACGATGCGCTTCGCCGAAGGCGGCGATGCCTTTTCGATCGGAGGCGCACCAGTCGCGCGTGACGCGGCGGTCGCCGAAGCCGGGCTCAACTTCGCCATCACGCCGGCCGCCACGCTGGGCGTCTCCCTGAGCGGCCAGTTCGGCCCGGGTTTCTCCGACCAGTCCGCCAACGCCGACTTCAACGTCAAGTTCTGAGACGAGGCGCCAGCGACGGGTGACCAGACACGGCTGGCGGCGCCTGGGCGCGCCGAAACAGGCCGGGCGGCCTAACGCCAGAGGTCGGACCGCTTTGTCCTCAGATGAGCTTGAGCCGCGTCGTAGTCGCCATCCGTAAGTGCCGCGCAATGCGCGAGCCAGGCAGGGGTGCCGATAGGAGGAGCGGAGCTGCTGTCGCCGGATCGGCGCAACTGCAGCGTTGCCTCCATCACCTCGACGCAAAGTTCAAGGACATCCGCGTAGCGGCGTCGATCACCGGCACTATCCAGAAGCCGGTGGGCGACTTTGGCGGAGCGTGCGGCGATCGCCTCGGCAATCCGGCGGCCGTGGTCGGCGGTGGCGTGGCCACGCGGCTCCGGCCCCAGCACCCCGGGCAACGGAGCGTCCAGAGGAACCGCGTCGAGGTGCACCAGCTCCGGGCGAAATGACAGCAACAGGGATGCCTCGCCGAGGCCGGCGTGGTCGCCCGCATACATGTCGGTGACCGTGTCGTACTCGGTGAGCGGCAGGATGAATGCCGTTGTTCGCCGCATGGCCGTCAGCGCCGCACGTTTCATGGCGAGCGTTTGCTCAAGACCGAAATGCCCCGCAAATGCCAGGACGACGGCAAAGCCCATGCCACCAAACTGGACGTAGAGCTCCACCAGGAGCGGCTCGATCAACGCGAGCGGCAGCTTGAGCGTATGGGGAAACGGCACACCGCCCACGGCCCACCACGAGACCGGCGCCAGGACTGCATCCGCCTGCTCGGCAATGGCCCGCGACAATCGTTCGGCAACGATCCCGTCGAGACCCAGCGGCAGATGATGGCTGTGCCATTCGATGGTGCCCAGGGGCTGCACCAGTATCGGCGCGTGCTCGGCCAGATGCCGGTCGATATCGCGCGGGAAAGCCTCGGCGAGGTTCAGCATTGCCTAGTCCTCGAAACGCACGACCGTCCGGATGCCGGAGTGTCGGCTGGCAGAAAAATGGTCGGGCATCTCCGCCAGGCTGATGGTGGCCGTGTGGAGAGGATCCAGTTGCAGCCTGCCGTCGGCGTACCAATCGGCGAAGAGCGCGAGGTCGTGGCCCGGTGCGATATCGCCGTAGATGCAGCCGCAAATCCTTTGCTGCTGGCTCATGAAGCCCCGGGGTCGCAGGCTGATGGCTTCCTCGCGGCCGGTGGCCCCCACCAGCGTAAGCTGACCGCCACGCGCAAGCATGGCCGCGCCTGCCTCGATGAGATCGGGACGCCCGACCAGCTCAAAGGCGTGGTCGACACCACGCCCGTCGGTGAGCTTCCGCACCTCGGCCACGATATCGCCGCTTGCCAGAATCTCGTCGGTGGCGCCGAAGCTCCTTGCCAGAGCCAGGCGATCGGGATCGCGGTCGATGGCGATTATCCGTCCCGCGCGCGCCAGCCGCGCGCCCTGCACGGTATTGAGACCGACGCCGCCGCAGCCGATCACGGCCACATCGTCGCCGTCGTTTATCTTCGCGTGCCGGATGGCGGCGCCCAATCCAGTGGCAACCGCGCAACCGAGCAGCGCCGCCTTCGCAAACGGCATGTCGGCACGAATGGCAACGGCACTCGCCGCAGGGACGACGACGTAGGCAGCGAAGCACCCGACGTTGAGCATGACGGCGAGAGGCGCATCGCCGAGGTAAACGCGGGGCTCGGCGGTGCCGCGCACCGACTCGCAGAATTGGGCTCGACCGGAGCGGCAATTGCGGCACTCGCCGCAGGGCGAGCGCCAACTGATGACGACATGCTCGCCGACCCGCGACGCGCTCACCCCCGTGCCCACGGCCTCGACGATGCCGGCGCCCTCGTGACCGAGAACGACCGGTGTCGCGCGGGCGTATTCCACATAGCCGAGGTCGGTGTGGCAGATGCCGGCGGCCATCACCCTTATCCGCACCTCGCCGGGGCCGGGATCGGAAACCACGACGTCTTCCAGTCGCGGCATCTGTCCGAGCCCGTGCAGGACGAGCGCCTGCGTCTGCTTCGCCGTCACGGCAGAGCTCCCGGGAAGCTGTACGACGTCGCGCGGGGGCGAGACCGCCGATCAGTAAGCATTGGCGCCGACGCCGCTGCGCATGATCGCCGGCCCGGCGCTTGTTCCCAGCAACACGGCACCCGCGAGGATATTGTCCTCGGCGTCCTGCCGGGAGCGGATGCCGCCCGAGGCTTTGACTTTGGCGCGCGTGGCCGTCGCGGCCATGAACCGGATAAGCTCGGCAGTCGCCTTGCCGCCGACGCCCCAGCCGGATGAGTTTTTCACGTAGGCGCAGCCGCCCGCCTCCGCTTCGAGGATCGCCAAGCGGCGCTCGGCGATCGACAACGGCTCGAGCTCGAGCATCGCCTTCACCGGCCGGCCCTCCGCCGCCTCGACGACGGCGACGATCTCGGCGCGGAACTCCTCCGTCCTGCCGCTGAGCAGGAAGCCAAGATTTGGCATGAAGTCGATCTCGTCGACACCTTCTTCGACCAGATGCCGCATCTCCGCGACCTTGGAGCGCGTCAGTCCGCCGCCCATCGGGTAGGCCATGGCGGAGCACACCTTGATGTCCGTTCCAGCCAGCTCCGCACGGCAGAGGCCGATCCAGCACGGCTGCACCATCACGCCATTAAACCGAAAGCGTACGGCGTCGGCGCACAGCGCACGAATGTTGCTTTCGGTTGCCGTCGGGGAGACATCGGTGTGTTGAATGACGGCGGCGATTTCATCGAGTTTCATCGGCATGTAGCTTACCTGGCGTTACGGTTGATCGGCGGAGCTCATGCGAGCTCACACCCGGCAGTATCCTCATGTCGCGTTCGGCGACGGCGAGAGGCGCTTGAGCGGGGCGGTTGGTCTGCCTGCCGCGCGCGCGGCAGGCGAGGCCTCACCGGCGCAGCTTTCGAGCGTAATATTCGGGCGCGACGACGCCCGGCTTGTCGAACCAGCGTGGAACGTCGACGCCGGAGGTCAAGACGACGTTGCCCCATGGATCGAAGGCGCCCGTGCGGACGATGACTTTTGCTTTCGCCGCAAGCTCGCCGAGAATGGATTCGTGCGTGACCATGGTGTGGTCCACGTCGGGGAAAAGGCGCTTCACGGTCTCCAGCAGCACCGGGTTGTGCGCCGGCAAGGTGTCGGCGTAGCTGACCTTCTCGGCCACAAAGTCGCCGGCGATCGCCGTCAGAACAGTGGCGAGATCGGGGATGTCCTTGATCACGGCGAGATCGACGCGCCAGGCGCCGCGCGGTATCGGGAACCCCGCGTCGCAGACAATCATCGTGTCGCCATGGCCCATCGCAGCGATGGCATGGTTCAGTTCGGCGTTAAGGATCGTTCCTCGCTTCATCGCGCTTTTCCCGCGTTGGACTGAAACAGTGCCTCGACATCGGCGCGCCGGCCGAGTGAGGGAATGACGCCGAGCTTCGTGCAGGCGATAGACCCGGAGGTGGCAGCGAACCGCACCGCGTCGGGCAGCTCGCGGCCCTCGGCAAGCGCGACGGCAAGCCCGGCGTTGAATGCGTCCCCTGCCCCGGTCGTGTCGACCACGGGGACTTCGACGGAAGGCACCACGAGATCGTAGGTGTCGGATAGGATGAGCGCGCCGTTGCGGCCCATCGTTACGACGACGGTGCCGACGCCGCGGCGACGCAACTGCATGGCCAGGTCGCGCGGCGATGCGGGCGCGTCGGCCGGCAGGCCGAGCAATATCCGCAACTCGGATTCGTTCGGCGTCAGCACATCGACGTTGGCGAAAATCTCGTCCGGCAGAGCGCGTGCCGGCGCCGGGTTCAGGATGGTCCGCGCGCCCGCCGCGCGGCCGAGCTGCATGGCGCGCGATGCGGCAGCGGTCGGAATCTCGAGCACCGCCATCACGACGGCCGACTGGGCGATCCTGTCGGAGGCAGCGTCGACGGCTGCGGCGTCGAGGGCATTGTTGGCGCCCATGTCGAGGATGATGAAGTTGTTGCCCTCGGTGTTCAGGATGATGAAGCCGACGCCGGTCGCGCGGCCCGGCAACGATACGACGTGGGACGCATCGACGTTCTCGGCCCGGTAAAGGTCGTGCGCGATGTTGGCCAGCGCGTCGGACCCGACACAGGCGACGAGCGCCGCATCCGCCCCAAGCCGGGCCGCGGCCACCGCCTGATTGGAACCCTTGCCGCCAGGCCCCATGTCGAAATCGGTGCCGAGCAAAGTCTCGCCGAACACCGGCAAGGTCGGGCTGCGGATCGTCAAGCCGACGGCGAAGCTGCCTACAACGGTGACCTTGGGCAACATCCGACGACCTCCCTACACAGCCTCGGCGACAGGCTGGCCGAGCGCCGCTTGCAGGATGGCTTCCTCGGTGATCCCCGCACCGGTGAAGGACGCGGCGATGCGCCCCTTCTCCATCACGATAACCCGGCTGGTGTGCAGGACTATTTCCGGCAGCTCCGATGAAATCATCAGGACCCCCATGCCGCCGGCCGCCAATCTGACGAGGATCTCGTAGATCTCCGATTTGGCGCCGACGTCGATGCCGCGCGTCGGCTCGTGGAGGATCAGCACCTTCGGCTTTGTGACCAGGCCGCGTGCCAGGATCACCTTCTGCTGGTTGCCGCCGCTGAGCGTCCCGATGCGTTGCAGCAGGCTCGCGGTGCGCACGTCGAGCTGCGCGGCGTAGTCTTCCGCGGTGTCGGCGATAGCACCGTGGCGCAGAAGGCCCGCCAGCGAGAAGCGGGACAAGGAAGCGGAGACGATGTTGTGCGCGACGCTCATCATGATCAGCGCACCGCCGCGGCGACGGTCGGCGGGGACGAGCGCCATGCCGGCCGCGATCGCCGCGCCGGGATCTTCCGGCGCCACCACCAGGCCGTCGAGGGCGACGATGCCGCTGCGCGGCACCAGCCCGAACAGCGCGTCGGACAAACTTTCCTTGCCGGAATTCGGCATGCCCGCGACGCCGACAATTTCGCCCGGATGGAGCGCGAACGAAATCCCGGCGATCTGCGCGGGGACCTTGAGATCCTGCACGGAGAGCACGGGATCTGCCGCCTCCACGCGCGGCGCGGTCAGGGCGTATTGAGCGACAGCCGTCAAGTCGCGGCCGACCATTGCCGACACCAGCCGGTCGATGCTGACCGAGCTGTCGTTGTCCATTGTGGTTACGTGGTGGCCATCCCGCAGCACCGTGATCCGGTCGGCGATGGTGCGAACCTCGTCGAGATTATGCGAGACGTAGACGATCGCGACGCCGTCGGCGCGCAAGGCACGCACGATCTGAAGCAGGCGGGCGGTCTCGTGCGGGGAAAGCGCGGAGTTGGGCTCATCGAGCACCAGAACGCGCAGGTCCTGCGAGATCGCGCGGGCAATCTCGACGAGCTGCATCTGGGCAATGGTGAGCTTGCGCGTCGGCGTGGTCGGATCCAGGTCGCCGAGGCCAAGACGCGCCAGCAGCTCGACGGCACGCTGGTTGGCCTTCGCGCGGCTGATCGCGCGCAATCCGGGCGGCTTGGCCAGCCCTTGCATCATGACGTTTTCGCTGACCGACAGATTGTGGCACAGCGACAGTTCCTGGAATACGACGCTGATGCCGAGCGCCTTGCTCTTGAGCGGGCTCGTCAGCCGCACTTCCTCGCCGCCGACATGGATCGATCCGGTGTCCGGCAGCAGCTCGCCGGCAAGAATGTTCATGAGCGTCGACTTGCCCGCGCCATTCTCGCCGATAACGGCGTGGACCTCGCCGGCGTTGAAAGTCAGCGACACGCCGCTCAAGGCCTTGACGCCGGGGAAGCTCTTTCCCACGGAGCGGATTTCGATCAGCGGCGCCTGCTGCATTGTCTGATCCGATTACGTGAACCATGGACCGCCACGGTGGCCTGACCCACCGTGGCGGCGCAATTTTTCGCTTACTTGAGTTCGCCGATATTCGCCGAATTGTAGATCTTCACGCCGGTGTCGACATCGTCGATCGTCTTGCCGCGAAGGAACTGAACCAGGAGATCGACGGCCTCGAAGCCCTGCTTTTCGGGGTTCTGGTCGATGGTCGCGTCGACATAGCCGTCCTTGATGTGCTGAACCGTCAGGTCGAGCAGGTCGAAGCCGACGACATGCACCTTACCCTTGGCGTTGTTGCGCTGAACCCAGGTGCCGGCGGCGGGAGTGGAGCAGCACTCCAGCGACAGGACACCGGTGACATCGGGATTGGCAAGCAGCGCGTTCTCGATCGAGGCGTAGATTTCCTGCGGATCGGTGCCCGTGTTCAGCGTGTTGACAACGGTGATGCCCGGGAAGGCCGCAAGAGCCTCGCGTGCACCGGCTTCACGATCGAGCGACCACTGCGCGGTGGCGTTGATCGTGGTGATGATCACCTTGCCCTTGCCGTCGAGCACGGTGCCCATGAGCTTGCCGGCCTCGCGACCAGACTGCTTCAGATCCTGGCCGGCGAAGACCAGCCGCTTGCTGGCTGGGTTGTCGGTGTTGTACGCGACGACCGGGATGCCCTCGGCGATCATCCGGTTGATCACCGGCGCCAGCGCGTCGGTCGACACGGAAGCGATCGCGAGCCCGTCGATGGTGTCCATCAACGTCTCGATCTGATTGATCTGCGTGTCGGCGTCCGGGCCGACCGGTCCGATCACCTTGGCGGTCACGCCGTCCTGCTTCTCGGCCGCCTCCACCCCCTTCAGCACGAACGGCTCGAATTCCTGCGAGACGTCCGGGTAGCTGACGATGATGTTCAGGTCCTTGCCCGACTTGATCTTGTCGGCAATGCGCGGCGCCAGCTTGAAGTCGTTAATGCTGACCGGAGCAGCGGCGGCGCCGAAATTCAGCCCGGCGATGCAGGCCGCAGCCACGGCAGTCTGGATGACTAGTTTCCTCATTGCGCAGTCCTCCCATTCCTCTGGTTTTGGGCCCTTGTTGGGCCCGTTTAGTTTGATTTCGACGCAGAACTCCACTTGTCGATGCCGACGGCCACGACGATGACCAGCCCGATCAGGAATTCCTGCGCAAAGGGCGAAACCCCCGTCAGCACGAGACCGTTTCGCAGGACGCCGATGATCAGCACGCCGAGGATTGTTCCGAGGATCGTGCCTTCGCCGCCGGCAAGCGTGGTGCCGCCGACGATGGTCGCGGCGATCACGTCGAGCTCCAGTCCGACGCCCATGCGACCCGCCTGGCCGCTCGGCAGAAACGCCAAGCTGAGCGTGCCGGCCAATGCCGCCAGGACACCCATCAGCACGAGCGCCCAGATCTTGACGGCGGCGACATTGATGCCGGAAACGCGCGCCGCCTTGGGGCTGCCGCCGACGGCGAAGACGCGAAAGCCGAAGCTCGTGTGCGAAAGCAGGAACCAGCCCGCGGTCGCGATGATGATGAAGAAGACCAGTTGCATCGGGATGCCGAGCAGCTTGCCCTGACCGAGAAACTCGAACGCAGCCAGATCGGCGGGGCGCACGCCTGCCTGCGCGTTGACGGTTACGGCGTTGCCGTTGGTCAGGATGAGGGCCGCGCCGCGCACCATGCTGAGCATGCCGAGCGTCGCGATCAGCGACGGCAGGCGCAGGTACGTCGACAGGATGCCGTTGATGAGGCCGATCAGGGCGCCGAGCGAAAGCCCCGCGGCGACCGCCAGCACGAGCGGGTAGCCGGCGACCAGCACCAGGCCGACCACGATGCCGCACAGTCCGTATGTCGATCCGACCGACAGGTCGACCTCGGCCGATACCAGCACGAACGTCATGCCGATGGCCATGATGCCCACCAGCGAAATTTGGCGACCGATGTTGAGGAGATTTGTCGGCGTCAGGAACCGATCGTTAAGCAAGGTGAGGACGATGCACATGGCGACCAGCGCCAGGAAGACGCCGAACTCGCGCCCGAGCACCAGACGTCGCGTCCTCGAAGGCGCCGCTCCAACGGCGGCCTTCGCGGCGATCTGTTGTTCCATATTCCTCCTCCTCCCTGTCGTCGCGCGCCCGCGACCTCCTCCCCAGAAGGTCAACGCAATTCGCTTATTCAGGCTTTCATGAAGCTGCCCGCGGGCACGGTGTTGATCGGCTCGAAGTTCCCGTAGTCGCGGACCCGCATGAACGGGGCGTTGGCCACGGCGTTGTACGAGCAGATGTAGCCCCAGCGATAAGTGTCGCTGTTATTGGCGTCCGATCGATGCAGGAGGTTGCAGTGAAACACCAGCCCGTCGCCAGGCTCCATCTCCACGTGCAGATGCTCGAACCGCTTCTGCGCCTCGGCGATGTAGGCTGAGCTCGCGTTGGTCTGACCGTCCTCGCGGATATGATCGATGCGCCCGAGCGCGTGCGAACCACGCAGGACCTGGAGGCAGCCGTTCGCCTTGTTCGATTTGTCGAGCGCGATCCAGATCGACAGCATGTCGGGCGACAGGCAGCCGTTGTTGTACCAGTAGGCGAAATCCTGGTGCCATTCCCAGGCGCCGCCCTCGCGCGGCTGCTTCATGGTCATCTTGTGGCTGTAGAGGTAGGCCTCCTCGCCGATCATGGACTGCGCGGTGTGGACGAGCCGCTCGTCGCGGGCGAGCAGGCCGTATTTGTCGTCGCCGGCGGTGTTCCACATCTTGAGCAGGGTCTGCTTGCCGGCCTTGTCGCCCTTGGCCATGACCTTGCCTTCTTTGGCCTCCCCCTCGAGGTCGCTACGCGCGTGCGAGCGAAAGTTATCGACCTCCTCGGCCGTGAGCATGCCGGGTACGACGTAGTAGCCGTCCTTGACGTACTGCTCGTGCTGCGCCCGCGTCGGAATGTGCACCGTCGTCCTCCCCGGCAGGGCACTGCCTGCCCCTGTTTCCCGTGCGGCGACTTCTCTCAATTCACCGCTTGGGTCTGAACCTGCACGGACGCGCGCCGAAACAGAATGGACTCTTCTTGCAATCGTTTGTACATAACGAACATGTCCGGGCGCCGCACTACAACGATTCTAGAGAGCTTCCATTACCTGCCAGACCCCTTGTGGGCCAACGTTCTTATGTCGGTTCCGCGAGCCGGAAAGATAGAGGCAGGGCCGGACTACCAGATCGAACGAACCTCCTCGCCGGGGCAGGATCTGCTGTTCTGCGTGGCCGGTTGCGGCTCGATTACGGTGAACGGGGTGACCACGCCGGTGCGAACGGGCGACCTCGCGTGGTTGCCGGGAGAGGCGCCGCACGGACATGCCGCCGACGCCGAGGATCCGTGGACGCTCTACTGGCTGCGTGTCGACGGCGGTGACATCGCCGCCATCCGATCGACTCTCGTCGGGCCCGATGGCGGCGTGATTCCAATCAGCCGCGGCGTCACGCTGGTCGGATGGTTTGGGCGGCTGTTCGAGTGCATGCGCGCCAGGGCGCCGGGCTGCGATCTCGCGCTGAATGTGCTGATGGCGGAGCTGATGGCGATGCTGCACGGCGAAGGCCTCGCGCAACCGAACCGGCAACTGCCCGCATCGGTGACGCGCCTGACCGCGGCGATGAGCGCGCGGCCCGGCGATGCCTGGACGGAAGATGAGATGAAAGACGTGGCGCGAGTCAGCGCCGCGCATTTTCGCCGGCAGTTCCGCGCGCACTTTCACATGACGCCGCGCGAATGGTTGCGCCGCGAGCGCATCATGCTCGCGCAGGATCTGCTCGGGCGGCCGGACGCCAGCGTCACGTCGATCGCGGACACTTGCGGCTTCTACGACATCTATCACTTCAGTCGCGAGTTTCGACGCGTTGTCGGGCAATCGCCCACCGAATGGCGCAAGGCGGGGGCGGTAAAATCGCTTGACGCCGCGACGCCTGTTTTATCGCGCTGACCCCTGGGAGGAACTTGCATGGCGTTGAGTCCGGAAGCGGCCGCCCTGATGGCGGAGTTCGCAAAGTCCGATGGCGTGCCGCTTGAGCAGATGTCGGTCGCCGAGGCGCGCATTCTCAGCGAGAACCTGACCTCGCTCGGCTCGCCCGCCGTTCCTGTCGCAAGCAGCGAAGACATTGCGCTGCCCGTGGACGGGGCGAACATTCTTTTGCGCATTCTTACGCCGCACGGCACGCCCGCCGGCGTGCTCGTCTTCCTGCACGGCGGCGGCTGGGTGATCGGCAGCGTCAATGAGTGGACGGCCATCGGCTCGCATCTGGCGACGGCAGCAAATTGCATCGTCGTCCTGCCGGAATACCGCTTGGCCCCGGAGTACCGCTTCCCGGTCCCGGTCGAAGATTGCTGGGCCGCCGTGCGCTGGGCGGCTGCAAAGTATGACCTGCCATTGCTGGTCGGGGGCGATTCTGCGGGCGGCAATCTGGCGGCCGTCATGGCACTGCGGGCGCGAGATCGCGGTGCACCGAGACTTGCCGGACAGGCGCTGATCTACCCGGTCACCGACTACGAACCGAGCCGCGCTTCCTTCGTGGCAAGCGAGAACCAGCAGATTTTGACGTCAGCGGGGATGCTGTGGTTCTGGCAGCACTACGTCGAAACGCCCGCCGACCGGTCCCATCCCGACGCCTCGCCGTTGCGGGCGGCGACATTTGACGGTCTTGCGCCGACGTACCTTCTCATCGCCGAACATGATGTCCTGAAGGACGAGGGAGCGGAGTTTGGCGACCGGCTCGCGGCCGCGGGAAACATCCTCACACGTGACATGTTCGATGGCGAGACCCATGGCTTCATGACGCTCGGAAATGCGCTGCCGGCGGCGGCGCGTGCGGTGGAGCGAGTCGGCGCATGGGCGCGTCAGGTCTTATCGCGGTCCTCCCTACCCAAAGAACAGGGAATTCCGACTGCCGGATCCGGGGGATAGCGCTAGCCTTTGACGGCCCCCATCGCGAGCCCGGAAACCAGGAATCGCTGGATCAACAATCCGAGAACGAACATCGGAATCATCGCCAGTACGGCTGCCGCAGAGCTGCCGCCCCAATCCACCGACACCGTGCCGACGAAGGCGGACACCCCGATCGGCACGGTCTGCATCTGCGGCCCGGTGAGCACCAGCGCGAACAGGAATTCGTTCCACGAAAAGAAAACGACGAGCACCGCGGTAGCGGCGAGGCCGGGCAAGGTCAGCGGCAGCGCGACACGCCAGAAGGTCAGCCAACGGCTGGCGCCATCGACCACGGCGGCCTCCTCCAGCTCACGCGGCACGTCCTGGAAGAAGGAGCGCATCATCCAGACGACCAGCGGCAGGGTGAAGCCGGTGTGAGTCAGGATCAGCCCGGGCAAAGTATTCTTGAGGCCGGCGAGTTGCAGCAGGATGAACAGCGGCACGACCAGCGACACCGCCGGGACCATGCGCGCCAGCAGGAAGGCCCGGAACCAGCGTTCGGCGCCGTGCACAGGCAGCCGCGTCAGCGCGTAGGCGGCAGGCGTCCCGAAGCCCAGCGCCAGGATCGCGGTGCCGACGGCGACGATCGTCGAGTTAAGAAACTGCCGGGCGAAATTCCCTTTGGCCCAGATGTTGGCGTAGTGCTCGAGCGTCGGAACGAAAGCGAAGTCCGGCGTGGTCGTGAAGATGGCCGTCGCGGGCTTGAACGAGTTGAGCGTTACGGTGCAGATCGGAATCAGAACCCACGCGAGGAAGAACAGCACCATGCCGTAGCTGGCAATCTGCCAGGCGCGCGTGTTGCTGCCGCCGACCGCGCGGGCGCTCACAGCATCCCCCGTCGGCGGAGCAGCCGGATATAGACCGCCGAGATGAGTCCGACCGTCGCCAGCAGGAAGACGCTGAGCGCCATCGCGTAGCCCATCTGCAGGTACGAGAAACCGTTGCGGAACGTGAAGAGGCCGAGCGTATCGGTCGAGACGCCGGGGCCGCCGCGCGTCAGCACGAACACCGTATCGAAGATGCGGTAGGTGTCCATCGAGCGGAAGAGCAGCACGATCAGCACCTGCGGGATGATCGCCGGCAGGATGATCGAGAAGGCGACACGCAGGTACCCTGCCCCGTCGACTGCCGCGGCCTCGAACTGCTCCTCCGATATCCCGAGCATGCCCGCGTGTAGAATGAGGATGGCGAACGGCGTCCATTGCCAGACGTCGACCAGCATCAGCCCGGGCAGTGCCAGCATCGACGAGCCCCATACGTCGATGCCGCCGTGGCCGCCGAGCGCCGTCATCACCTGCGCCACGATGCCGAATTGCGGATCGAGCATGTAGCGCCAGAGCAGCGCCGTGATCACCGGCGTGATCACCATCGGCAGCAGGATGATGGCGTTGGCGAGGCGCCGGCCCTGCGTCATGTGAAAGACGGCGAGCGCGATGATGAAGCCGAGCACCAGCTCGACCGTAACCGCGCCGACCATGAAGATGACGGTGTTGATGAAGGCGTTGTGCAGGCCGTCGTCGGTAATGAGCTTCCAGTAGTTGCCGAGGCCCGTCCATTTCTTGGGGCGGTTCATCTCGAGCAGCTTCCAGTCGTAGAGGCTGAGGACGACCGAATAGGCAAGCGGCAGGAGAATAAGAATGCCGACGAGGACCACGGCGGGCGCCAGCATGGCGTAGCCCAGCAGCGTACCGTCCTCCAAACGGGAAGCGCGGCGGGGCGACATGACTGCCGCTCCGCCGCCGCGAGTGATCGTGGTGTTAGCCACCCAGTTCCTTGTCGAGCATCGCGCGGATCGCCTTCGCGGTGTCCGCCGGCGAGGTCTTGCCCTCGATCGCACCCTGCACGGCGAGTTCGATCTCGTCCTGGACCTTACTCCAGTTGGCGAGGCTCGGCTGGGCGTTGGCGTTCTGCAGCGCACCCTGGAGAGCGGGCAGGAACGGCAGGCTCGCCACGAGATCCTTGTCCTCGTAGAACGCCTTGGTCGCACCGGCTGTTGCCGCCACCTTCGCGACCGCGCCCTGCTGCGCCGCGCTCGTCCAGTACTGCAGGAACGAGTACGCGGCCTTTGGGTTCTTCGACGCGGCGTTGATGCACCAGTTCCAGTAGATCAGCTCGCCCGACGGCTTGTCGGCCGTGACGGCGAGCGGGGCGTAGGCCCACTTGCCCACGGTCTTGGACTTCGCCGGGTCCTCGACCCACGATAGCGACACCGTGGTCGATACAGCCATCGCGGCCTGACCTTGCGCCGCCGCCGTGGCAACCTCATCGAAGTGATAGTTGAGGATGCCCTGCGGGGCGAACTTCGAGGCCTTGACGTAGAAGTCGATCGCCTTCGTGGCCGCATCGACATCGAGCGACGACTTGCCGTCCTTGTCGTACCACCACGTGCCGTACGCGGTGAGCAGCGATCCCAGCACGTCGGCGGTGGCGCCCGTCTTCTTGCCGGGCAGCGTGATGCCGGCGATGCCGTCCTTGCCGTTCAGCTTGGCGGCGTCGGCGAGCACGTCGTCCAGTGTCTTCGGCGCGGCAAGCCCGGCTGCGTCGAACAGATCCTTGCGGTAGGCGACGACAACCGAGGCTACGAAATCCGGCAGGCAGTACTGCTTGCCGCCCGAGGCGCCCTGCGACAGCACCGACGGCAGGTAGTCGTTCTTGGAGAAGCCAGGCGGATTGGCCGAAGCGTCGGCGAGCAGGTCGTCGATCGGCAGCAGCGCGCCGGCCGAGACGTATTCGCCGAACCAGCTTGGATGGACGTACATGATGTCGTAGGTGCCGTTCGACATTTCGAGCACCTGCTTGTCGTGCAGGTTTTCGTACGGGATGGCATCGACCGTGAGCTTGCCGCCGGTCGCCGCGTTCCAGGCATCCGCCGACTTCACCTGTGCTGCCGTCCACGGATCGCCCGCCCAGCGCGACAGGGAAAGCGTGGCACCGTCGAACTTGCCGACCGGATCGGCGGCTTGCGCCGCCACCGGCACGCCGGCAACGAGCACAAGCCCGGCCAGCAGACCAATCGATATGCGACTCATTGGGTTTCTTCTCCCTAGCTTTGAAGCGTTTCTCTCTGAAGTCTTTTCTTCTGGTTCCCCCGAACCGTCAGACCCTCAGGGCGCCGGGGCTTTCGCGCCTTTCGGGAACGATCAGATCTTTCCTTTCAGCAATGCATCGACGCTCGGCACGGCGACCGCATTGCCGCCGTCGCGCGTCGAGGCGTAGCCGGCTTCGATCACCGCGAGACAGGCAAGGCCGTCGCGCAGCGTCGGGCCGAACGGCTTCAGGTCGGCGAGGTAGCGGCTGACGTAGGACGCGACCTCGCGCTTGTAGTGATGCAGGTGCGGCGGCCACGAGCCGTAGTCGTGCGGCTCCTTGGCATCGGGCTCGATATGCGGCGTCGCCCAGCCGCGCGTCAGCGCACTGCCGTGCGCGTCGTAAATCTCGACGCGCGGGAATGGATCGGTGGCGCGCATGATCAGCGTGCCCTTGGTGCCGTAAATTTCGAGGTGATTGCGCATGCCGATGTCGACGGCCATGGACCACGCGGTCGCCGCCTCGCCGAGAGCGCCGCTCTGGAAGCGCAGGATCGCCACGGCGATGTCCTCGATCTTGAAACGCGGCTTGGCGCGATTGGCGGCGAACGCCGCGACGCGCGTGATGTCGCCGGCGACCCAGCGCATCAGGTCGATGGCGTGGGAACCCTCGTCGATCCAGGCGCCGCCACCGTTCAGCGCCGCGTCTTCCATCCATGCCGTCATGTCGGGCGGGCACCCGATTTCCGGGATGCCGGCAAGGCCGATCAGCGCCCGCAGGTTGATGATGTCGCCGAGCACGCCGGTGTCGACGATCGCCTTGGTGCGGCTCGCTTCCTTGGAGAAGCGCGAGACGAACGCCGCCGTGCCATCGATGCCGGCCTTCTCGACCGCGGCCACCATGCGGACGGCGTCGGCGGTCTTTGTCGCGACCGGCTTCTCGCAAAAAACGTGCTTGCCGGCTTCCGCCGCTGCGACGACCTGATCGACGTGGCGGCTATTCTCCGAGTGGACCATGACGACGTCGACCTCCGGGTCGGCGATCAGGTCCTGCCAGCGCTTGTGGAACTTCTGGACGCCGAACCGCTTGGCGGCGCCCTGCCCGCGCTCGGCATTGTCGTCGGAAATCGCCACGACCCGCGCACCCGGAATTTCGCCGAGCGCCTTGGCGCGGAACTCGGCGTGGACGTGCGCCCAACTGATCATGCCGACACGCAACTCGGACTTCGCCATACGCCCTACCCTGCTTTTCTTGTTCTGATTGCTTCGCGCTTGCCGGATTTCACCGATGCCGTCGCCGCCTCGATGACGGCCAGAGCGTTCCAGCCGACGAGGCCTTCCGATGCCGACGATTTGCCGCTGCGGATCGCTTCGATGAAGTGCGTGAGCATGGCGACGTGGCCATCCATCACCGCGCCAGGCATCGGCGAGGGAAACGACCAGCCGGGAGGAACTGCTGACTGGCCGTTTCCGCTCACCACCTGGATCGGCTGCCGGTGAAGGTTGTCGATCAGGATGCGGCCTTCGGTGCCGAAAACCTCGAAGCGGGAATCCATCGCGCCGGCGAGGCTCCATGAGTCCTCGCATTGGCCGATGACGCCGTTTTCGAAGCGCAGCGTCATGACGGCAGTGTCTTCCG
The DNA here is from genome assembly GCA_037200845.1 of Bauldia sp. Classification (NCBI taxonomy): domain Bacteria; kingdom Pseudomonadati; phylum Pseudomonadota; class Alphaproteobacteria; order Hyphomicrobiales; family Kaistiaceae; genus Bauldia; species Bauldia sp. The sequence continues at coordinate 66,566 of JBBCGQ010000001.1, forward strand.
CTTTGGTCCTGTCGCCCCAGCGGAACGTGCCGGCGTCGGCATAGACCGAGGCGAATGGCGCGGCGGCGAAGGCGCGGCAGAATTCGACCGAGTGCACCGCCATGTCCATCATCGCGCCGCCGCCGACGCGGGCCGGATCGTAGTGCCAGGCCGAGTGCGGCTCGCCGATTCCCTCGGCGGCCTTGACGCGAAAGACTTTGCCGATAGCGCCGCTGTCAACGACGCGACGCATCTCCTGCACCGCCGGGATGAACGGCACGTTCTCGGCATAAAGCAGGCGGACGTTGTTCTTCGCCGCCGCCTCCAGCATGCGGTCGGCCTCGGCGAGCGACGTTGCCAGCGGCTTGATGCAGATGACGTGCTTGCCGGCCTCGGCAGCGGCGATGGCGATCGGCGCGTGCAGGTGGTTCGGCGCGATGATGTCGACGACATCGACATCCGGCGCGGTCACGGCCTCGATGTAGTCGGTCGACCAGCGCTGGATGCCATGCGCCTCGGCGAGTGCCGACGCACCGGCTTCGCTGCGCGAAACCACCGACACGACCTCGACGCCGGGAATCGAACGGAAGGCCGGCAGGTGCATGGCCTTCGCCCAGAAGCCGCCACCGACGACGCAGACACCGATGCGGTCGTTCAGCATCGGACGATCTCATGCGTGTCGAGCGCCTTCTGCGCGGCGAGCACAAGTTCCAACGCCGCGCGGCCGGCGTGGACGTCAGCGGCCGCGCCGGGATCGACGTCGAGCCCGAGGATGCGATCGACGAAATGCTGCTGCTCACCGCCGTAGCCGTATTTCCATACGAGGTCCGGGTAGCTCCACCCGGCGCCGCCCTTCGCGAAGGCGGCCGAGACCTGCGAGCGCACGAGATCGACGATCATCTCGCCCTTCGAGCCATAGACCTCGAAGGTGAAGTTGCCGTGGCCCGCGGTCCACGTGACGTACTGGTGCGAGATCACGCCGCTCTTGTGCTTGACCGTGACCATCGCGTTGTCGGCGCTGCCGTATTCCTTGGCGCCGTCGAGGACGTAAGGGCCGCCATCGGCGTGCACGTAGTCGACCGGGCCGAACAGCCAGACGAGCAGGTCGGCGAAATGCACCATCGTATCGAGGATGACGCCGCCACCCTGCTTCGGGTCGTAGAACCATTTCGCGGACGGCTCCCAGCCGAAGATGGCGGAGCGCGAAACGATTGGCTTGCCGAGCGAGCCCGCGGCGATGCGCGCCTTCACGTCAGCCAGCGGCGGCGTGAAGCGCAGCATGAAGCCGTACTGGAGGACCGATTTCGGATGCCGCTTCGCCTCCGCCACGACGGTGTCGGCCTCGGCGAGCGTCATCGCGATCGGCTTCTGGCAGAAGACGTGCTTTCCCGCCCGCAGTGCGGCGACAGTCTGCTCGGCGTGGAGCCCGTTCGGCGTGGCGATAATGACGGCGTCGATGTCCGGCGATGCCAGCAGCGCCTCGGGGCTGTCGAATACCTTGAGATCGTTCTCCGTCGCGAATGCCCTGGCTGCCGCGGGCACCGCATCGGTGCACGCCGTCAGCCGACCGCGGGCCACGGTCTTGTAGGCGCTGGCGTGGGTCCGCGCGATGCGGCCCGAGCCGATGACGCCGACGCGAACCCCGTCGCTCACTTGGCGCTCCGGAACGGAAAGGCGACGCGGCGGCCGGTGTTGCTGGATTCGTAGGCGGCGAGCACCATCTCAAGGGCAGCGCGTCCGTCGGCGGCGCTGGGCACCGCCGGACGGTTGTCGCGGACGACGTCCCGGAACTCGATCAGCAGGTTGCGGTAGCAATCCTCGTAACGCTTGCCGCCAACGAAATCGACATAGCGGCGCTCGCGCCACGGATCCTCAATGCCCTGGATCTCGATCTGCGGGCTCTTCTGATAGTGGAACTCGATCTCGCCCTTGGTGCCGTTGACCGTGGCGCGATCGGGGCTGGTCAGCGGTGCGAACCAGCCGCCGGCGTGCCAGGTCGACTCGACCGTGACGATGGCGCCGTCCTTCAGCGTGTAGGTCGCGATGCCGTAGTCGTCGGTCTTCAGTTCCGGATACGTGAGGTTGCCGATCGTCGCCGTCACCGACACGGGGTCGGAGCCGAAGAACCAGCGGAAGAAATCGGTGAAATGAACGCCATGATCGAGGAAGCCGCCGCCGCCGCCTTTGATCGGGTCGATGTACCAGCCCATGTGATCGGCGCCGGGATAGTCCTTGATGAATTCGGCCGGCACGCGGATCGAGTAGGTGCCCGAGACGAGCTTGCCGATCGCGCCCTTCTGCTTCGCCTCGTAGGCCTCGAGGTAAGCCGGGATGAAGCGCAGCAGGTAGGCCATCATGACCTTGACCTTCTGCGAGGCGGCGACGATGCGGTCGGCATCCTTCAGCGTGGTCGAGATTGGCTTGTCGAGGAGAACGTGCTTGCCGTGCTTCGCCGCGAGCTCGACCTGGTCGGCGTGGGCGGAGGTGAACGACGTGATGATGACCGCGTCGATGTCCTTGCGCTTGATCAGCGCCTCGCTGTCGGTCGTCCAGTCGCCCTTCAGGCGTTCCTCGCCGAACTTCTTCGCCAGCCACTCGCGCTCGTCGGAAACCGCGACGAGCTCGAGACCGTCGATGCCCTTCTGCAGCTCATCGGCAAACGGGAACGCGTGATAGTGGTTGTGGAGACCGACGATACCGATACGCAACGCGCTCATAGTCTCAATCCTCACTCAATCTCGCCGACGGGCGGTTGACGCCGTGCTGGGAAACGGCTCGGTCGAGCCGCGGTACAAAATCTCGGTCTCGAGCAGCACCGAACGCGGGGTGACCGACGTCGGGTAGTCGAGCAGCAGCGACACGGCGGCGGTGCCCAGCGCCTGCAGCGGCATGCGCACGGAGGTCAGGGCCGGCATCGTATGGGCGGCGATATCGAGATCGTCGAAGCCGGTGACCGCCAGCGAGTCGGGCACCGTGATCCCGAGTTCCCTGGCTGCCATCAGGACGCCCGCGGCGATGAGGTCGCTGCCGCAAATGACGGCGTCGGGAGATCCGTTTGGACTGGTGAGGAACGAGCGCGCATGCGCAACGGCGATACCGGTGTCGAACTTGATCGACTCCATTGCCGACCACTCGACCACGTCACCCGCTTCCTGGATGGCGCGCTGGAAGCCGGCGGCGCGGAGGGCGCTGGCGGAGACTTCGGTCGGGCCGCCGAGATGCCACAGACGCTTGCGCCCTTGTTCAATCAGATGACGTGTCAGGCGATAGGCGGCGACATCGTGGTCGCTATCCACCCAGCGCAGATTCTGGTCCTCGCTGCGGTGGCCGATGAGCACGGTACGTGCATCGAGTGCGGTGAGCGCCGGGATGAGCCGATCGTCCGGACCGGCCGCCGGCAGGATGACGCCATCGACGCGATGGCGCGTCAGGACGTCGAGCATCTGGTCGATCTTGTCGTGCGAGGGCGTCGTTGCAAGGATGACGGCGTGGCCGCGCTCCGCCGCTGCGTCGCCGATCGCGGCGAGCAGTTGCGGGTAAACCGGATGGATGACGATACGCGCCATCTCGACCGGGAAGACGATGCCGAGCAGCCGGCTGCGGCCGGTGGAGAGTTGCTGGGCGGACACGTTGGCGCGGAAACCGGCGGTCGAGACCAATTCCTCGATGCGCGCGCGCGTCGCCGGGCCGACGCCCGGCTGGCGATTGATGACGCGAGAAACGGTACCGGCCGACACCCCCGCTTGACGCGCAATGTCGTGAATCGTCGTGCGACGATCCGGATCGTCCTTCGCCATCCCCGCGCCCTCCCAGACCTTTGCGCGGTCTAGCCACGCAACCGGTTTACTAAACCGGTTGCGTTCTATATCTGCCTGCTTTTCCCGTCAACTGGCAGCGGCGAAGCGAGGGCACCAATTCGACGGTTACAGCTGGATCGTCTGCTCCTCCGCCGCGGCATCGACCGCGCGAAGTGCGGCCGGGCAGCGAATTCCATCCGCGTCGATCAAGGCTTTCGTCGTGACCAGGTCTTGGTCGCAACAAGCGCCAACGGAAATCGGCGCCGACGCTGGGACGAAGCCCTGGCGCGCAGCGCGCCGTCGGCCGGACGCGCTTTCTGCCGCCCCAGCCAGCTAGACGTTGAGATCTTCTTCGAGAGCGGCCATCTGCTCACCGCCGGCCACAGGATTCAACACCTCCTCGCAGGTTTTCTCGCCGCGACGGAACTCGGCGGCGACCTAGCCCCGAATCAGCGCGGCAAAGTCGTCTCCGACCGCCAACGCGTGACGCACGTTATGGGTGATGGAGACGATCGCGGCGCCTTCAGCGCAAGCCTGGCGCACGAAGCGTGACACGATCGCTGCTTCCTTGACGCCAAGCGCCGAGGTCGGCTCATCAGGAATAAGGACGCGCCAAAGTACATGGCGCGACTGATCGCAAGGACTTGACGCTCGCCGCCGGAAAGCACCCCGATGAGCTGGTTGCCATCGTTGACGCGCGTGATACCGAAGCGCCGGATTTGCTCAAGCGCGATGGCATTGGCCTTCGCCTTGTCGAAGACGCGAAACGCAGAAATCAGCGCACGGCTGGGGTCAGGCCCGTCTGCAGCCGCGACGGAAACGCGATTGAACAGCAAAATCAATCATTTATCGATGGCAGGTGGCGGAGAGGGTGGGATTCGAACCCACGGTACACTTGCATGCACAACGGTTTTCGAGACCGTCCCGATCGACCACTCTGGCACCTCTCCGCGAGTGTCGGCCCTTTCGGGCGCGGCGGACCATACACGAGCGATCCGCTGGTGCAATTGTTTACGACAAACCCAACGAACCTGCCGTTCTGAGCCGTCCGCGTGGATTATTGACGCCTTGCGGCATAGTATAAGAAGACAGATCGACCGGCGTGCGAGGGGTCCGCGCCGGCTGAATTCGTACAACAACGGATCGAAAAGCCTTCCGGCGCGTTGTTGGCGCCGGTGCTTCGACCGGCAGGAGGGACTCCAGTGGCCAATCCCGAGAAAGATTTCCAGGAAGATATCGCGGCGCTGCGCGCCGATATCGCCGCGCTGACCGACACCGTCGGCAAGCTCGCCTCCGAGGCCGTGAAGGCGCAGACCGCCTTCGCCAAGGACGCCAAGAAGGCGGCGAAGGCCGCCGGCCGCCTCGGCGAGGAAGCCTGGGAAGAGGCCCAGCAGCTCGGCGCCGACGGCATGGACGCCGCCGCCGATGCCGCCCAGGCCGGCATCGCGACGCTGGAAGGCCAGATCAAGCAGAACCCGATGAGCTCGGTGCTGATCGCGCTGGGCGTCGGCTTCCTGGTCGGCATTCTCGGCAGCCGATAGCGAGATGATCCTCCGCTGGCTGATCTCCGCGATCGGCTTCGCGGCGCTGAAAGAAGAGATTCGCCGCGCCACCCGCCGCGCGATCCTCGCCACCGTGGCGATCGTGCTGTGGCTGATCGCGCTGGGCTTCCTGCTCGCCGCCTTCACCGTGTGGCTGGCATCGGTCGTCGGGCCGATCATCGCGTGCGCGATCATCGCCGGCGTGTTCATCGTTATCGCGCTGATCATCCAGATCAGCCTCGCCCTCACCAAGCGGAACCGGCAGGCGACCGCACCGCTCGCCGGCATCGCCGCGTCCGGCGCCATGCCGGAGCTCGGCGTCGCCGGTGCGATCGCGGGCGCCGCCCTTGTCGCCTATCTCCTCGGGCGCCAGTTCTTCCGCCGATGAACCACACGCCGCCCCACACGCCCGAGGCACAGACCCACGCCCACGAAGTCCGCGTCGCGGCGACGGCGCTGGTCTCGCCGGCGGTCAGCGTCGCCGTCGTCGGCACCTTCATCATCCTCCTCTGCGGTGCGCTGTTCTATGCGCGCAGCTTCTTCCTGCCGCTGGTGCTGGCGATTCTCCTCACCATGACGTTCGCGCCGCTGGTCCGCGTGCTGTCGCATCGCGGCATTCCATCGGCCGTCTCCGCCGTGATGCTGATCGTGCTGCTCGGCGTCGGCATCGCCTCGGCCTCGACGCTGCTGAGTGGCCCGGTCTCGCAGATGATCACCGAGACGCCGCAGCTTGTCGCCAAGGTGCGCGACCGTTTCGATTTCCTGCGCGAACCGTTTGCGCGGCTTGCCGAGGCAAGCCGCCAGATCCAGGCTCTGACGACCGGCGGCGTGGCCGACCAGCCGGCGCAGCCGGGCGAGCCGCAGCGCGTCGTGGTGCAGCAGGATTCCGGCCTGCTCGGCTGGGTCGCCGGCACCGCCGCCGATTTCGGCACGACCTTCGGCGCCACCATGATCCTGGCGCTGTTCCTGCTCGCGTCGGGCACGACGCTCCGCGCCAAGCTGATCCGCGTGTCGCCGGACCTCAGCGGCAAGAAGCGGGCGCTGCGCGTGCTGCGCGACATCGAGAACGAAGTCTCGCGCTACCTGCTGACCATCACCGCGATCAACGCCGGCTTCGGCGTGTGCGTCGGCCTCGCCATGGCGGCGCTCGGCATGCCCAGTCCGCTGGTCTGGGGCATCGCCGCGGCGCTGCTCAACTTCATCCCGTATCTCGGCGGCTTCGTCGGCAACGTGCTCGCCACCGCGGTCGCGATCTCGACCTTCCCGACGCTGGCCCAGGCGGCGCTTGTGCCGCTCGCTTATCTCGCCATCCAGATTATCGAGAGCAACTTCGTCACGCCGCTCATCGTCGGCCGCCGGCTCGAACTGAACATCGTCGCCATCCTCATCTTCCTGTCGCTGACGACGTGGATGTGGGGCATCGTCGGCGCCATCATCGGCGTGCCGCTGCTCGTCGTGGTCAAGGTGTTCGCCGACAACTTTCCGGCGCTGGCGCCGCTCGCCGAGTTCCTTTCGACCAGCGACGTGCATGCCGTCGAGGAGCCCGACCCCGAGCACACCGCCACGACGGCGCCGGACCCTTAGAGGACACGCCGATGAACTTCTCCAACCTGCTGCACTGGACGCTCGTCTTTCTCGTCGTCGCCGTGCTCGCCGGCCTGCTCGGCTTTACCGGCATCGCCGGCGCCGCGGTCGGTCTCGCCAAGATCCTGTTCTGGGTCGCGATCATCCTGGCGATCCTCGCCTTCATCGCCAACACGATGCGGCGCGCCTGATCCGTATTGAACAGCGCGGGATCGCGATGGCGGCGGCTTCGCGATTGCATTAGTGTGCGCGCCGCGGAGCGCCCTCCGCTTCGCTTAATCGACGGAAAATTCAGGGGAAATGACGATGACCAAGGCGTCACTCGCGGGACCGTGGACGCTCCATGACGCCAAGGGCATTGCCGTCGGCGACTGCCCGATTCCCGGCGACATCCACTCGGCGCTGCTGGCGCTCGGCAAGATCCCAGATCCCCTGATCGGCACCAACGAACTCGACGTCCGCTGGGTCGCCGAGACCGAGTGGGAAATCCGCCGCTCCTTCGACGTCGCCGCCGCCGACCTCGCCGGCAAGTGGCCGGTTCTCGATCTCGATTTCGTCGACACCATCGCCGACGTCACGGTGAACGGCACGCCGGTCGCCAGACTCGAGTCGAGCTTCGTCCGCCACCGCCTCGACCTCAGCAACGTGCTCAAGGCGGGTAACAACGATATCGCCATCCGCTTCCACTCCGCCGTGCTGGAGGCGAAGGCGCGCGCGGCGAAGCAGCCGTTCCCGATCCCCTATAGCGTATCCAACAACATCATCACCGACCTCAACATGCTGCGGAAGGCGCAGTGCCACGGCGGCTGGGACTGGGGTCCGGCAGTCATGGTGCTGGGCGTCTACGCCGATCCCGTCATCCGCTTCTTCGACGACGCGCGCATCGAGCACGTGCTGATCCGGCAGAAGCATCACGACGGCGGCAGGGTAACGGTCATCGCCGACGTCGAACTGGAATCGCGCCGCGACGCGACCGTGCCCGTCACCTTCACCTTCGCTGGCAAGACCGTGAAGGCCGACGTCGCCACGAGTCTCGCCCACGGCGGCAAGGTCGCGCTGTCGATCGACATCGACAAGCCCGACCTCTGGTGGCCGGCGGGGCATGGCGCGCAGCCGCTCTACGACGCCTCGGTCGCGATCCCCGGCGACGCGGTGAAAAAGAAGATCGGCCTGCGCAAGCTCGAGCTGATCAACGAGGCCGACGCCGCCGGCGTGTCGATGACCTTCCGCATCAACGGCATCGACATCTTCGCCAAAGGCGCCAACTGGATTCCGGCCGACGCCCTGCCCTCGCGCATCACGCGCGAACGCATCGAGCTGCTGCTGCGCGAAGCCGCGCTCGCCAACATGAACATGATCCGCGTCTGGGGCGGCGGCTTCTACGAGTTCGACGCCTTCTACGAGATCTGCGACGAATTGGGTCTGCTCGTCTGGCAGGACATGATGTTCTCCTGCTCGCAGTATCCCTCGACGCCGGACTTCCTCAAGGTCGTCGATGAGGAGGTGCGCTATCAGGTGAAGCGGCTCGGCTCGCACGCCTGTGTCGCACTCTGGTGCGGCGACAACGAGGTGATCGGCTCGCTCACCTGGTACGACCTGTCGAAGAACAATCGCGACCTCTACCTGGTCAACTACGACCGCCTCGGCCGCGTCATCGAAACCGCGATCCTCGAGTCGGATCCGGATCGCACCTTCTGGCCGTCGTCGCCGTGCTCCGGCAAGCTCGACTTCAGCGACAACTGGCACAAAGACAATGCCGGCGACATGCACTTCTGGTCGGTCTGGCACGAGAGCCGCGACTTCGAGCACTACTACGACGTCCGCCCGCGCTTCTGCTCCGAGTTCGGCTTCCAGGCGTTCCCGACGCTCAACGTCATGCGCCAGTTCGCCGACAGGAAGGAGTGGAACGTCACCTCGCCGGTGATGGAGTTCCACCAGCGCAGCGGCACCGGCAACAGCAAGATCTTGGAGACGATGACGCGCTACTTCCGCGTCCCGACCAGCTTCGAGAAGTTCGTCTATCTCTCGCAGCTCCAGCAGGGCCTCGCGATCGAGACGGCGGTGCGCTTCTGGCGAAGCCTGAAGCCGCACACGATGGGCACGCTCTACTGGCAGCTCAACGACGTATGGCCGTCAATCTCCTGGTCGAGCGTCGATTCCGCCATCGGCTGGAAGACGCTGCACTATCACGCGCGCCGCTTCTACGCGCCCGTCGCGATCGCGCCGCGTATCGAAAACGGCAAGCTGCTCGTGATCGGCCTGAACGATCTGCACGAGGCGGTGGCGCTCGACGTGCGCGTCCGCCGCATCGACATGGACGGTAAGGTACTGGACGAGACGACGCTGTCGGGCGCCGTGCCGCCGGATCGCTCGACCGAGATCGGCACCGTGGCGGTGCCGGCAGGCAGCGGCTTCTTCTATGTGCTCGAGGCAAAGCGAAAGGGCGCGATGGCCTACGACGACGCGCTCCGCATGACCGTGATGGTGGACAAGTACAAGCGCTACGACCTGCCGGAAGCCAGGGTCGTTCTGGGCGCCGGCGGCAAGCCGGGCGTCTTTACCCTCTCGGCCGACAAGCCGGCTTTCTTCGTCAAACCCGAAGCATCAGCGTTCGGCGGCGCCTTCGACGACGCCAGTTTCACCCTGCTGCCGGGCGAGACCCGCACCGTCGCCTTCCGCTCGTTCGACGGAAGGATGCCGTCGGCGGCCGACGTCGCCGTCAGCCATGTCGCGGAGACGTATCGCTAGGCGGCGCCTCATCCTTGACAGGGAAACCGCCATCCCTGTAAATGCCGCGAAATCGGCGCGGCCCATGCCGCGCCTTTTGATTTTTCTTGAGATTCGGCCGGTTTGCCTCGCTTACAGGGGTTGGACCGTGCGCGGCAGAACCGGACTTTAAGTCATGTACGCAATCATCAAGACCGGCGGCAAGCAGTACAAGGTCGCCGAAGGCGACACGATCCGGCTCCAGCGCCTTGCCGGCGAAAAGGGCGACACCGTCACGTTCGGCGAGCTTCTCGCCGTCGGCGGCGACACGATCACGCTCGGCAGCCCGCTGGTCGCCGATGCTCAGGTCGCGGCCGAGATCGTCGAGCATCGCCGGTCCGCCACGATCCTCGTCTTCAAGAAGCGCCGCCGCCAGAATTCGAAGCGCAGCCGCGGCCATCGCCAGGACCACACGGTCGTGCGGATCACCGAGATCCTGACCGACGGCAAGCAGCCCTCGAAGGAGAAGGTTGCGGCCCCGAAGAAGGTGGCGAAGGCCAAGCCCGTCGCCGCGGAAGGCGAGACGGCAGAGACCAAGCCGAAGGCAGTGCGGAAGCCGCGCGCCAAGAAGTCGGCGAAGTAAGGAGAGACCGCGATGGCTCACAAGAAGGCAGGTGGCTCCTCGCGCAACGGCCGTGATTCGGCCGGTCGGCGCTTGGGCGTGAAGCGTTTCGGCGGCGAGACCGTTCTTGCCGGCAACATCCTCGTTCGTCAGCGCGGCACCAAGTGGCGTACCGGCACGGGCGTCGGTCTCGGCAAGGACCACACGATTTTCGCCACCGTTACCGGCGTCGTGCAGTTCAAGACGAAAGCCAACGGCCGCACCTACATCTCGGTAGCCCCGGCTAACGCCGCAATGGAGGCTGCTGAATAGCGCCGGCAACATATTTCGCCGGTGTCACATCGACCCGGCGACGACAGGCTTAAAGGGGAGATGGGACACCATCTCCCCTTTTTCTTTGCCTGACGGAGGGAACCATGGGCACCGGGGGTCTCACGGAGAGTGCGTACCAAGCGATAGTGACGGAGCGGCTGCATCTCAGGCTCCGCCGGCCGGCCGACGAGCTGGCCATGAACGCGCTCGCCGCCAACCCGGCGATCGCTCCGAGCTTGTGCGCCACCATCGACCGCGGCACCGCGCTGGCAGTCGTCGAAGCTCACACCGGCCGCATTGTCGGCGGCGCCAGCTACGGCGGCACCGGCCTCGGCTCCGGCGTCGAGATCAGCGTCTGGATCGGCGAGCCCGACTGGGGCGATGGCTTCGCCACCGAAGCGGCCCACGCGCTCATCGACCGCGTCTTCTGCGAGAATGCGGCAACCACGATGGTCTGGTGCTCCAACCGCGCCGCCAACGACCGCGCCCGCCGCGTCATCGAGAAGTGCGGCTTCCAGTATCGCGGCACCGGCATGGTGCGTCTGCCCGGCCGCGGCGCCTTCCCGATCGAGCGGTTCGCGCTCGACCGCGGCACCTGGTCGAGCCTCAAGGCGTGGGGCGCGCCCCGCAAGGAAGGACGCCGCCATGTCGCGCAGAGCGAAACCGCGGCGTGAGCCGACGCTGGTAACAGCGCGTCTCACGCTCCGGCCGCTGCGCGACGCGGACCTCGAAGCGATCGTGGCCAACTGCCGCGACTACGACATCGCGAAGATGACGACGCGCATTCCGCATCCCTACTCGGAAGCGGACGGCCGCGCGTTCCTCGCGACGCAACGCCAGCCCGGCTCGATCAACCTTGCGGTCGAGCACACCGGCAAGCTTATCGGCATCTGCAGCCTGTTCGCGATGCCGTATCGTTCCGAGATTGGTTACTGGTTTGCGAAATCGGCGTGGGGCCAAGGATTCGCCACTGAGACCGGCCGTGCGCTCGTGATTTACGCCTTCGACGCGCTCGAATTGCCGGTCATCCACTACCGAGTCTTCATCGACAATCCGGCCTCCCAGCGCGTCGCGCGAAAACTCGGCTTCCGCCGCGTCGGTACCGGCATCTCTCGTTCGCTTGCGCGCGGCGGCGAGGTCGCGCATATCCATGCCGTACTGACCGCCGCCCGCTTCCGGGTCGCGTCACCGGCCCTGTAAACCCATGAAATTCCTCGACGAAGCCAAGATTTACGTCCGCTCGGGCGATGGCGGCAACGGCTCCGTCTCCTTCCGCCGCGAGAAGTTCATCGAGTACGGCGGCCCGAACGGCGGCGACGGCGGCAAGGGCGGCGACGTCTACGCCGAGGCCGTCGCCAACCTCAACACGCTGATCGACTACCGCTACCAGCAGCACTTCAAGGCCAAGGCCGGTCAGCACGGCATGGGCAAGGACAAGGCCGGCGCCGGCGCCGAGGATCTGGTCATCAAGGTGCCGGTCGGCACCGAGATTCTCGACGAGGACGGCGAGACGCTGATCGCCGATCTCGACACCGACGGCAAGCGCGTGCTGCTGGCGCGTGGCGGCAACGGCGGCTTCGGCAACGCGCATTTCAAGTCGTCGACCAACCGCGCCCCGCGCCGCGCCAACCCCGGCCTCGAGGGCGAGGAGCGCTGGCTCTGGCTGCGCCTGAAGCTGATCGCCGACGCCGGCGTCGTCGGCCTGCCCAACGCCGGCAAGTCGACCTTCCTCGCCGCCGTCTCGGCCGCAAAGCCGAAGATCGCCGACTACCCGTTCACGACGCTGACGCCGAACCTCGGCGTCGCGCGCATCGACGGAAGGGAAATCGTCATCGCCGACATCCCTGGCCTGATCGAGGGCGCCCACGAAGGCGCCGGCCTCGGCGACCGTTTCCTCGGCCACGTCGAGCGCACCGGCGTGCTGCTCCACCTCGTCGACATCACGGCGGAAGACCCCGCCGCCGACTACGTCACCATACGCAACGAGCTCGCCGCCTACGGCCATGGCCTCGACGAGAAGCAGGAGATCGTCGCGCTCACCAAGGTCGACGCGATCGACGCCAAGACCGCCAAGTCGGTGCAGACGAAGCTCCGCAAGGCCGCCGGCGTTCGCCCGCTGCTGATGTCCGCCGTCAGCGGCGAAGGCGTCGAAGCGGTGCTGCGCGCCGTGGCGCAAATCGCCGCCGAAGCCAAGGCCGCGCGCGGCGACGTCATCCCCGCCGAGAAGGAAGAGGCCTGGCGGTCGTGACGCGCAAGCCGGAAGACTTCCGCCGCATCGTCATCAAGATCGGCTCGTCGCTGCTTGTCGATCGCGAGACCGGCCGCCTGCGCTCGGCGTGGCTGGAGGCACTGACCAACGACATCGCGCAACTGGCGCGCGGCGGCCGCGAACTGCTGGTGGTTTCCTCCGGCGCCATCGCCCTTGGTCGCGGCGTCCTCGGCCTGCCGCGTGGACCCCTGAAACTCGAGGAAAGCCAGGCCGCCGCCGCCGTCGGCCAGATCGCGCTGGCGCATGCCTACACCGACATGCTGCACAAGGTCGGCCTCACCGCCGGACAGGTGCTGCTCACGCTGGGCGACACCGAAGAGCGCCGGCGCTACCTCAACGCCCGCAACACCATCGGCACGCTTCTCAAGCTGCGCGCCATCCCCGTCATCAACGAGAACGACACCGTCGCGACCAGCGAGATCCGCTACGGCGACAACGACCGCCTCGCCGCGCGTGTCGCCACGATGATGAGCGCCGACCTGCTCGTGCTGCTCTCCGACGTTGCCGGCCTCTACACCGCGCCGCCCGCGCACGATCCGAACGCGACGCTGATCGAAACGGTGGAACGCATTACGCCGGAGATCGAAGCAGTCGCCGGCGGGGCCGCATCGGAATTGTCGCGCGGCGGCATGGAAACCAAGATCGCCGCCGGCAAGATCGCGACGCAGGCGGGCACCACCATGGTTATCGCCTCCGGCATCGCGCCGGGTCCGCTGTCGCGCATCGCCGCCGGCGAGAAGTGCACATGGTTCCTGCCCGACGCCAATCCGGTGACCGCGCGCAAGCGCTGGATCTCCGGCGGCCTCGCCGCCAAGGGCACGATCGTCGTCGACGCCGGCGCCGTGCGCGCCCTGCGCGCCGGCAAAAGCCTCCTCCCCGCCGGCGTGCGCCGCGTCGAGGGCAGCTTCCAGCGCGGCGACGCCGTCGAGATTCGTTCGGAGGCGGGCGAAGAGATCGGCCGCGGCCTCGTCGCCTACGACGCCGACTACGCCGTCAAGATCGCCGGCCGCAACAGCGGCGAGATCGAGACGATCCTCGGCTTCGCCGGCCGCGCCGAGATGATCCATCGCGACGACATGGCGCTCCGCGGCGAGTAGCTACGCCTTCGCCGCCGCCGACTGCGCCTTGCGGCGTTCCAATTGCCGGTTGATGAGATCGTACGAGCGCCGGAGCAGCGTTACCGCGTGCTCGGCATCGCCCGCCTTGCGGATGCGGAAGGTGATCCAGCCACTCTGCGGCAGTATGTGGTGCGGGTCGGCATCGCCCGCCGCGACCAGTTCGTCACGAACGCGCCGGGGAAACGGCACGTCCAGCCACGCGTTGCCGTGCAGATGCCCGATCTCGCGCTTGCCCAGCTTGAAGTCGATGGCGCCGAACTGGCCCGGCGCCTCGCTGATTCCCGGCCAGGCGGCAACGGTGTCGCGGATAGTGCGGGAGGCGGTCATGCCGGAAAGATAGGTAGGCGTTTTCCGGTTGTCACCGCCTCCCGTTATTTTCGATGTCGCTCAGGTCGATGGGATCACCTGGCTGCGGATTTCGCCGTCCGGATGCGCCGCCGTGATCAGGTTGATGTAGATCAGCCCCGCGGCCAGAGCCTTCGCCTGGTCGTCGGTGAGCGTCGCCGTTCCCTTCATCGGGCTGGCGAGATCGCCGCTGATCGTGAACAGCACCGGCGCCGTCGCGTCCTTGGCCGCCGGCCCGTGGAATTCGGCCGCGGTCACCGGCCCGCTCAGGCCGGAATAATTGATGATCCAGTTGAATTCCTTGGTCGTCGAGTCGTAGCCGGCGATCGCCGAGCCTTTGGCATCGGTCGTCACTGGCGGCACTTCGGATGCGCCGTTGAGGTGCACCCGGAAGCTCAAGAGGTCGGCAGACGCCGCCGCCGGCACAAGCACAGCGGCAGCGAGCCACGCCAGCGTGGCCAACTTCACTCCCCGTATCATTTTTATTCCCCCCTTTTTTCGTCCCGCCTCCACGAGACGAGCCGAGGCTACCCGGGGACGGCGCCGTCTTCAACGCTCGGGTGCAATCTCCTGCGCCGGCGCAAGCCCCACTTGCTGCTCGCGGAAGAAGATGAACAGGCCGGCGCCGATGATGATGGCGGCGCCGACCAGCGTCTGCACCGACGGCACGTTGCCGAAGACGAAGTAGCCGAAGATCACCGCCCACACGATCATCGTGTACTGGTAGGGCACGACGACCGAGGCCGGCGCCACGGCGAGCGAGCGGTTGACGCCGAGGATGGCGAGCAGCGCCGCCACACCGAGCAGCGCCATCAGCCCGCCGTCGTACCAGTGCGCCACCGGCACCCAGACGAACGGCGAGACGATGCCGCCGAAGATGAGACCCGCCGTCACCTGCCACGCGGCGAGCACCGAGTCCGGCGTGCCGCGCACCACCCGCGTCGTCACCAGGAAGATCGAATAGATGATGCTGCCGGTAAGCGCGATCAGCGCCGACCAGCCGAACGACAGCGCCGAGGGCCCGAGCGCGATCACCACGCCAAGGAAGCCGACCAGCACCGCCGTCCACCGCCGCCAGCCGACCTTCTCGTGCAGGAACAGCGCCGCCATCACCGTCACGTAGATCGGCCCGGCGAGGTAGTAGGTCATCGCGTCGGCGAGCGGCAGTTTCTGCACCGCCCAGTAGAACAGCATCGTCTCGATCGCGCCGATCGCGGCGCGCATCGCCTGCAGCCACGGCCGCTCGACGTCGATCAGCGAGCGCCAGCCGAGCTTGCGGATCGACGGCAGCAGGAGCAGCAGCGCCGGGATGCTGCGGAAGAACAGCATCTGCGGCGCCTGGTAGTTCGCCGCCAGCCATTTCGCCAGCGCATCGTTGAGCGAGAACAGCGCGATCGCGCCGACCATCAGGCCGATGCCGAGCGGAATGTTCTGGGCGCGGAGGTTGGTGACGGCCATTGTTATTGTTGTTCGGATTCGGGCGCGGCGCGGGCCGCTTCTGATGGCCTGCGCCCCGGCCATAGTCCAGCGGAATCGGGCCGCTTTCGGCGGTTCCGAAGCTGGATCGTTGCAGCCGCGCGCCGCCCGTGCGAAACCACTGCCGCCGCGGCCAAGAGAACCGCGGCGCACCAGGGTTTAGCGCCGATGAGCGTCGCTGAAGTCGAGAGAATCGGGAAGACCGACATCGCCGCCGGGATGGCCGCGATCGGCCGCGCCGCGCGCGAAGCCGCGCGCGTTCTGGGCCTTGCCACCACCGCCGCCAAGAATGCCGCGCTGCGCGCCGCCGCCGCGTCGATCCGCAAGAATGCGACGACGATCCTCGCGGAGAATGCGAAGGACGTCGCCGACATGCGCAAGCAGGACGTCGCGCCGTCGTTCGTCGAGCGCATGATCCTCGATGCCAAGCGCATCGAGGCGATCGCCCGCGCCGTGGAGGAAGTCGCCGCCCTGCCCGATCCCGTCGGCGCCGTCATCGCGGCGTGGGATCGCCCGAACGGCCTCCACATCGAGCGCGTGCGCACGCCGCTGGGCGTCATCGGCATCATCTACGAAAGCCGCCCGAACGTGACCGCCGACGCCAGCGCCCTCTGCCTCAAGGCCGGCAACGCCGCGATCCTGCGCGGCGGCTCCGATGCGTTCCGTTCCTCCGTCGCGATCCATCGCTGCTTCGTCGATGGCCTCACCGCCGCCGGCCTGCCCGCCGAGGCGGTGCAGCTCGTGCCGACGCGCGACCGCGCCGCCGTCGGCCAGATGCTCACCGGCCTCGACGGCACCATCGACGTGATCGTCCCGCGCGGCGGCAAGGGCCTCGTCGCCCGTGTCCAGCAGGAGGCGCGCGTGCCCGTGTTCGCGCACCTCGAGGGCGTGTGCACGGTCTACATCCACAAGGCCGCCAACCTCGCCATGGCCGAGAAGATCGTCGTCAACGCCAAGATGCGCCGCGTCTCTGTCTGCGGCGCCGCGGAGACGATGCTGGTCGACCGTGCCGTCGTCGCAACGCACCTGAAGCCGCTGGTCGAGGCGCTGCAGAAGGCCGGCTGCACGGTGCGCGGCGACGAGACGACGCGGAGCCTCGTAGCGAACGTCGTGCCCGCGACCGAGGCCGACTGGTCGACCGAGTTCCTCGACACCATCATCGCGGTAAAGGTCATCGACAACCTCGACGCCGCCATCGCGCACATCGGCCGCTATGGCTCGCACCACACCGACTCGATCGTCACCGACGACGTTGCGGCCGCAGAAAAATTCCTCGTCGAGGTCGACAGCGCCATCGTGCTGCACAATGCTTCGACCCAGTTCGCCGACGGCGGCGAGTTCGGCATGGGCGCCGAGATCGGCATCGCCACCGGCCGCATGCACGCCCGCGGCCCGGTCGGCGTCGAGCAGCTCACCAGCTTCAAATATCGCATCCACGGCGCCGGCCAGGTGAGGCCGTAGGGGCGGTGGGCAATCGGCAATCGGCAGTCGGCAGTCGGAACTCCGCTCCGCCAACGGCAATCGGCCGATTGCCGATTGCCGATTGCCGGTTGCCGGCGTTCTACCCCGGCATGCGCATCGGCCTGTTCGGCGGCTCGTTCGATCCGCCGCATGACGGCCACGTCGAGGTCAGCCGCGTCGCGCTCCGCGTGCTGCGCCTCGATCAGGTCTGGTGGCTGGTCGCGCCGCAAAATCCGCTGAAGAAGAGCGCGCCGTCGAACGACCTGCACCGGCGTATCGCCGCCGCCCGTGCGCTCATCCGCCATCCTTCGATCAAGGTTACCGGCATCGAGGCCGCGCTCGGCACGCGCTACACCGCCGAGACGCTCCGCCGCCTGCTGCCGCGGCTCCGCGGCGTCGATTGCGTGTGGATGATGGGCGCCGACAACCTGGCGAATTTCCATCGCTGGAAGGGCTGGCAGGCGATCGCCGCCTCGATCCCGATCGCGGTCTTCAACCGCCCGGGATCGGCGCTCGATGCCCTCGCCTCGCCGGCTGCGCTCAGCCTGTGGCGCGCGCGCCACGATCCCTCCGATGCCGCCGCGCTGGCCGGAAGCCCGCCGCCCGCCTGGGTTTTCCTGCCTTCGCCGCACGTTCCGATCTCCTCGACCGCGCTCCGTGCCGCGCGTCGCACGTCTTGAAAGCTTCACCGTCATACGCATATCCTGACCATGGTGCCGCGAAGCACTCGCGGACCCTTTGGCAACGTGACCGGAGAAGGGACAAAACCGCTGACAACCGCACTTCGTAGTGGGGAGATGCGTCCACGCTCGCCCCGTCTTGCGACCGCCCGCCGTGAACTTGCAGCCGCGGCCGCCATCAAGGTGGTTCTGACCAGCCTTGAAGATTCCAAAGGCGAGGAAATCGCCTCCATCGACATCACCGGAAAATCCGCCATGGCCGACTACATGGTCGTCGCCAGCGGCCGTTCCGCGCGCCATGTGGCCGCGATCGCGGACCGCCTGATCAGCGACCTGAAGGAAGCCGGCGGGGATCATTTCCGCGTCGAAGGCCTGCCGGCCGGCGACTGGGTGCTGATCGATGCCGGCGACATCATCGTCCACGTCTTCCGGCCGGAAGTGCGCGCCTTCTACAATCTCGAGAAAATGTGGCGCGCCGAGCACCCGGCGGCTCCCGTAGAGGTGTAGGCTGCTCCAGCGCTGAATTGTGACGGCGCGGGAGCGGAGCCGCCACGTCGATGCTGATTACCATTGCCGCGGTCGGCAAGATGAAGGCCGGACCGGAACGGGCGCTGTTTGAGCGCTACGTCGAGCGCACCACGGGCGTGGGACGCAGCCTCGCCCTTACCGTCGCCACTCGCGAATTCATCGAAAGCCGCTACGCCGCGGTGACCGCCCGCAAGGACCAGGAAGCCGAAGCCCTGCTCGGTGCGGTGCCCGCCGGCGGCGTACTGATCGCGCTCGACGAAGGCGGCAAGAGCCTCGACAGCCGCGCCTTCGCCGACAAGATCGCCAAGTGGCGCGACGGCGGCACGTCCGATCTCGTCTTCGCCATCGGCGGCGCCGACGGCCACGGTCCGGCCCTGCTGCAGAAAAGTGCGCTCCGCCTTGCTTTCGGCCCGATGACGTGGCCGCATCAGCTTGCCCGGATCATGCTTGCCGAACAGATCTACCGGGCCGTGACAATCCTCTCCGGCCACCCCTATCATCGCGACTGATGCGTTCCGCCCGCGCTCTCCTGCTCGCTGCCGCCCTCGCCGCCGGTGCGATGGCGGCTGCCGGCGCACAGGAATTGCCGCCGGCGGCGCCGGAAGCCGCCCCCGAGCCGACGCCGCTACCGCCTACCGCCGACGCCGATGCCCGCAAGGCCGAACTCGATGCCGTCACCCAGGACATCCAGTTGACCGCCGCGCGGCAGGCCGCGCTGAAAGCCGAGATCGACGCCCTCGACAAGGACCGCACCACCCTCAACCAGTCGCTGATCGACGGCGGCCGCGAGGTGCAGAAGCTTGAGGGCGACATCGACGCCGCAGAGGCGAGGCTGAGCGCCGTCCTCGATCAGGAGGACAAGCTCCGCGATTCGCTCGCCGCCCGCCGCGGCGTATTGGCCGAGGTGCTCGCCGCCCTGCAGCGCATGGGCCACCGCCCGCCGCCCGCCCTGCTCGTGCGGCCGGAAGATGCGCTGGCCTCGATCCACTCCGCGATTCTGCTGGGCGCCGTCGTGCCGGAACTGCGCACCGCCGCCGAGGCGCTGGCCACCGACCTCAAGCAGCTCGTCGCCGTCCGTGAAGCGAAGGAAAAGGAGCGCGACAACCTCCGCGCCAACGCCACCGCGCTCGCCGAAGGCCGCGCCAGGATCAACCTGCTGATCGCCGAACGCCAGAGCCAGCGCGACGCCTCGGCGGCGGCGCTCGACGCCGAGCAGAAGCGCGCCGGCGTCCTTGCCGACCAGGCGACCAGCCTCCGCGACCTTATCGCGCGCATGGAAGCCGAGAACGCCACCGCCAAGGCCGCGGCCGATGCCGCCAAGGCGGCTGAGCTCGCCCGCACCGAAACCGGCGATAAGCCCGCCCAATCCCTCGGCGACGCCGGACGGTTAACCCCCAAGGTCGCCTTCGCTAACACCAAGGGCCTGCTGCCGATGCCCGCCAACGGCACGGAAATCAAGGCTTTCGGCGATCCGGACGGCCTCGGCGGCACGACGCAGGGAATTTCGCTGTCGACCCGCGAGGGCGCCCAAGTCTCGTCGCCTTCCGATGGCTGGGTGGTTTACTCGGGGCCGTTCAGAAGCTACGGGCAACTCTTGATCATAAATGCCGGCGATGGCTATCATGTGCTTCTGGCGGGCATGGAACGGATAGATGTTCAGCTCGGCCAATTTGTGCTTGCCGGGGAACCCGTGGCGGTCATGGCCTCAGAGAGGCTGGCCAGTGTCGGCGCCGTGAACGTAGGCGTCACGCAGCCCGTGCTCTATATCGAATTCCGGAAGGACGGGGCGTCGATTGACCCGGCCCCATGGTGGGCCGCTTCCAACGTTGAAAAGGTAGGCGGATGATTCGCAGATTTTCGTTTCTCCTGGCCGGCGTCGCGATCGGTGCCCTGGCCACGGTTGCCGTCACGCAGGGACAGTTCCTCTCATCGACCAAGGCGGTTGCGGCAAGCTCCGACGCCTATCGCGAGCTGAACCTGTTCGGCGACGTCTTCGAGCGCGTCCGCGCCGATTACGTCGAGGTGCCGGACGACACCCAGCTCGTCGAATCGGCGATCAACGGCATGCTCGCCGGGCTCGATCCGCATTCGAGCTACATGAACGCCAAGGACTACAAGGACATGCAGGTCACCACGACCGGCAAGTTCGGCGGCCTCGGCATCCAGGTCACCATGGAGGACGGGATCATCAAGGTGATCTCGCCGATGGACGGCACGCCCGCCGCCAAGGCCGGCATCCTCGCCAACGACAAGATCATCGCGATCGACGGCGAGCAGCTCACCGGCATCACGCTCGACGCGGCCGTCGAGAAGATGCGCGGCGACATCGGCACGCCGATCACGCTGACCATCCAGCGCGGCACCGACGACAAGAAGCCGATCGACATCAAGCTGGTCCGCGCCGAGATCACGGTGCAGGCCGTCACGGGCCGCGCCGAAGGCCAGGTCATCTACGTCCGCATCGCCTCGTTCAGCGAGAACGCTTTCGACGGCCTGAAGGCGCAGATCGACAAGCTCAGCGCCCAGATCGGGCCGGACAAGGTGCAGGGCGTCATTGTCGACCTGCGCAACGACCCTGGCGGCCTGCTCGACCAGGCGATTGCCGTCTCGGACGCGTTCCTCAACGAGGGCGAGGTCGTCTCGACCCGCGGCCGGCGTGCCGACGAGACGCAGCGCTTCAACGCCCACTCCGGCGACCTCGCCAAGGGCAAGCCGGTGATCGTGCTGGTCAACGGCGGCTCCGCCTCGGCCTCCGAGATCGTCGCCGGCGCCCTGCAGGATCAGCGCCGCGCCACCATCATCGGCACGCGCTCGTTCGGCAAGGGTTCGGTGCAGACCATCGTGCCGCTCGGCAAGGATGGTGCGCTCCGCCTGACGACCGCGCGCTACTACACGCCGTCCGGCCGCTCGATCCAGGCCAAGGGCATCGAGCCCGACATCGAGGTGGTGCAGGATTTGCCGCCCGACCTCGCCGCCCAGTTCTCGGGCGAGCCGCGCGGCGAAGCGAGCCTCAAAGGCCATCTCGTCAACGACGACGAGAAGAACGGCAAGGCCGCGCAGTCGGGTTCGCTCGCCTACGTGCCGCCGGACCCGAAGGACGACAAGCAGCTCCACTACGCGCTCGATCTCCTGCGCGGGCTGCAGGTCCACGCCGCCTTCCCGCCGGACCCGAATCGCGTCATACCGAACTGAGGTAAAGAGGCGCCCCTCGCGGGCGCCTCTCCTCATCGGGACGAGCGAATCGGCGGGCCGCGGATGAAGGACGACCTGGTCAAGCCGCTCGGGCTTCAGCCCGGGCGGAAGTGGTACGAACAGCCAATTCCCCTGGCCGCCGCCGGTATCGCCGCCGTGGCCATTGTCGCGGGCGGCGCCTGGTACCTGACGCCGGCCGCCAAGGGCCCGACCGTCACCGCCACGATCGACGCGCCGCCGAAGCCCGCACCGCCCGCCGCCGACATCACCGCCTCGACCAAGCCGGCGGCCTCGACTCCGGCGCTGACCGAGATGGAGCCGACCGGCGGCCTCAGCGACCTCAACGGCGAGGTCATCATCCACGACCCGGACCACGACTCGCCGGTGCAGATCGCCTCGCTGCCCGAGCCCGGCCTCTACGAGAAGACGGATCAGGGTCCGCTGCCGCGCGTCGGCCCGAACGGCCTGCGCCCGCTCGACGCCTACTCGCGTCCCGGCATCTCGGACTCGTCGCAGGTCCGCATTGCCATCGTCGTCGGCGGCGTCGGCATCGACGCCGACGGCACCAACCGCGCCATCGACGACCTGCCCGGCGAGGTGACGCTCGCCTTCGCCCCCTACGGCGATCACCTTCCGGCCGAGACCACCGCGGCGCTGCGCGCCGGGCACGAGCTGCTGCTCCAGATTCCCCTCGAGCCGTTCAACTATCCGCAGACCAACCCCGGCACCAACACGCTGACCAGCAACGCGACGCCGGCCGAGAACCTCACCCGCCTGCACTGGTTCATGGGCCGCATCACCAACTACGTCGGCGTCGTGAATTACATGGGCGCACGCTTCACCGCCGACATCGGCCCGCTTGCGCCGGTGATGCACGAGATCGGCGAACGCGGGCTGATGTATCTCGACGACGGCACCTCGGCCCGCAGCCGCGCCGCCGAGGTCGCCGGCACGACGACGCCGTTCGTGCGCGCCGACCTCGTGCTCGACGCCGAACTCTCGGCCGAGGCGATCGACGACCGCCTCAACCAGCTCCGCGCCATCGCGCGCGAGCGCGGCTACGCCGTCGCCACCGCCACCGCCTTCCCGATCACCATCGAGCGGCTCGCCGCCTTCGCCAAGACCGCCGCCGACAAGGGCATCACCCTCGTGCCGATCAGCGCGCTTGCGGAAAACCGGTCGTGAAGAAATCCGACATCGAGAAGCTGCCCTATCGCCCGTGCGTCGGCATCGCGCTGTTCAATGCCAAGGGCCGCGTCTGGATCGGCAACCGCTCCGACAAGGACGCCGAGGGCGAAGGCGAAGGCCACTGGTGGCAGATGCCGCAGGGCGGCCTCGACGAGGGCGAGGACCCGTACAAGGCGGCGCTCCGCGAGCTCTACGAGGAAACCTCGGTCAAGAAAGTCAGCCTCCTCAAGGAGGCACGCGGCTGGCTGACCTACGACCTGCCGCCGGAACTGGTCGGCGAATCGTGGGGCGGTCGCTATCGCGGCCAGAAGCAGAAATGGTTCGCGCTCCGCTTCGAGGGCAAGGACGCCGACATCGACGTGCTCCATCCCGGCGGCGGCAAGCACAAGGCCGAATTCTCGACGTGGCGCTGGGAGAAGCTCGAGCGCCTGCCCGAGCTGATCGTGCCCTTCAAGCGCAAGGTGTATGAACAGGTGGTGGCGGCGTTCGCTTCGCTCGCCGACTGACCCGCGATCCGGGAGGGCTCCGCATGTCCCAGTCCCAGCCATCCGACACCGCTGGCGTCACCGTCCTGCCGCCGCTGGTCTACGCCGGCGGCCTCGTCGTCGGCTACATCGTTCAGTTCATCCTGCCGATCGCGGTGGCGCCGCCGACCTTCGACGTCGCCATCCGTGTGCTCGGCGTCCTGCTGGTGCTGTTCGGCGGCTACCTGATGTTCACCGCGCTCGGCCTCTTCCAGAAGGTCGGCACGCCGGTCAGCCCGCACGAGCCGACCCGGGCGCTGACCTTCGACGGCCCCTACCGCTACACGCGCAATCCGATCTACCTCGGCATGGCGCTGATCCTCGCAGGCCTCGCGCTGGTCGGCAACGCGCTGTGGCCGCTGCTCGCCGTGATCCCGGTCATCTGGTGGATCACGACGCAGGTGATCGTGCGCGAGGAGCGGTACCTCGAAGCAAAGTTCGGCGCGCCCTACGCCGATTTCAAGAAGCGCGTCCGCCGCTGGCTGTGACCGCGACCCACGTCACCATTCGCCGCCTCACCGCCGAGGACGACGCGACCTGGCTGCAAAAGCGCGTTGCGCTGTGGGCGGAGGAAGACCACGCCGAGCTGGCGCGCGAGATCGTCGGCCTTGCCACCCGCGACGACTTCGCCGCCTTCGGTGCCATGTTGGGCAACGGCCGCTGCGTCGGCTTCGTCGAGGTCGGCGCCCGCGACTACGCGGAAGGCTGCACCACCTCGCCGGTCGGCTACGTCGAGGGCCTGTGGGTGGACGAGGACGTCCGCCTGCAGGGCATCGCCCGGCGCCTCATGGAAGCCGCCGCCGACTGGTCGCGCTCGCGCGGTTACCGCGAGATGGCGTCGGACACCAACCTCGACAATACCGACTCGCAAACGATGCACGTCCGTCTGGGCTTCGCCGAGACTGACCGCATCGTCACGTTCCTGGTGAAACTGGACTGACCCCTCCCCCGCTTCCGCCGCGAAAGCGGGGCCCAGGCGCCAAACGAGAAAGCGATCCTTGTTGCGCTACCTGGATCCCCGCTTGCGCGGGGAAAGCGGAAAAGAGAAACGGCTCAAGCTGCCAATGCAGCCGCGACAACTGGCGCAACCTTCCTGCGCCGGCGCGGACTGAGCCGGCCCTGCAGGAAACGCAACACCGCGCGCTCCGCCGATTTGCCCGCACGATACGCCAGCGCGCCGTCGAGATACGCCGCGACAATCTCGGGGTGGACGTAGCACTTGCGGCAGATGGCCGGCGTGTTGCCGAGGCGGCCGGCGACTTCCTCGATCGCGGCGCGCACGTTGACCTTGGCCTCCGTCGCGCTCTCCGCCGGCTTGAACTTGAGCAGCGCCGATGCGGCTAGAACCGTGCCGGCGAAGGTGCGGAAATCTTTCGCCGTCACCTCGGCGCCGGTGATCTCGGCGAGGTAGGCGTTGACGTCCGCCGAGCCGACCGACTGCCGCTCGCCGTTCTCGTCGAGGTACTGGAACAGATGCTGGCCGGGCAGCTCCTGGCACGACTTGACGATGCGCGCGACGCGCCGGTCGTGCACGTCGAGGTGCCACATCTTGCCGCTCTTGCCCTTGAACTCGAAATGCAGCGCGCCGCCCTCGACTTCGACGTGCTTGTTGCGCAGCGTGGTCAGCCCGAAGCTGCCGTTGGTGCGCGCGTACTCGTCGTTGCCGACGCGGATCAGCGTCGTGTCGAGCAGATGCACGATGGTCGCCAGCACCTTCTCGCGCGGCAACCCCGGCCGCGCCATGTCGGCGGCGACGCGCCCGCGAATCTTTTCGATGTGCTTGCCGAATTCCAGCGTGTGCTCGTACTTGGTGCGGTCGCGCGCCGCGCGGAAGTCGGCGTGGTAGCGATACTGCTTGCGCCCGCGCTGGTCGCGTCCGGTCGCCTGGATGTGCCCGTTGGCGGCCGGCGAGATCCACACGTCCGTCCACGCCGGCGGGATCGCGAGATGGCGGATGCGGTCGAGGGTCGCCTTGTCCTTCACCGCCCTGCCGTCCGCATCGACATAGCGGAAACGGCCGCGGAACGGTTTGCGGCTGAGGCCGGGATGGTCATCGCCGAGATAACGCAGACCGTTTGCGCGGGCGTCTTCCCGGGAAGCGGCGAGGATGTCGGACATCGGAACCCCAGCGAGCGTCGCGGCCGATAACGCCGCCCGCCGCCCGCGAGTTCCGTTACATCAGGAGCGCGTCAGCGCCGCCTGGACTTCCTTGAGCTGGTTGAGCTTCAGCGCCGCCGCGTCCTTGGCCGCGCCGTCCTTGGCGTCGGCGAGGTCTTCCTCGGCGTCTTTCACTTCCTTGGCCAGCATCGCCGCATCGACTTCGTCGACCAGGATCGCCTGCTCGGCGAGGATCGTCAGGCCCGCGGCGTTGACGTCGGCGAAGCCGCCGCGCACGAAAATGCGCACGTCGCCGCCCTGGCCGCCCTTAACATCGACGACGCCTGGCCGCATGGTCGACATGAACGGCGCGTGGCCCTTGAGCACGGTGAAATAGCCCTCGGAGCCCGGCACGACCACCTCGGCGACCGGACCGGAAAGCAGGAGCTGCTCCGGTGAGACGAGTTCGAACTGGAACGGATCGGCCATCGGAAACTAAGCCCTGCGCGCGCCGACGGCGTAACCGGCGCCGATGCCGACCAGCGCACCGATCGCGGCGAAGATCGCGATGTGCTGCCACTGGCTGGAGGTCACCGGGTCGTTCGGATCGGCGGTCTGGTTGCTGGTCACGTTGAGCTCGACCGGGCCGAGCTTGATCTCGCTCGACTGCGGCCGCGTCATGAATCCGACCAACCCGCCGACGACGAGGCCGATAAGCAGCAGGATGATCTTGGTGTTCATGGGGTCTACGCCGCCTCTGCTGCGAGCTTCTTGGCCTTCTCGACCGCCTGCTCGATGGTGCCGACCATGTAGAACGCCGGCTCCGGCAGGTGATCGTAGTCGCCGGCGACAAGGCCCTTGAAGCCCTTGATGGTGTCGGTGAGTTCGACGAACACGCCCGGCGCGCCGGTGAAGACTTCGGCGACGTGGAAGGGCTGCGACAGGAAGCGCTCGACCTTGCGGGCGCGCGCGACCGTCAGCTTGTCCTCTTCCGAAAGCTCGTCCATGCCCAGGATGGCGATGATGTCCTGGAGCTGCTTGTAGCGCTGCAGCACCTGCTGCACCGAGCGGGCGACGTTGTAGTGCTCCTCGCCGACGATCGCCGCCGACAGCATGCGCGACGTCGAGTCGAGCGGATCGACCGCCGGGTAGATGCCCTTTTCGGCGATGGCGCGCGACAGGTTGGTAGTCGCGTCAAGGTGGGCGAAGGACGTCGCCGGCGCCGGGTCGGTCAAATCGTCGGCGGGCACGTAGATCGCCTGCACCGAGGTGATCGAGCCCTTCTGCGTCGTCGTGATGCGTTCCTGCATGGCGCCCATGTCGGTGGCAAGCGTCGGCTGATAGCCCACCGCCGAAGGAATACGCCCGAGGAGGGCGGAAAGTTCCGAACCCGCCTGCGTAAAGCGGAAGATATTGTCGACGAAGAACAGCACGTCCTGGCCCTGGTCGCGGAAATATTCGGCGACCGTCAGGCCCGACAGGCCGACGCGGGCGCGCGCCCCCGGCGGCTCGTTCATCTGGCCGAACACCAGCGCGCACTTGGAGCCCTCGCCGCCGCCCTTCTTGTTGACGCCGGACTCGATGAACTCGTGATAGAGGTCGTTGCCCTCGCGCGTGCGCTCGCCGACGCCGGCGAACACCGAATAGCCGCCGTGCGCCTTGGCAATGTTGTTGATCAGTTCCTGAATGATGACGGTCTTGCCGACGCCGGCGCCGCCGAACAGGCCGATCTTGCCGCCGCGCGCGTAGGGCGCGAGCAGATCGACGACCTTGATGCCGGTCACCAGGATCTGCGCTTCCGTCGACTGCTCGACGTAGGTCGGCGCCGGCTGGTGGATCGGGCGGCGCTGCTGCGTGTTGATCGGGCCGGCTTCGTCGACCGGCTCGCCGATGACGTTCATGATGCGGCCGAGCGTCTCGACGCCGACCGGAACCGCGATCGGCTCCGCCGTATCGGTGACTTCCTGGCCGCGGACGAGGCCGTCGGTCGTGTCCATCGCGATGGTGCGCACCGTGTTCTCGCCGAGGTGCTGGGCAACCTCGAGCACCAGGCGCTGGCCATTGTTCATGGTCTCCAGCGCGTTCAGGATCGCCGGGAGCTGGTCCTGGAACTGCACGTCGACGACGGCGCCGGTTACCTGCGTGATCTTTCCGGTGACGCCCTTGGCGTTGGCGGTGCTGGTGGCCATGATCATTCTTCCCTTCGGTATTCGATACTTGTCTAGAGCGCCTCGGCGCCCGAAATGATTTCGATAAGTTCCTTGGTGATCTGCGCCTGACGGCTGCGATTGTAGAGCAGCGTGTAGCGGTCGATCATGTCGCCGGCGTTGCGCGTCGCGTTGTCCATGGCGCTCATCTTGGCGCCCTGCTCCGAGGCGACGTTCTCGAGCAGCGCCCGGAATATCTGGATCGCCAGGTTGCGCGGCAGGAGGTCGGCGAGGATCGATTCCTCGTCCGGCTCGTATTCGTAGATCGCACCGCCGCCGGCAGTCGCCGGCGCCGCCGCGCTGACCTCGGCCGGGATAAGCTGGCGCGAGGTCGGCACCTGCGAGATGACCGAGCGGAACTCGGCGTAGAACAGCGTCGCGACGTCGAACTGGCCCTCGGCGAACAGCGCCAGCACGCGCACCGCGATCGCCTCGGCGTTGCTGAAGCCCATAACCTTCACCGAGCGCTGCTCGACGACGTCGATGATCTGGCTGGCGAAAAGCCGGCGAAGCGCGTCGTAGCCCTTGCGGCCGACGCAGAGGAACTTGACCGTCTTGCCGTCCGCCATCAGGCGGCGGGCATGGTCGCGCGCCATGCGCGCGATCGACGAATTGAACGCACCCGACAGGCCGCGATCGCCGGTGCAGACGACCAGCAGATGAGTCTTGTCCTGCCCCGTGCCGATCAAGAGGCGCGGCGCATCCGTGCTGCCGGTCGAGCCGGCGGCGACGTTGGCAAGCACCGCCGCCATGCGGGCGGCATAAGGCCGCGCCGCTTCCGCCGCGGCCTGCGCCTTGCGCAGCTTGGACGCCGCGACGAGTTGCATCGCCTTGGTGATCTTCTGCGTCGCCTTGACCGAGGCGATACGATTGCGAAGGGTTTTTAGGGAGGGCATGTGCCGGTCCGGCTACCTTCTCGGCTCGCTTACCCGAAGACCTTGGAGAACGACTCCGCCGCCGCCTTGAGGCGGGTACGGATGTCGTCGGTGAGCTCGCGCTTGTCGCGGATATCGTTGAGCAGCGCCAACTGATCGGTGCGCAGCAGCGAGAGGAAGCCGCGCTCGAACTCGCCGACCTTGTTGACCGGCAGCTTGTCGAGATAGCCGTTCACGCCGGCGAAGATCACCGCGACCTGCTCCTCGACCTTGAGCGGCGAGAACTGCGGCTGCTTGAGCAGCTCCGTCAGGCGGGCGCCGCGATTGAGCAGGCGCTGCGTCGCGGCGTCGAGGTCGGAGCCGAACTGCGCGAAGGCCGCCATCTCGCGATACTGCGACAGTTCGCCCTTGATCGAGCCGGCAACCTGCTTCATCGCCTTGATCTGCGCGGCCGAGCCGACGCGCGACACCGAGATGCCGACGTTCACCGCCGGGCGGATGCCCTGGAAGAAGAGATCGGTCTCGAGGAAGATCTGGCCATCGGTGATCGAGATGACGTTGGTCGGGATATAGGCCGAAACGTCGTTGGCCTGCGTCTCGATGATCGGCAGCGCCGTCAGCGAGCCCGAGCCGTTGTCCTTGTTGAGCTTGGCGGCGCGCTCGAGCAGGCGCGAGTGGAGATAGAACACGTCGCCCGGGTAGGCTTCGCGGCCCGGCGGACGGCGGAGCAAGAGCGACATCTGGCGGTAGGCGACGGCCTGCTTCGACAGATCGTCGTAGATGATCAGGGCATGCATGCCGTTGTCGCGGAAGTATTCGCCCATCGTGCAGCCCGACATCGGCGCCAGGAACTGCATCGGCGCCGGATCGGAAGCGGTGGCGGCGACGATGATCGAATATTCGAGCGCGCCGTTCTCTTCGAGCACCTTGACGAACTGCGCGACGGTGGAACGCTTCTGGCCGATGGCGACGTAGACGCAATAGAGCTTCTGGCTCTCGTCGCCCGACGCGTTGATCGTCTTCTGGTTCAGGATGGCGTCGAGCGCCACCGCGGTCTTGCCGGTCTGGCGGTCGCCGATGATCAGCTCGCGCTGGCCGCGGCCGACCGGGATAAGCGCGTCGATGGCCTTGAGGCCGGTCTGCATCGGCTCGTGCACCGAGCGGCGCGGAATGATGCCCGGCGCCTTGACGTCGACGCGCTTGCGCTCGGTCGATACGATCGGGCCCTTGCCGTCGATCGGGTTGCCGAGGGCGTCGACGACGCGGCCGAGCAGGCCCTTGCCGACCGGCACGTCGACGATCGAGCCGGTGCGCTTGACCGTGTCGCCTTCCTTGATGTCGCGGTCGTTGCCGAAGATGACGACGCCGACGTTGTCGTTCTCGAGGTTGAGCGCCATGCCGCGAATGCCGCCGGGGAACTCGACCATCTCGCCGGCCTGGACGTTGTCGAGGCCGTAGATGCGGGCGATGCCGTCACCGACCGACAGGACCTGGCCGACTTCGGAGACTTCCGCCTCCTTGCCGAAATTCTTGATCTGATCCTTGAGGATCGCGGAAATTTCTGCGGCCCGGATTTCCATCAGCCGACCTCTTTCATGGCGAGTTTGAGCGAATTCAATTTGGTGCGGAGCGATCCATCGATCATGCGGCTGCCGACCTTCACGATCAGCCCGCCGATCAATGACGGATCGACATGGGTAGCAAGAGTGATGTCCTTGCCGAGCGATGCCTTCAGCGCCGCCTTGAGTTCGGCGACGTGGGTATCCGACAGCGGCTCGGCGCTGGTGACTTCGGCAGCAACTTCGCCGCGCTGCCTGGCGGCAAGCTGCTTGAAGCCGGTGATGATTTCGGGAACCACGAACAGGCGGCGATTGCCGGCCGCGACCTTGATCAGGTTGGCGACCATGCCGCCGATCTGGTCCCTGGAAAGGATCGCGTCGATGGCGCGGAGCTGCTCGCTGGCGGAGAAGACCGGGCTGCGAACCAGCCGCTTGAGGTCGGGACTTTCCTCGATGAGGGCAGCGAAACGATCGAGGTCGGCCTCGATCGCGGGAAGCGCCTTTTCATCGACCGCGAGCTCGAAAAGCGCATTGGCGTAGCGCTGTGCGACCCCTGATACGTTGGACGTGCTGGCAGCCACCCTTACCCCTAACCCTCGGACATCCCTGGGCCTCCATCTGCGGAGGTCCGGCCCATCGTCACAAGGCCTTGAACGGATTGGTTTTTCGGGCCGGCCAGCCGCGCGACTTTCCGCGCCCGAGAATTGGGGGTTCGCTTAGCATACGCGATGGTGTGGAGCAATACGGCGAAGTCCCTAAACGCCTACGCTACCGGAGGAAATTCGGGCCTGTTGCGAGCACGCGTTTGACGTGTAGTCTTGCGCCGCGGCGTGTTTCGAGTACGGGCGATGCTTGAGAACATCATCAGCATTGGCTCCGCCGCCATCGGCGTCGGCGGCAGCGCCGCTTCGATCTATTCGGCCGTGTCGGCAATCGCCACCGGCAAATTCCAGAACCAGGTGCTGAGCCTGCTGGCGCCAAAGCACAAAGTCGTTCGCCTCAACGAGCACATCTTGTGGGCGCCGGAGAGCGCACCATTTGTGGCGCCCGGCGCAAAACAGCTCGACCCTCGCGTTATGCTGCGGAGCCTGGAACGCGCGCAGCAGATATTGAAGCAGGACATCATTACCTCCGGCGTGCTGGCTTCTCCGGATGAATTGCTGCGCCAGTTCAATCTCAATCCCAAAGACTGCCTGGTGGGAATCGAGCCGCTGCAGACATTGCGAAGCGGGCGCTCGCCGGACTGGGCGCCTGTCCTATTCTCCAAAGACGGTGTCCCGTACATTGGATGGCAAAAAGTTGGGATGCTCCGGACCATTCTTGGATTCGAATTTTCCGGTGACGCCGAGGCGTGGATCCGACCGCAGCTCACGGTCGCGCCGGCCGCGCCGCCTGCCTCAACGCCGTCGCGATTGCCGAAGTTAAAATCCTCCACGCAGGGCGGCAAAAAACGGAAGCCGCCGCACCGCCGCTAGAGGAAACTCTGCGGGTCGATGTCGACCTGCACCTTGAGGTCGGCGCGGGGTTTCGGAGCGGCTGCAAGCCAGGCGCGAATGTACACCTGCAGGTTCGCGCTCCGCGGTGCCTGGACCAGCAGGCGAAAGCGGTGGCGGCCGCGGATCACCGCCAGCGGCGCCTCGGCCGGACCAAGCACCATCACCGCGTCGTCGACCGGCGCGGCGCGGCGGATCGCCGAGGCGAAAGCAAAACTGTCGGCGCGGGTGAAGGCCGAGACGATGATCGAGGCGAGGCGCCCGAACGGCGGCAGGGCGGCAGAGCGGCGCTCGGCGATCTCGCGGGCGTAGAAGGCTTCGCGGTCGCCGGCGACGATGGCGCGCATCACCGGATGCTCCGGCGCCCAGGTCTGGAGATAGGCGTGGCTGGCGCCGCCGGCGCGCCCCGCCCGTCCCGTCACCTGCGACAGAAGCTGGAAGGTGCGCTCGGCGGCGCGGAGGTCGCCGTGCGCCAAGCCGAGATCGGCGTCGACCACGCCGATCACGGAGAGGAGCGGGAAGTTGTGGCCCTTGGCGACCAACTGCGTGCCGATGACGATGTCGAATTCGCCGCGCGCGATTGCGGCAAGTTCCTCGCGCATGCGCTGGACGCCGCCGAGCATGTCGCTCGACAGCGCGATAGCCTTAGCGTCGGGAAAACGCTGACCGACTTCCTCCGCCAGCCGCTCGATGCCGGGACCGACCGCGGTCAGCGTATCGGCGTTGTCGCAGCTCGGGCACACTTTCGGCCGCGGTTCGGAGTGGCCGCAGTGATGGCAGAGGAGCACGCCGCGGAAGCGATGCTCGACCAGCCACGTCGAGCAGTTGGGGCACTGGAAACGATGGCCGCAGGTGCGGCAGAGCGTCAGCGGCGCGTAGCCGCGCCGGTTGAGAAACAGCAGCGCCTGCTGCTTGGCGGCCAGCGCCTCGCCGATCGCTGCAGTGAGCGGCGGCGAGATGAACCGGCCGCGCTCCGGCTGCTCCTTGCGCAGATCGACGGCGTGGATCGCCGGCAGCGCCGCGTCGAGGTAGCGGTTGGGCAGCACGATGCGGCGGTAGCGGCCGGCGTCGGCGTTGACGCGCGACTCGACCGACGGTGTCGCCGACGACAGCACGACCGGGAAGCCGGCGAGGTGGGCGCGCACCACCGCCATGTCGCGCGCGTTGTAGATGGCGCCTTCCTCCTGCTTGTAGGCGAGGTCGTGCTCCTCATCGACGACGATGAGACCCAGATCGCGGAACGGCAGGAACAGGGCCGACCGCGCGCCGACGACGACGCGCACGCTGCCGTCCGACACGCCGCGCCAGACGCGCTCGCGCGCCTTCGGCCCCGCCTCCGAGTGCCATTCGGCCGGCCGCGTGCCGAAGCGATGCTCGAAGCGCGCCAGGAACTCAGCGGTGAGCGCAATTTCCGGCAGGAGCACCAGCGCCTGTTTTCCCGATCGCAGGGCCGCGGCGACGGCCTCGAAATAGACCTCGGTCTTGCCCGAGCCGGTGACGCCGTCGATCAGCGACACGGAGTAGCCGCCGCTCGCGACCGCCTCGCGGAGCGACGCCGCGCCGGCTTCCTGCGCCTCCGACAGCACCGGCGTCGCGTAATCGGGATTCGGAGCGACCGGCGCCGGCGCTCCCGGCAGCATCACGATTTCCAGCGTGCCGGTGTCGATGAGGCCCTGCACCACGGACGAGGTGACGCCGGCCGCCGCCGCGAGCTGCGACTTGGTCCAGCTCGGCCCTTCCTCGTCGGCAACGGCGAGCACCCGGTCCCGCGCCGCCGTCATCCGCTCCGGCGGCGGACCGGCGCGGCGCACGCCCGGCACCGGCGGCTCCGGCGACAGCGCCCCGGTTGAGCGCAGCACCATCCGCAGGACCATGCCGCGGGAGGTCAGTGTGTAGTCCGCCACCCAGTCGACGAATTTGCGTATCTCGGCCGAAAGCGGCGGCGCCTCGAAAGTGCCGGTGATCGGCCTCAGCCGGTTGTGCCCGATCTCCGGATCGGC
The DNA here is from genome assembly GCA_037200845.1 of Bauldia sp. Classification (NCBI taxonomy): domain Bacteria; kingdom Pseudomonadati; phylum Pseudomonadota; class Alphaproteobacteria; order Hyphomicrobiales; family Kaistiaceae; genus Bauldia; species Bauldia sp. The sequence continues at coordinate 100,119 of JBBCGQ010000001.1, forward strand.
CGGATCGTCCCAGATCACGCCGACAGTGTTACGTGTGCCCAGCGGCACCTCGACGATACTGCCCACTTCCACATCGGCCGGAGCGCGATAGGTATAGGGCGCGGCGACCGCCACCGGCACCAGCACTGATACGGTCTTGTCGCCGGCCACGGACGTGAAACGAATCTCTAAGGTTGATAGGGCGGAACGCTGACGATGGCCCCGCTTTGGGCTAAAGGAAAGGCCGCTCCCGCCCGGCCGGATTCCTTGGCCGGCATATAGGAACTTCCATCATGAAATTCTTCATCGACGGCGCCGACGTGAACGAAATCCGCGAACTCGCGGCGACCGGCATGGTCGACGGCGTCACCACCAACCCGACGCTCGTCGCCAAGACCGGCCGCCCGATCCGCGACGTCATCGCCGATATCTGCGCCATCGTCCCCGGCCCGGTGTCGGCGGAGGTGACCGCCACCGACTACGACGGCATGCTGAAGCAGGCGGCGACGCTTTCGGCCATCGCCAAGAACGTCACCATAAAGGTGCCGCTCACCTGGGACGGCCTGCGCGCCTGCCGCGCGCTCACCGGCGAAGGCAAGATGGTCAACGTCACGCTCTGCTTCGACTCGAACCAGGCGCTGCTCGCCGCCAAGGCCGGCGCGACGTTCATCTCTCCCTTCGTCGGCCGCCTCGACGACATCGGCTACGAGGGCATGGATCTCGTCCGCGAGATCCGTCAGGTCTACGACAACTATCCGCATTTCAAGACCGAGATCCTCGCCGCCTCGATGCGCTCGCCGCTGCACGTCAAGGCCGCCTCGATGGCCGGCGCCGACGTCGCGACGATGCCGGCGGCGCTGATCAAGTCGCTGACCAAGCATCCGCTGACCGAAAGCGGGCTGGCGACGTTCCTTGCGGATTGGAAGAAAACGGGCATGTCGATCGACTAGGCCCTGGTCTGGAGGGATGCTCGCCCGCGGCGGCGTCCCTTTACTGTCATCCTTCGGCGAGGCCGCAGGCCTCGACCGGAGGACCACTCTCCTTCTGCACCGATTGCATTTGCTGAAACTGGTCCTCCGGTCGGCGCTCCGCGCCGCCGAAGGATGACAGCGTGGGGGAGGAAGCGGCGCGAGCGTTGACGGGTGAGAGCACGGCTTCTCCTTCTCGCGACGCATCCGCGCCCGAGCTTTGATCCTTCCTGCATTCCCCCCCCGGGAAAAATCCGAGGGGTGGCGGGCGCCCGGCTGGTGCCAGGCGGGTAGTCCGCGTTTCATGGGCGCCTTCCGGGCGCCCGCCGCGGCGATTTTTGGCTTCCCCTTTCCGTGCTCGGGCCATCTGTGGGAAGGCGGGGTCCATTCTCTTGCAACCCCATCCACGAACTTCCCCCGCCGGCGAGAACGAGCGTGGCTGCTCCCGGACATTGGCGTCCAGGCCCGCTGAGGGCTCGCCTCGTTTTACCCCGGCGGCTGTCCCACGGTCCGATTACCCGGCCTCTCGGCCTTGACGGGGACCGGTCATAGTGCCGGCCGACGGAACGAGGCGCCTCCCGACGACGATGGTGCGACCCATCGGCGGCGGGCGCCGCATCCCCACTCCGCACCACGACGCCTCGAGTTGCGCCCTCGGGTGAGCAGGGATGGGACGGAGTTTCTCATGCGGGCTGGAGGCGGGAATAACTTTGGTGGCTGTCCCCGGTTCGTCACCCCGGCGAAAGCCGGTGTCCAGTGTGCGGCGGGAGAGTCGGCGCCCATTGCTGGATACGCACGCGTGGCCAGACTCACGCTGGATTCCGGCTTTCGCCGGAATGACGGGAGGCGGGAGCAGCCGGCGCTATACCGCCGATAGCGCATGTTGAACGACACCCCTCCCCAAAACCGCTTTCGCGGTTTTGGCCCTCCCACAAGGGGAGGGCTCAAGCGGAGTTTGTTGGAACGCGGTGTTTCACCAAGGACGAACCCTCCCCTTGCGGGAGGGTCAAAACGCCGAAGGCGTTTTGGGGAGGGGTGTCTTTCCTCCTCTCGGCGGACGGCAAAGGGATTAACCCCGCCTTCACCGGAACGGGCGCGGACTGATCCTTATGCCCGACGCCGAAATCCTGACCATTGCCCAGCCCGATCTGCTCGACGCCGTGTCGCGCTGGCGGAAGCATCTGTCGGGCGAGCGGCGGCTTTCGCCGAAGACGCTGGAGGCGTACTCGCGCGACGCCGGGCAGTTCCTCCGCTTCCTCACGACGCATCTCGCCGGCGCGCCGAAGCTTGCCGACCTCAAGGCGCTGACGACCACCGACATCCGCGCCTTCATGGCGTCGCGCCGCAACGACGGCGCCGGATCGCGGACGCTGGCGCGCGGCATTGCCGGCATTCGCTCGCTGGTCCGCTTCCTCGAGAAGGAAGGCGCCGCCAACGGCGCCGCGCTGCGCGCCATCCGCCCGCCGCGGCCGAAGAAATCGCTGCCGAAGCCGCTGTCGCCGGCCGCCGCGCTGCAGGTGGTCGACGCTGTAAACAGCCTCGACGAGGAGCCGTGGATCGCGGCGCGCGATGCCGCTGTGCTGGCGCTGCTCTACGGCGCCGGTCTGCGCATCTCCGAGGCGCTCGGCCTGAAGCGCCGCGATGCGCCGGCCGGCGGCACGACCACGCTGCGCATTCGCGGCAAGGGCGGCAAGGAACGCGTCGTGCCGGTGCTGCCGGTGATCGCCGACGCCGTCGCCGCCTATCTCGCGGTCTGCCCCTACGTCACCGCACCGGACGCGCCGCTGTTCGTCGGCGCCAAGGGCGGGCCGCTGTCGCCGCGCATCGTGCAGCGCACGCTGGAGCGCATGCGCGGCGCGCTCGGCCTGCCCGAGACGGCGACGCCGCACGCGCTCCGCCATTCGTTCGCGACGCACCTGCTGGCGAACGGCGGCGATCTCCGCACCATCCAGGAACTGCTCGGCCACGCCAGCTTGTCGACGACGCAGATCTACACGGAAGTCGACACCGACCGGCTGATGGCGGTGTATCGCTCGGCCCACCCGCGCGCGTAGTTACTGCCCGAGCGCCGCCAGCGCCCGCGTCACGACCTCGCCGACCGGCACGTCGATCGACACGGTCACGGCGCGCTCGTCGGCCGCCGGCCGCTCCAGCGTCGCCAACTGGCTGTCGAGCAGGCTCGGCGGCATGAAGTGGCCGCGGCGGTTGCCGATGCGCTCGCGCAGCGTCTCGACCGAGCCGTCGAGGAACACAAACTCGACCGGATGGCCGGCGGCCTTGACGATGCGGTCGCGATAGGCCCGCTTCAGCGCCGAGCACGCCACGACGATGCCCTCCGGCGCCGCGTCGTGGATCGCACGACCGATGGCGTCGAGCCACGGCCAGCGGTCGTCGTCGTTGAGCGGGATGCCGGCCGACATCTTGGCGATATTGGCGGGCGGGTGGAATTCGTCGGCGTCGCGGAAGCGGACGCCCAGCCGGCGCCCCATCTCCTCCCCGACACTGGTCTTGCCGCTGCCGGCGACCCCCATGACGACGATCGCCATCCGCCCCTTCCCTGCGCTCATCGGGCAATCCATAGCCGCCGCGGGCGGCGGTTGCCAGTGGCCGGCCGGGTGCGGAATATCGCCGGTTTCAGAAATGGATAGGCTTGGTCCAGGCCGCGAAGGCCGCCTCGCGCACGGCTTCCGACAGCGTCGGATGCGCATGGCTGATGCGCGCCAGGTCTTCCGCGGCGCCGGCGAATTCCATCAGCACGCCGATCTCGGCGATCAGCTCGCCGGCGAACGGCCCGATGATGTGGCCGCCGAGCACGCGGTCGGTCGCGGCATCGGCGAGGATCTTCACGAAGCCGTCCTTCTCGCCCATGGCGCGGGCGCGGGCATTGGCCGAGAACGGGAACTTGCCGGCGCGATACTCGATGCCCGCCGCCTTCAGTTCCTCCTCCGTCTTGCCGACCGAGGCGATCTCCGGATGCGTGTAGACCACGGCGGGGATGGTGCCGTAGTCGACATGGCCGTGCTGGCCGGCGGCGATCTCGGCGATGGCGACGCCCTCGTCCTCCGCCTTGTGCGCCAGCATCGGGCCGCGGATGGCGTCGCCGATGGCGTAGATGCCGGACACGCTGGTCTGGAAATTTTCGTCGACCGTGACGCGGCCGCGCTCGTCGCGCGTGACGCCGATGGCTTCCAGACCGAGGCCCTCGGTGTAGGCGCGCCGGCCGATCGCCACCAGCACGATGTCGGCATCGAGCGTCTCGGCGGCGCCGCCCGCGGCCGGCTCGACGTTGACCTTCAGCGTCTTGCCCTTCTTGTCCACCGACGCGACCTTGGACGACAGCTTGAAGGCGATGCCCTGGCGCGTGAGGATGCGCTGCGTCTGCTTGGCGACCTCGCCGTCCATGCCGGGCAGGACGCGGTCGAGAAACTCGACCACGGTCACCTCGGAGCCGAGCCGCCGCCACACCGAGCCGAGCTCCAGCCCGATGACGCCGGCGCCGACGACCACCAGCCGCGCCGGCACTTGCGCCAGCGTCAGCGCGCCGGTCGAGGTGACGATGCGCTGCTCGTCGATCTCGACGCCCTTGAGCGGCATCGACTCGGAGCCGGTGGCGATGACGATGGTCTTCGCCTCGATCGTCTCGACCTTGCCGTCGCTCGCCGTCACGTTGATCCTGCCGGGCGCGGGGATCGAGCCGACGCCGATGAAGGCATCGATCTTGTTCTTCTTGAACAGGAACGCGACGCCGGACGTGTTCGCCTCGACGACGGAATCCTTGTGCGCCTGCATCGCCTTCAGGTCGAGCTTGGGCGTACCGACCTTGATGCCGAAATTCTCGAAGCGCTCGCCGGCTTCCTCGAACAGGTCCGAGGTGTGCAGCAGTGCCTTCGACGGGATGCAGCCGACGTTGAGGCAGGTGCCGCCGAACGTCGCCATCTTCTCGACGACGGCGACCTTGAGGCCGAGCTGCGCCGCCTTGATCGCCGCGACGTAGCCGCCGGGGCCCGAGCCGATGACGGCGAAATCATAGGTGGATGCCAAGGCCGCATGTCTCCGTGAAGTCCGCGAGCGAACAAATAGACGCTTCGCCCGGCCCTGTCAGCGCCCGATTGGCGCATGGCTGGTTTTCGTCCGGGCGCCGTCCGCGTTTCAGTTGGCCGTGTCGTCGGCAGGCGGCAGCAGCTTGTCGATGGCGCCGCCGAGCGACAGGAATTCGAGATTGTAGAAGCGCTGGCTCCACGCCTCGTCCTTGGAGCACGACGCCGCGAGCGCTGCGGCAGCCTCGGCCGGCGCGCGCTGCCAAAGCACTTTCGCCTCGGCGCCGCCGATAAGCGCGACGATGTCGTCGCGCGGCAGGCCGGCGGCGACGAGTTTGGCGGCGATCTTGGCGAGCATGTCGTCCCAGTCGTGCACGGTCACAGGCAGGATCGTCGGCAGGGTCGCCGCCACGCATTCGAGCAGCCGCTTTTCCAATGGCAGCTCGGCGGCGACGGCGTCCTTGATCGCCTGCCATTGCTGGGGGCTCACCGGCGTTGCGACCGGCGTGATGTCGATGCTGGAGAACACGCGGTCGATCTCCTTGCCCCACCCGTCTCGCTCGACGTAGCCGAGATCGGCGGCCGCCGTCGCGTCGTTGCAGTCAGCTTGGCCGGCGGGCGGCAGCGCATCGAGGCGGGCCGCGGTTTCCTTGATGAAATCGACAGCGAAACCGTTTGCCCATAACGTCGCGACGAACACGGCCTTGGCCTGCGCCCAGGCAGCATCGTCGCGGACGGGCGAGTCCGGCTTGGCGCACGCGAGCGCCGTGGCGCGATCGCGGACCAGCGCGTCGACATAGACGCCAAGCGCCGGCGCCAGCGCACCGGGCGTCACCGTCGTCATGTCGGCGCGGGCGGGAAGGATGAAAAGCAGAGCGAGAAGCGCGGCGGCGAGGATGCGCATCGCCGCCGTCCCGAGCCTTAAAGGTCGAGGATCATGCGCTGCGGGTCTTCCAGCCCTTCCTTGACGCGCACCAGGAAGGTCACCGCCTCGCGGCCGTCGACGATGCGATGGTCGTAGCTGAGCGCCAGATACATCATCGGCCGCACCTCGACCTTGCCGCCGATGACCACTGGCCGCTCCTGGATCTTGTGCATGCCGAGGATGCCCGACTGCGGCGCGTTGAGGATCGGCGTCGACATCAGCGAGCCGTAGATGCCGCCGTTGGTGATGGTGAAGGTGCCGCCCTGCATCTCGGCCAACTGCAACTGGCTGTCGCGGGCCCGCTTGCCGAGGTCGGCGATCGTCTTCTCGATTTCGGCCAGCGACTTGGTGTCGGCGTCGCGCACCACCGGCACGACCAGGCCGCGGTCCGTCCCGACCGCGATGCCGATGTGATAATAATTCTTGTAGACGAGATCGGTGCCGTCGATCTCGGCGTTGACCGCCGGGATCTCGTGCAGCGCCTGGATGCAGGCCTTCACGAAGAAGCCCATGAAGCCGAGCTTCACGCCGTGCTTCTTCTCGAACAATTCGCGGTAGTCGGTGCGGAGCTTCATCACCGCGCTCATATCGACCTCGTTGAAGGTCGTCAGCATCGCCGCGGTGTTCTGCGCTTCCTTCAAGCGGCGCGCGATGGTCTGGCGGAGCCGCGTCATCGGCACGCGCTCTTCGCGCGAGGCGTCGTCGGCCGGCGACGGGGCGCGCACCGTGACCGGCGCAGCGGGAGCCGACGGCACGGTGATCGGCGCGGAGAGCGCGTCGGCCTTGGTGATGCGGCCGTCCTTGCCGCTGCCGTTCGCCGGCGTGACGCCGCGCTCGGTCATGATCTTCTTGGCGGCAGGCGAAGCACCTTCGACGGCTGAGGCGGCGGTGGCCGGGGCAGCAGCGGGCTTCGCGGCAGGCGCCGGTGCCGGCGCGGCCTTGGCGGCAGCAGCAGGCGCAGCCGCCTTCGCCGGGGCAGCGGCGATAGCCTTGGCGTCAACGTTGATGGTGGCAAGGATCGCGCCGAGGCCGACCACGGTGCCCTGCTTGGCCTCGATCTTCTCTATGACGCCGGCGGACGGCGCCGGAACTTCCAGCGTGACCTTGTCGGTCTCGAGCTCGACGATCGGCTCGTCGGCGGCGACGCTGTCGCCGACCTTCTTGAACCAGGTGCCGACCGTTGCCTCGGTCACCGACTCGCCGAGCGTCGGTACGCGGATTTCCGTAGCCATGTCTCAGTCCCCGTTTCGCCTACTCTAGCGAAGGCCCAGTTCCTATTCCGCAAAAGCTTCGTCGAGGAAAGCGTTGAGCTGCGCCAGGTGCCGCGCCATCAGGCCGGTCGCCGTCGCCGCCGCCGCGGCGCGGCCGACGTAGCGCGGCCGGTCCGCCTTGCCCTCGTTTTGCGCCAGCACCCATTCGAGGTACGGCTCGACGAAGGTCCAGCCGCCCATGTTCTTGGGCTCCTCCTGGCACCAGACGATCTCGGCCTGCTTGAAGCGCGACAGCTCGGTCATCAGCGCCTTGGCCGGGAACGGATAGAGCTGCTCGACGCGCAGCAGGTAGACATCGTTGATGCCGCGCTGCTCGCGCGACTCGTAGAGGTCGTAGTAGACCTTGCCCGAGCACAGGACGACGCGCCGGATCTTCTCGTCCGGCACCAGCTTGATCTTCTCGTTCTTGAGGTACTGCGCATCGTCCCACAGGAGACGATGGAACGAAGAATCCGGCCCGAGCTCGGCAAGCGACGACACCGCGCGCTTGTGGCGGAGCAGCGACTTCGGCGTCATGATGATCAGCGGCTTGCGGAAGTCGCGCTTCAACTGCCGGCGCAGCGAATGGAAGTAGTTCGCCGGCGTCGTCAGGTTGACGACCTGCATGTTGTCTTCGGCGCAAAGCTGGAGGTAGCGCTCCAGCCGCGCCGACGAATGCTCCGGCCCCTGCCCCTCGTAGCCATGCGGCAAAAGGAGCGTCAGGCCCGACATGCGCAGCCACTTCTTCTCGCCCGACGAGATGAACTGGTCGATGACCACCTGGGCGCCGTTGGCGAAGTCGCCGAACTGCGCTTCCCACAAGGTCAGCGCATTCGGCTCGGCGAGCGAATAGCCGTACTCGAAACCGAGCACCGCCTCTTCCGACAGCATCGAGTTGATGACCTCGAAGCGCGCCGCGCCGCTGGCGAAGGCGTTGAGCGGGATGTAGCGCTCCTCGATGTCCTGATCGAACAGCACGGAGTGGCGCTGCGAGAAGGTGCCGCGTTCCACGTCCTGGCCCGACAGGCGGATCGGGTGGCCTTCCTTGATCAGCGAGGCGAAGGCCAGCGACTCGGCGGTCGCCCAGTCGAGCCCGGCGCCGGTGTCGATCGCCTTGCGGCGGCCGTCGAGCACGCGGCCGACGGTCCTGTGGAGCGCGAAGCCTTCCGGCACCTCGGTCAGCGTCTTGCCGATCGACTTCAGTTCGTCGATCGTGAGGCCGGTGGCGCCGCGCCGCGGCGCGTCGCCGGCTTCCGCCGACTTGAGGCCGGCCCAGGCGCCGTCGAGCCAATCGGCCTTGTTCGGGCGGTAGTTGATGCCCGCTTCCAACTCGGCTTCGAGATGCTCGCGCCAGCCGGCCTTAGTCTTCTCGATCTCGTCGTTGGTCAGCAGGCCTTCCTCGACCAGCTTCTTGCCGTAGATCTCCAGCGTCGTCGGATGCTCGGCGATCGCCTTGTACATGATCGGCTGAGTGAATGCCGGCTCGTCGCCTTCGTTGTGGCCGTGGCGGCGATAGCAGAACATGTCGACGACCACCGGCTTGTGGAACTTCTGCCGGAACTCGGTCGCGATCTTGGCGGCGTAGACCACGGCTTCCGGATCGTCGCCGTTGCAATGGAAGATCGGCGCCTCGACCATCTTCGCCGTGTCCGACGGATAGGGCGAGGAACGCCCGAAGCGCGGATTGGTGGTGAAGCCGATCTGGTTGTTGATGATGAAATGGATAGAGCCGGCGGTGCGGTGACCGCGCAGGCCCGACAGCCCGAAGCATTCCGCAATGACGCCCTGCCCGGCGAACGCCGCGTCGCCGTGCAGCAAGAGCGGCAGCACGCGCTCGCGCTGTTCCAGCGGCACCACGTCGCCGCGCGGCTGGTCGGCCAGCTTGTCCTGCTTGGCGCGCGCCTTGCCGAGCACCACCGGATCGACGATCTCGAGATGCGACGGGTTGGCGGTCAGCGACAGGTGCACCCGGTTGCCGCCGAACTCGCGGTCCGACGAGGCGCCGAGGTGATACTTGACGTCGCCCGAGCCTTCGACGTTGTCGGGCGAGGCCGACCCGCCCTTGAACTCGTGGAAGATGGCGCGGTGCGGCTTGCCGAGCACGTTGGCGAGGACGTTGAGGCGCCCACGATGGGCCATGCCGACGACGATCTCCTGCACGCCGAGCGCGCCGCCGCGCTTGATGATCTGCTCCAGCGCCGGGACGAGCGACTCCGAGCCGTCGAGGCCGAAGCGCTTGGTGCCGGTGAACTTGGCGTCGCAGAACTTCTCGAAGCCTTCCGCCTCAACCAGCTTGTTGAAGATCGCCTTCTTGCCTTCCGGCGTGAACGCGATGCCCTTGTCCGGCCCCTCGACGCGCTCCTGGATCCACGCCTTCTCGACCGGGTCGGAGATGTGCATGAACTCGATTCCGAGCGTCGAGCAGTAGGTGCGGCGGAGAATGTCGACCATCTCGCGGACGGTCGCGAACTCCATGCCGAGGACCTTGTCGATGAAGATCTTGCGGTCGAGGTCGCCCTCGCGGAAGCCGTAGTGGCCGGGATCGAGCTCGTCCTCGTTCGACACCAGCTCGAGGTTCAGCGGATCGAGGTTGGCGTGGAAATGGCCGCGCACGCGGTAGGCGCGGATCATCATCAGCGCGTGGATCGAATCGCGCGTCGCCTGGGTGACCCCGGCCTCGCTGAGCGGCGCGCCCTTGGCGGCGGCGACCGACTTGATCTTGTCCGCCGTCCTGGTCGCGACCTCGGCCCAGTTGCCGTCGAGCGCCGCGGTCAGTTCGCCGTTCAACAGCGGCGGCCAGCCCGGCCGCTGCCACGACGGCTTGTTTTCCGCCTCGGGGATATCCTTCAGCCCCTCGAAAAACGCGCGCCAGTCGGCATCGAGCGACTGCGGGTCGCGCTGATACCGGGCGTGCAAATCTTCGAGGTAGGGCGCGTTGGCGCCGTAGAGGAAGGATGTCGCCGCGAATTCCTTATTCGCGTCCTGCCGTGCCATCTTTTTGGTCCCGCGGGAGGAGGTCCCGCGCTCTCATTTCCGCGCAGCCACAGTGCCACGCTCTAAAGGCCGATCACCAGACAATCAACCGGGATTTTCAGGACCCTTATGTGGGGTCCGGCCCCACTCACCTCAAGACTTCGACCAGAGTACGACCGATACGGGCGGGCGAGTCGGAAACGGTGACCCCCGCCGACCGCATCGCCTCGATCTTGTCTTCCGCCCCACCGTGGCCGCCGGCAATGATCGCGCCGGCATGACCCATGCGGCGGCCGGGCGGCGCGGTACGCCCGGCAATGAACCCAACCACGGGTTTCTTACGTCCGCGTGACGCTTCATCCTTCAGAAACTGTGATGCCATCTCCTCCGACGACCCGCCGATCTCGCCGATCATCACGATAGAGTGAGTGGCCGGGTCGGCGAGAAACATCTCGAGCACGTCGATGAAATCCATGCCCTTGACCGGGTCGCCGCCGATGCCGACGGCGGTGGTCTGGCCGAGCTTGACGTTGCTGGTCTGGAATACCGCCTCGTAGGTCAGCGTGCCGGAGCGCGAAACGATCCCGACCGAGCCTTGGCTGAAGATGTTGCCCGGCATGATGCCGATCTTGCATTTGCCCGACGTCATCACGCCCGGGCAGTTCGGCCCGACCAGCCGCGACTTCGAGCCGGTCAGCGCCCGCTTCACCTTCACCATGTCCAGCACCGGGATGCCCTCGGTGATGGTGACGATCAGCGGAATCTCGGCCGCAATCGCTTCCAGGATGGCGTCGGCGGCGAACGGCGGCGGCACGTAGATGACGGTGGCATCGGGCTTGGTCGCGGCGACGGCTTCCAGCACAGTGTCGAACACCGGCAGGTCGAGGTGCGTCTGCCCGCCCTTCCCCGGCGAAACGCCGCCGACCATTTTCGTGCCGTAGGCGATCGCCTGCTCGGAATGGAAGGTGCCGTTCTTGCCGGTGAAGCCCTGGCAGATGACCTTGGTCGATGCGTCGATGAGGATGGACATCAGGCAGCCTTCCCCACCGCCGCGACGACCTTCTGCGCCGCATCGTCGAGGTCGTCGGCGTTGATCACGTTGAGGCCGGACTCGGCGATGATCTTCTTGCCGAGCTCGACGTTGGTGCCTTCCAGCCGCACGACCAGCGGCATGTTGAGGCCGGTCTCCTTGACCGCGGCGAGGATGCCCTCCGCGACGATGTCGCAGCGCATGATGCCGCCGAAGATGTTGACCAGGATGCCCTTCACCTTGGGATCGGCGGTGATGATCTTGAAGGCCGCCGTCACCCGCTCCTTCGGTGCGCCGCCGCCGACGTCGAGGAAATTAGCCGGCGCGCCGCCGTAGAGCTTGATGATGTCCATGGTCGCCATCGCGAGGCCGGCGCCGTTGACCATGCAGCCGATGGTGCCGTCGAGCGCGATGTAGTTGAGCTCGTTCTTCTGCGCCTCGACTTCCTTGGGGTCCTCTTCCGCCTCGTCGCGCAGCGACTCGATGTCGGGATGGCGGAAGAGCGCGTTGTCGTCGAAGCTGATCTTGGCATCGAGGCAGATGAGCTTGCCGCCCTTGGTGACCACCAGCGGATTGATCTCGAGCAGGCTCATGTCCTTGGCGACGAACGCCGTGTAGATCTGCGCGATCAGCGCACCGCACTGCTTGACCAGGTCGCCGCGAAGGCCGAGGCCGTAGCCCAGCGTCTGGCCGATATGCGGCGAGTAGCCGGCCGCCGGATCGACGCTGACCGTGACGATCTTCTCCGGCGTGTGCGCGGCGACTTCCTCGATGTCCATGCCGCCCGCCTGCGATGCGATGAACGCGACGCGGCCGGTGGCGCGATCGACCAGCGCCGAGAGATACAGCTCGCGCTCGATGTCGGAGCCTTCCTCGATGTAGAGGCGGCGCACGACGCGGCCCTCATGGCCGCTCTGCTTGGTGACCAGAGTCTTGCCGAGCATCTGGCGGGCGTTGTCGACCACCTCGGCGACCGACTTCGCGACGCGCACGCCGCCCTTGTCGCCGGCCGCGGCTTCCTTGAACTTGCCCTTGCCGCGCCCGCCGGCGTGGATCTGCGACTTCACCACCCACACCGGGCCGGGCAGCGACTTCGCCGCCTTCTCCGCCTCGTCGGCCGAGAAGATCGCGACGCCGTTGGCAAGCGGCACGCCGAAGGTGCGCAGCACCGCCTTCGCCTGATACTCGTGGATGTTCATTGGCGCCGCTCGTCTCCGCCGGCTGCCGCCGCTACTTGGTCAGCGCCGGCACGATCTTGTTGCAGGCTTCGATGAGGCCATCGACGGAGGCCAGCGACTTGTCGAACATCGCGCGCTCGGCCTTGTTGAGGTCGATCTCGATGACGCGCTCGACGCCCTTGGCGCCGATCACGGCCGGCACGCCGATGTAGCGGTCGCGCACGCCATACTCGCCCTTGAGTGACACGGCGCAGGGCAGAACGCGCTTCTTGTCCTTGAGGAAGCTTTCCGCCATCGCGATCGCCGAGTGCGCCGGGGCGTAGAAGGCGGAGCCCGTCTTGAGCAGCGTCACGATCTCGGCGCCGCCATCGCGCGTGCGCTGCACGATCTCCTCGATGCGCTGCTTGGTCGTCCAGCCCATCGTCACGAGATCGGGCAGCGGGATGCCGGCGACCGTCGAATAGCGGATGAGCGGCACCATCGTGTCGCCGTGGCCGCCAAGCACGAACGCCGTCACGTCCTCGACCGAGACGTCGAATTCGGAGGCGAGGAAATAGCGGAAGCGCGACGAATCGAGCACGCCGGCCATGCCGACGACCATGTCCTTGGGCAGCCCGGAAAACTTCTGCAGCGCCCACACCATCGCGTCGAGCGGGTTGGTGATGCAGATGACGAAAGCCTTGGGCGCGTACTTCTTGATGCCGGCGCCGACCTGCTCCATCACCTTGAGGTTGATCTCAAGCAGATCGTCGCGGCTCATGCCCGGCTTGCGCGGCACGCCGGCCGTCACGATGCAGACGTCGGCATTCTTGATGGCGGCATAGGCCGATGTGCCGGCAAACTTGGTGTCGGAACCGAACACCGGCGTCGCCTCGGCGAGGTCGAGGGCCTTGCCATCCGGCACGCCTTCCATGACGTCGAACAGGATGACGTCGCCGAGTTCCTTGAGGCCGACGAGATGGGCGAGCGTGCCGCCTATCTGACCTGCCCCGATCAACGCGATCCGTGCACGAGCCATGGGCGAGATTTCCCTTCGACTATCGGGAAGGAGGAGCGGGAGACGCCCCGAAAGGACACGGGCGTTGACCTAACCCTATTGATGGTGCGGTGCAAGAGGCGGAATTGGTGAGGTCCGTACCCGGCGGAAAAGATTCCGGATGGAGGGCGCGGGCCGGGGATTGAGCCTCGCGGGGCGCGCCTAGCCCTCGAGGTTATCGCGAGGCGACGCGCGGTCGACCGCCACGTTTGCCGTTGGCGCGCGCCGCTTCGGCCTTCGCCGCGCTTCGCACGGAGCCGCCGGCCACGCCGAGCTGCGCCGCCATCCATTTCTTCGAGCCGAAGATGCCCTGCATCAGAGACGGGACGTAGAGATCGGCATCGAGCTTAGGGAAATAGATGCCGAAGCCCGACGGGCTGATCTCGATCGTATTCAGCTCCTGGGGCGTCGCGTGTTCCAGCCCCTCGGCGAGACTCGGCGGGAATGCCAGTTCGACGCCATTGCTGAGGCTGACGATCACGCGATCGCGGCGCCGGTCGTAGCGCGCACCGATGGCGGCAGGTTCAGTTGTGCGCCGCGCCGCGGAACGGCGCTTCGCGGCCGTGAACTCCTCACGCCCGGCCATGTATCTTCCTCCATTCCGCACAAAGGACAGGCACCTTGTCGTCCAGCACCCGACGGATCGCCACGACCTGCCGCCGATCGATGCCGTAGGTCTCGCGCAGCTCCACCGGCCCGCCGGGACAGTTCAGGTTGAACACCGCCTCGCCGCCGGCGCCGACGACATGCACATGCGACGGCGCATGATCGGCCGGGTAGACGACAACCCGATATCCGGCAAATCGCAGCACCGTCGGCATGGTTCATATAAACCCAACCGGTTGGGTTTTCAACCTTTGCCGCCCGCCTTCGCCCCGTGCTCCGCGCCGAGATACGCCGCCGAGCGCATCTCGATCAGCCGCGAGACCGTGCGCTGGAAGGCGAAAGCCTCCTCGCCGTCGGTGGCGGTGTAGAGCGCCGCCGGTTCGGCCGCGACGGAGGCGATCAGGTTGACGTGGTGGTCGTAGAGCGTATCGACCAGCAGGATGAAGCGGCGGGCGACGTCGCGGCGCTCGTCGGCGATCACCGGGATGTCGTCGACCACGATGGTGTGGAAGGCGCGCGCGAGCTGCACATAGTCGTTGGCGGCGAGCGGCGCCTCGCAGAGATCGGCGAAGCGGAAACGCGCGACGCCATCGACCGCCTGCGGCACGCGAATGTCGCGGCCGCGGGTGCGAAGCGCCGTCGGCTCGCCGCGCATCGTGCCGGTGAGCCGCTGCCACAGCGTATCGAGCGCGGCGCGCGACGACGCGCCGAGCGGCGTCACGTACACCCTGGCGCCGCCGAGCTTCGCCAGGCGATAGTCGGTGGCGATGTCGAGATGGAAGACATCGACGTGCCTTTCGAGCAGCGCGATGAACGGCAGGAAGAGGCCGCGGTTGAGGCCGTCCTTGTAGAGCTCCGCCGGCGGACTGTTCGAGGTCGCGACCAGCACGAGGCCGCGCGCAAACAGCGCCTCGAACAGGCGCGACAGGATCATCGCGTCGGCGATGTCGGTGACCGAGAATTCGTCGAGACAGAGCAGCCGCGCCGTCTTCACGACGGCATCGGCGACCGGCGCGATCGGATCCGCGCCGCCGCCGGCGCGCGCCGCATGCAGGCGGTCCTGCACCTCGCCCATGAACTCGTTGAAGTGGATGCGCCGCTTCGGCAGGTCCGGCGCCGAGGCGAAGAACGCGTCCATCAGCATCGTCTTGCCGCGGCCGACGGCGCCATGGATGTAGAGGCCGCGCGGCGGCGGCGGCGCGCCGCGAAAGCGGGCGAAGAAACCGCGCGGCGGCGGCGAGCCGAGCTCGGCGAGCAGCCGGTCGAGCCGGGCGGCGAGGCGAATCTGCGCGGGATCGGGAGAGACATCGCCGGCGGCGACGCGCGCGGCATATTCGGCGGCGATCGGGCCGCCGGTCGCCTCCGCCGCGCTCATGTTTGCCGGATCAGCGATAGAAGGTGACGCCCTGCCCGTTGGCCTGGCCGTCGAAGCGGTTGTTGCCGGACGAGGCGAGCGTGACCACGGGCGCGCCGGCCGCCCCGGCAAGCACGACGTTGCTGCCCTGCAGGTTCCAGGCGGAGATCGACTTGAGCAGGTTGGTCGTGCAGCCTCGCGTCGAGGCGCGGTAGCCGCCGGTCCAGCTCGTCAGCGTCATGAACAACTGGCAGGAATCGTTGCCCGAGGTGATCGTCCACCCGCCGAGCAGGTCGGTGCGGCCGAGGCCGCCGTCTACGCCCGAGCCGGTGGATGCCGTCGTCGTGACCGAGCCGGGCGGCGGGGTGAGCGGCTGGTCGGCGGGGCTGGTGCCGGTATCGACCGGCAGGCCGCCGACCGTATCGACGTTGCCGTCGGCCGCCGGCGCGCCGATGTCGGTGCTGTCCACCGTCCCGACCGTGGTCGTTGACGCCGGCAGCGGATCGACCGGCTTCTCGCGTTTCCAGGGCAGGCCAATGGCGCCGAACGATCCACATCCGGCGAGCGCGATCACGAGGGTGACCGGCAGCACGATTCTCAACGCCATCGACAAGTCCTTTTAGCGGCGGGCTCCGCCGAATCGCTTTACCCGTTTGGCGGCGAATTGTAGCGCCTTTCAGGCGGGAAGCAGCCATCCGCTGGAAAAGCGGCGCAATCTAGACCGCGGCGGGGCCGCGTTTCCAGTAGGAGAACGCCGCGTCAGACGCGACGTTCCACCATCATCTTCTTGATCTCGGCAATGGCCTTCGCCGGGTTCAGCCCCTTCGGGCAGGTCTGCGCGCAGTTCATGATGGTGTGGCAGCGGTAGAGCCGGAACGGGTCCTCGAGATTGTCGAGCCGCTCGCCGACCGCCTCGTCGCGCGAATCGATCAGCCAGCGATACGCCTGCAGCAGCACCGCCGGCCCGAGATAGCGGTCGCCGTTCCACCAGTACGACGGGCACGAGGTCGAGCAGCAGGCGCACAGGATGCACTCGTAGAGACCGTCGAGCTTCTCGCGGTCCTTGTGGCTCTGCTTCCATTCCTTCTCGGGCTGCGGCGTCTCGGTCTTCAGCCACGGCTCGATCGAGCGGAGCTGGGCGTAGAAGGTCGACAGATCGGGGACGAGATCCTTGACCACCGGCAGATGCGGCAGCGGGTAAATCTTTACGGCGCCGTCGATGTCGTCCATCGCCTTGGTGCAGGCGAGCGTGTTCGTGCCGTCGATGTTCATCGCGCACGAGCCGCACACGCCCTCGCGGCACGAGCGGCGGAAGGTGAGCGTCGGATCGATGTTGTTCTTGATCCAGATGAGCGCGTCGAGAACCATCGGCGCCATCTGCCCGCGATCGACGTAGTACGTGTCGACGTGCGGGTTCTCGGCCTCGTCCGGATTGTAGCGATAGACGCGGAACTCGGTGACCTCGCCCTTCGCCGTCTCCGGCGCGGGCCACACCTTGCCGGTGCCGACCTTGGAATTCTTGGGGAGGGTGAACTGGACCATGTCGCCCGCCTCTATAGCCGAGGCAGACGCCGAGGGCCAAGCACGTCAGACGCGCGGATCAGCGCAGGTGGACGCGGATGACGAGCTTCAGCCCGGACCAGACGTCGTCGATCGCCGCAACCTTCACGTCGACGAGGTCGAGCTTCAGCGCCTCGGCGCGCACCACGTCTTCCGTTATGTCGGTCGGCACCTTGGCCGACTTCTTCGGCCACGAGATCCAGATCATGCCGTCCGAGTTGAGATATTTGCGGAGCTTCGGCAGGCCGGCCGTGAGTTCGTCGCGGCTCTTCGTGAACGCGTGGATGGCGTCGTAGGTCTGCGGACCGAGCGGTCGCGACCAGTCGCCGCGCTTGGCGACCTTCCCGAAATCTACCGAGCTCGGAAGCTCGGCGAGATCGTCCGGAAGCGCCACGAACGCGATGGTCGAGCCCGGCTTGTAGCCGAGCTTCTCGTGGAGCGGTTTGACCGAGTAACCGGCCTGCGAAAGTGTGGCGAGCGCCATAGTCTTAACGTTCCTTCAGGCCAACGCGACAACGGAGCGCCGCTAGTCGCAACGCCCTTCAGTACGAAACGGACAGGTTCGGAAAACCACTCTAAGGCTCGGATATCTATGCGAATCCTTGCCGTCTCGGGCCTGACACAAAGATAGGGGATCGCGGCCCGAGTTTCACGCTTTTTCGGCGCTAACCCACTGAAATGGCTAACTGACCGATTTGCGGTGACAACTTATTGGAATCACTACAGAAATAGGCGCGACGCGAGCGGGGGCTGCGGGACAACCGCACTCACAATGCATTGAAGTTGCTTGGGAAATCCGGGGCGCGGCGAGTCCCCTCTCCCCCGAGGTGACTCATTGGCATTCGCGAGGACGCAGACCCGATTACACCGTCCTCAGTATACCCGCGCCTTCGGCTCGATGTACTGCACCTCGTTGGTCAACGTGTGCGTGTGCACCGGGCGGTCGTCGAGGTTCACCGTGCGCTTGGCGAGGTCGATGGTCGCCAGCGAATGCTTCATCCAGTTCTTGTCGTCGCGCTCCGGATAGTCCTCGCGCGCGTGGGCGCCGCGCGACTCGGTGCGGGCGAGTGCCGAGTCCATCGTCGTCACGGCCTGGACGATCAGGTTGTCGTATTCCAGCGTCTCGATCAGGTCGCTGTTCCAGATCAGCGAGCGGTCGCTGACGCGGATATCCTCGCTGCCGCTCCACAATTCGTGGATGCGTTCGTGGCCCTGCGCCAGCACCTCGCCGGTGCGGAACACCGCGCAATTTTCCTGCATGATCTTCTGCATGCGGAGGCGCAGCGCCGCGGTCGGCGTGCCGCCCTTGGCGTTGCGGAAGCGGTCGAGCCGCGCCAGCGCGTTGTCGCCGGCGTCCTTGGGCAGGTCGCGATGCTTGGAGTCGCGCTCGACGGTCTTTACCGCCTGCGCCGCCGCAGCGCGGCCGAAGACGATGAGATCGGTCAGCGAGTTCGAGCCGAGACGGTTGGCGCCGTGGATCGACACGCACGCCGCCTCGCCGACCGCCATCAGGCCGGGGACGATGGTGTCCGGGTCGCCGTTCTTCTTGGTCAGCACCTCGGCATGATAGTTCGTCGGGATGCCGCCCATGTTGTAGTGCACCGTCGGCAGCACCGGGATGGGCTCGCGCGTCACGTCGACGCCGGCGAAGATGCGCGCCGACTCGGAGATGCCCGGCAGCCGCTCGTGGATGACCTTCGGGTCGAGATGCGACAGGTGCAGGAAGATGTGGTCCTTCTCCGGACCGACGCCGCGCCCCTCGCGGATCTCCACCGTCATCGACCGCGAGACGACGTCGCGCGAGGCAAGATCCTTGGCGTGCGGCGCGTAGCGCTCCATGAAGCGCTCGCCCTCCGAGTTGGTGAGATAGCCGCCCTCGCCGCGCACGCCCTCGGTGATCAGCACGCCGGCGCCGAAGATGCCGGTCGGGTGGAACTGCACGAACTCCATGTCCTGCAGCGGCAGGCCTGCCCTGAGCACCATGCCGTTGCCGTCGCCCGTGCAGGTGTGCGCCGAGGTGCAGGAGAAATACGCGCGGCCGTAGCCGCCGGTGGCGAGGATCGTCTTGTGCGCGCGGAAGCGGTGCAGCGTGCCGTCTTCCATGCACAGCGCGACGACGCCGCGGCACTCGCCGTCTTCCATGATCAGGTCGATGGCGAAATATTCGATGAAGAATTCCGCCGAGTGGCGCAGCGACTGGCCGTAGAGCGTGTGCAGGATGGCGTGGCCGGTGCGATCGGCGGCGGCGCATGTGCGCTGCGCGGTGCCCTTACCGTAGTTGGTGGTCATGCCGCCGAACGGGCGCTGGTAGATGCGGCCGTCTTCGGTGCGCGAGAACGGCACGCCGAAATGCTCGAGCTCGTAGACCGCCGACGGCGCCTCGCGGCAGAGATATTCGATCGCGTCCTGGTCGCCCAGCCAGTCCGACCCCTTGACGGTGTCGTACATGTGCCAGCGCCAGTCGTCCTCGCCCATGTTGCCGAGTGCGGCCGAGATGCCGCCCTGCGCCGCGACCGTGTGCGAGCGCGTCGGGAACACCTTGGTGATGCACGCCGTCTTGAGCCCGGCCTCCGACGCACCCAGCGCGGCGCGCAGGCCGGCGCCGCCGGCGCCCACCACGACAACGTCGAAGGTGTGATCCGTGAAGGTATAGGCGCGGCCGTTGACCGCTGGGCCGTTACCGTCCGCCATGACTAGACTCCGACCGCGAGTTTCAGAACGGCGATGATCGCCACCGCCGCGACCGCGATGGAAAACAGGGTGCTGGCGCCGAGCAGGATCAGCTTGGTGCCTTCGTTGTGCACGTAGTCCTCGACGATCACCTGCATGCCGATACGCATATGGATCGCGACCGACACGAAGAGAAGGATGAACAGCGGCGCCACGAACGGCGCGCCGATCAGGTCGCGCACGTCCGCGAAGGGCCGACCCACTGCATAGGCCAGGATCAGCACCACCGCGGTCGACAGGATCGCGTTCGCGACGCCGGTCAGGCGCTGGCTCCAGAAATGCTCGGTGCCCTCGTGGGCGGAGCCGAGGTGGCGGACGCGGGAGAGCGGCGTGCGCATCGCTACGACCTCAGCCAGAGGGCGATCGCCCAGAGCAGGAGCGTAAACACGATGGAGCCGATGAGATTGGCCCACGCGATCCGGTCGCGCGCCGGCTTGCCGAGACCGTAGCCGAAATCCCAGACGAAATGGCGGAAGCCGCCCAGCATGTGGTGGATCAGCGCCCACGAATAGCCGAACAGCACGATCAGCCCGAGCCAGGAGCCCAGCACCCAGTTGGCGAAAGCGAACGGCCCTGGCCCGGCGGCGAGCGCCACCAGCCACCACGCCAGCAGCAGCGTGCCGAAATAGAGGCCGATGCCGGTGATGCGCTGGGCGATCGACATCGCCATCGTCATCGTCCAGCGGTAGATCTGAAGGTGCGGCGATAACGGCCGGTTCGCCTTGATGTCGGCGCTCGACATTGGCCCGGGTGCCCCAAGAAACGGCGACGGAAAGCGGAGTGGTTCTAATCCCGATGTGGCGGTGCGTCAAAGCACGCTTCGAGCATATTGCGTTCGGCGCGTCTCTCCCTCGGGTGTCGTCCCCGCGCAGGCGGGGACCCAGTAAACGCCGGTGCCTGAGGGTGTGGCAGGCTGGCGCGGCAAGAACCCGACCGCCTGTGTTTACTGGGTCCCCGCCTGCGCGGGGACGACAACGGAGCAAGAGACAGACGGAGCGCGCTTGCCTTTGCGCCATCGCGCCGCTACGGGAACCGAAACACGCCAAGGAACGCCTCTCATGCCTACCCATCATCTCCTCCTCCTTCCCGGCGACGGCATCGGGCCGGAGGTCATGGCCGAGGTGAAGCGCGTGCTCGCCTTCCTCGACATCGAGGGCGGCGACACGTTCGAGACCGAGACCGATCTGGTCGGCGGCTGCGCTTACGACGCGCACGGCAAGGCGGTGTCTGAGGAGACGATGCGGAAGGCGCTCGCCGCCGACGCGGTCCTCTTCGGCGCCGTCGGCGGGCCGAAGTGGGACGGCGTGCCGTATGACGTGCGGCCCGAGGCCGGACTCCTGCGCCTGCGCAAGGACCTCGAGCTGTTCGCCAACCTCAGGCCCGCGATCGTCTATCCGGCGCTCGCCGATTCATCGTCGCTGAAGCGCGAGCTGGTCGAGAATCTCGACATCCTGATCGTCCGGGAATTGACCGGCGGCGTTTACTTCGGCCAGCCGAAGACGATCACCGACATCGGCAACGGCCAGAAGCGCGCCATCGACACGCAGGTCTACGACACCTACGAGATCGAGCGCATCGCGCGCGTCGCCTTCGATCTGGCCAAGACGCGGCGCAACAAGGTGACGTCGATGGAGAAGCGCAACGTCATGAAATCCGGCGTGCTGTGGCACGAGGTCGTGACGGCGACCCACAAGCGCGAATATCCGGGCGTGACGCTGGAGCACATGCTCGCCGACGCCGGCGGCATGCAGCTCGTGCGCGCGCCCAAGCAGTTCGACGTCATCGTCACCGACAATCTTTTCGGCGACATGCTCTCCGACGTCGCCGCGATGCTGACGGGCTCGCTCGGCATGCTGCCCTCGGCATCGCTGGGCGCGCCGGACGCCAAGACCGGCAAGCGCCGCGCGCTCTACGAGCCGGTGCACGGCTCGGCGCCCGACATCGCCGGCAAGGGCATCGCCAACCCGATCGCGATGCTTGCCTCCTTGGCGATGGCGCTCCGCTATTCCTTCGGCAAAGGCGAGACCGCCGACCGGCTGGAGAAGGCGATCTCCGCCGTGCTCGACAAGGGCTTCAGGACCGCCGACATCTGGACCGAAGGCACCGAGAAGGTCGGCACCGTGGCGATGGGCGACGCGATCCTCGCGGAACTCGGGCGCGAATGACGCGCCTATACCGCAGCCCCGGCGTCTGGACGCGCACCGTCGCCTATCTCGCCGTCGTCGTCGCCGCGCTGCTGTGGGGCATCTTCGAGCTGTGGCGCGCCGCCTATGAACAAGGCGGCGATGCCTCGAGCGGCGCGCTGTTCGGCGTGCTCTTCCTCGGCGGCAGCGTCTATGCCATCTGGCAGATCGTCGGCGAATGGCGCGACGTGGCGGTGGCGCTCGACCGCGACACTGACGGCACGCTGGTCGCGACGCAGTGGTCGCTGACCGGGCCGAAGAAAATCCGCGGCGAGTTCCGCAACTGGCGCTTCCACGTCGCGATCGTCAAACGCAACGCCCCGGTTTATTTCATCTACGCCGACCATACGGCGCGCACGCGCCCGCTGCGCTTCGATCTCCGCCCGGGCGTTGATCTCACCGGCCTGCGTTCGGTCGCGCCGGAGGCCGTGGCGGAATACGAAACGACGCTTCAGCCGGCGAAGGTGTCGTAGAGCAGCTTGACGTTGAGGCCGACGATGATCGCGGCCACGCTCCACGCCAGCACCGCCACCGGCGTCCCGATCGCGAACGTCCCCATCTTGCGCTTGCTGGTGACGAAGCTGACCAGCGGGATCACCGCGAATGGAAGCTGCATCGACAGGATGACCTGCGACAGCACCAGCAGCCGCGCCGTGCCGCTCTCGCCGTAGAGCGCCGTGACGACCACCACCGGCACAATCGCCAGCGCCCGCGTCAGCAGCCGCCGCGCCCAGTGCGGCAGGCGGATGTGCAGGAAACCTTCCATCACGATCTGCCCCGCGAGCGTCGCCGTAACCGTCGAGTTGAGGCCGGAGGCGAGCAGCGCCACGGCGAACAGCGTCGAGGCGATGCCGAGGCCGAGCAGCGGCGACAGCAACTGATACGCCTGGCCGATCTCCTCGACATCGGCGTGGCCGCTGGTATGGAACGTCGCCGCGGCGACCACCAGAATCGCGGCATTGACGAACAGCGCCAGCATCAGCGCGACGGTTGAATCGACCGTCGCCCACCTGATCGCGTCGCGCTTGCCCGTCTCCGTGCGCTCGTAGGCGCGCGTCTGCACGATCGACGAGTGCAGGTAGAGGTTATGCGGCATCACCGTGGCGCCGATGATGCCCATCGCGATGTAGAGCATCTCGGGATTGGTCACGATCTCGGGGCGCGGAATGAAGCCGGCGAGCAGCGCCGCGACCGGCGGCTGCGCCGCGATGATCTGGATCAGGAAGCAGCCGGCGATGACGACGAGCAGCGCGATGATGAAAGCTTCCAGGAAACGGAAGCCGCGGTTCATCAGCAGGAGAAGCAGGAACGCGTCGGCGGCGGTGATCAGCGCGCCGTAGAGCAGCGGAATGTGGAAGAGAAGCTGCAGCGCGATCGCGGTGCCGATCACCTCGGCGAGATCGCACGCGATGATCGCCAGTTCGCACGCGATGTAGAGGACGAAATTCACCGGCCGCGGGAAGGCGTCGCGGCACGCCTGCGCGAGGTCCCTGCCCGTGGCGATGCCGAGGCGCGCGGCGAGCGCCTGCAGGAGGATCGCCATCAGGTTGGAGATCATGATGACGGTGAGCAGCGTGTAGCCGAACTTGGAGCCGCCGGCGAGGTCGGTCGCCCAGTTGCCCGGGTCCATGTAGCCGACCGAGACCATGTAGCCCGGCCCGACGAAGGCGAGCAGCCGGCGGAACCAGAACGCGCCGGCCGGCGGCACGCGGACGGTCGAGTTGACCTCGGGCAGGCTGGCGCGGTTGCCCGTGAAGCGCCACCCCTCAGGTGCCGCGCCTCCCGGTCCCGCTGCCGTCTCTTCCCGCATGCCTTGCGCCCCGCAAATGATAATGCGAATTATTCGCAAACAGATATGGCAGGTGGGCGGTGGGTTGGCAAGTGGTTGATGGGAAAGGCGTTGTTTTGCTCGCTCCCTGACGGAGAGGGCAATGAACATTGGTGAGCGGAGCGAACTTAGGCGAAGGGGGTGAGGGGTCGGAACAGGGCTTGTAAGCAGGCGGTCTGTAACCCTTCACCCTTCGTCTCTAGTCGCTTCGCTCTCAAAAGACGAAGCCCTCTCCCTCCAGAGAGGTGGAAAAATTCGCTGTGAAAGGAGGAGAGACACCCCTCCCCAAAACCGCGAAGTGCGGTTTTGGCCCTCCCGCAAGGGGAGGGCTCAAGCGGAGTTTGCTGGAGCGTGGTGCTTCAACGGGACGAACCCTCCCCTCAAAACGCCGAAGGCGTTTTGGGGGGAGGGGTGTCTCCCCTCCTTCCGCAGCCAAACAACTTGCCGCCACCAAAGAAAAGCCCGGCCTCGCGGCCGGGCTCCAATATCGTCACCAGCTATCGGCCGGGGATCACTCCCAGGTCGAATACGCCAGCGTCAGCTTCTTCGTCGCGCCGCCGGTGAGGCCGGTGATCTGGAACTGGCTGACGCGGCCCTGGTTGGTCGCGGCGCAGATGTAGCTGCCGACCGGCAGCGTGATGAGCGGCACCGCGTTCGGACTGAAGGATGCCGCAGAGCAGCCGTCGTAGCCGCGGTCGGACTTGTTGCCGACGGCAAACTGCGCGCCGTTCATCGGCCTGAGGAACAACTGCGTCGCCGTCACCGCCTGGAACTGCAGGTCGGCGGCGGGGCCGCCCGGAACGTTGCCCTCGTCGAGATCGAGCGTGAACGTCTGCTGGACCGCGATCGTGCCGTCCGAATGGACCGGCTGGCTGCCGCCGCCGCTGCTCGCGCTCCACGTCGTGTGGTCGAAGTAGATGGTCATCGGGATCGGCAGACCCGGGATGCCGTTGACGTTGGCTACCCGCAGGCGGCCGAAGTTGCCGTCGCTCGTCTTGACGCACAGCCACACGCCGACCGGCAGTTGCGACTGCGGGATCGGGCCGGCGCCATACGGTGCCGTCTGGCAATCGGCAAAGGTCGGCAGATGCGTGCCCTGCGGGCTGAGGCGCGTGTTGTTGACCGGCTCGAGCAGGCGCAGGAACGGATTGTCGGCGCGCAGGCGAATGTCGGGCGCTCCGCCGGCGTCGAGGTCCGCCACGCCATTGTCGACCAGCGTGATCGGGCCGTCGGAGACGATGCTGACGGAGGGGCCCGGCGGCGGCGCCGAGACGCACTTGAACCGCTTGCCCGGAATCTTGGCGCAATTCTCGTTGACCGGAGCGGCGCGCGACATGGCGCCGGAGGATCCATAGGTGCACACCAGCACCTGCTGGCCGCTCGACAGATCGACCTTGTAGTCGGTGAGCGGGCTGACCTGCGAGTTGGTGGTCCAGCCCGGCGGCAGCGGCTCGACGATGGTGCGCGTCGCCTGGAAAAGCGGACAGGCAACCGTCGAGTCGGCGTGTGCCGACACCGCCGACAGCCCCATCGCAAAGCCGGCGACGATCATAGTGCCCAAAAGGCTACGCATGCGAACGTCCCTCCCGTTTCGGCCGAAGGGCCGACCGATCGATACTAGCTTAGCGCGCGGTACCTGAAACCCTGATGAACCAAATATTCAGCATGGCTTTGTCGTCAGCCATGCGTCCGCGAGCATCCGGTCCCGGTCCTGTGTTCGCGTTGACTATTTCGCCGGTTCCAGTAGAAGAAGCCCCGGTTTTCCCAAGGTCCGCCATGAACTTGCGCCTCGCTCTCCTGGCCCTTTTTGCCCGCCCGGCTCTCGCCGACGGCAAGGCCGTGGCGCGGAAAACCAAAACGAAAACCACGAAAACCGCTTAAGTTCTCGCTCCCGCCGCGACCTCTCTCCCCGGCATCGGGCGAGGGAAACGGGTCGGATGTGGCCCGAAGGATGAGCGGAGAGGGAACGGAGCTTTCAAGATGGGTTTCAAGGTCGCGGTCGTAGGCGCCACCGGCAACGTCGGGCGCGAGATGCTCGCCACGCTGGACGAGCGCGGCTTCCCCGCCGACGAGGTCGTGGCGCTCGCCTCGCGCCGCAGCCAGGGGACGGAAGTCTCCTACGGCGACAGCGTGCTGAAGGTGAAGACGCTCGACAACTATGACTTCTCCGA
Organism: Bauldia sp.; assembly: GCA_037200845.1. NCBI lineage: Bacteria > Pseudomonadati > Pseudomonadota > Alphaproteobacteria > Hyphomicrobiales > Kaistiaceae > Bauldia > Bauldia sp. The sequence goes on from JBBCGQ010000001.1 coordinate 125,927, forward strand.
CACCGACATCGCCCTGATGTCGGCGGGCGGCGCCGTCTCCAAGGAATGGTCGCCGAAGATCGCCGCCGACGGCTGCATCGTCATCGATAATTCCTCGGCCTGGCGCTACGACGCCGACGTGCCGCTGATCGTGCCCGAGGTCAACGCCGACGCGATCGTCGGCTTCCGCAAGAAGAACATCATAGCCAACCCGAACTGCTCGACGGCGCAGCTCGTCGTCGCGCTGAAGCCGCTGCACGACCGCGCCAAGATCAAGCGCGTCGTCGTCGCCACCTACCAGTCGGTGTCCGGTGCCGGCAAGGAAGCGGCGGACGAATTGTTCACGCAGACGCGCGCGATCTTCGTCTCCGATCCGGTCGAGTACAAGAAGTTCCCCAAGCGCATCGCCTTCAACGTCATCCCGCAGATCGACGTCTTCCTCGACGACGGCTTCACCAAGGAAGAATGGAAGATGGTGGTCGAGACCAAGAAGATCCTCGACCCGAAGATCAAGCTGGTCGCGACCTGCGTGCGCGTGCCGGTGTTCATCGGCCACTCCGAGGCGGTGGCGATCGAGTTCGAGAATCCGATCACCGCCGACGAGGCCCGCGACATTCTACGCGAGGCGCCCGGCTGCCTGGTCATCGATAAGCGCGAGCCCGGCGGCTACATCACGCCGGTGGAAGCCGCCGGCGAGGATGCGACCTACATCAGCCGCATCCGCGAAGACCCGACCGTCGACAACGGCCTGATGCTGTGGGTGGTCTCCGATAACCTGCGCAAGGGCGCGGCGCTGAACGCGGTGCAGATCGCCGAGGTGCTGGTCAACCGCAAGCTGATCAAGCCGAAGCAGAAGGCGGCGTAACGATGCCGGGAAAAGTGGGCACCGCCTTTCCGTCCGGCGTGGTGCGGTAGGAACGGGCGGCCGCGACGATGGCAACCACGAGCGGCGCCCGCCACTGGGGAGGCTTCATCCTCTCCGGCGGCACCGCGTTCGTGGCCGATTCCGGCATCACGCTGATGCTCGCCCACTTCGGCCTCAACCGTTTCGTCGCGCGCCTGCTCGGCATCGCGGTGGCGATGGTCGTCGCCTGGCTGATGCACCGCCGCGTCACTTTCGCCATGGACGCCGGCGCCTCGTGGACCGAGTTCCTGCGCTTCGCGGCCGTGGCTGCCAGCGCCAACGCGCTGAACTTCGTGATCTACAGCCTGCTGCTGCTGGCGTTTCCGGCGCTGGCGACGCTGGTCGCCATCGTCATCGCGACGGCGATAGCCACGGTCGCCTCCTACCTTGGCTTCCGCCTCGGCGTGTTCCGCGAGCCTCCGCCGGTGGTGTAGGCGGGGTTGGCGGCAGCGGTCGTTTCGGGACAGCGGTCATCCCGGGAGGATGAGAGACACCCCTCTCCAAAACGGCGAAGTGCGGTTTTGGCCCTCCCACAAGGGGAGGGCTCAAGCGGAATTTGTTGGAGCGCAGTGTTTCAACGGGGATGAACCCTCCCCTTGTGGGAGGGTCAAAATGCCGAAGGCATTTTGGGCAGGGGTGTCTTTCATCCTCCCGAACGCCACGTTCCACCCACCGCATTTCGCCGACCACCCGCGAAATCTTGGTTAAAACTTTACTTCTTCCCGCGAGACTCAAGTGTCAGACAAATCGCGGGGGAGCTTCGATGACCAACCGGCGCACAACCGGGCTGCTGCTTGCGGCCGGCCTGTTCTCGCTTGCCGCGACCGCGGCCCACGCCGGCGGGCTGGAGCGCGGCGGCTACGACATCGACCCGCTGTTCGACGCCACCAGGGTCACCGGATTCGTCTCCGAAACCTTCGTCATGCCCGAGCGCCGGCTGAACAACGTCGTCGACACCAACAACATCGACGGCATCGGCACCACCGGCACCGGCGGCGGCGCCACCGACGGGGTCCACGAGTCGCCCGCCTACACCGTGCCGAAAATGGGCATCAAGCTGGGCCTCGGCGACCACGTGGATTGCCTCGCCGACTACTCGCAGCCGTGGGGCGCGCATCTCGATCCGGGCAACGGCTGGGCCGGCCTCAACAGCAACATCGAGACGCGGATCGACAGCGACAACTACGCCGCGACCTGCTCGTACCGCATGACCTTCGGCAAGGGTCAGGCCCGCATCATCGGCGGCCTGTTCTATCAGGAAGTCTCCGGCTTCAAGGTCCGCCAGGTAGTGCCGGACAGCACTGTCATCGGCAACGGCACGGGCCGCCTCGATCTCGCCGGCCACGGCGTCGGTTGGCGCATCGGCGCTGCCTACGAGATTCCCGAAATCGCGCTCCGCGCCAGCGTCCTCTACAACAGCAAGGTCGATCTCGGTAACATCACCGGCATGCTCGACATCAGCGAGGTGAACGGCTCGCCGCTCATCCCGATCTTCGGCAATCAGGCGATGCCGCAGACGCTGGAGCTCAAGGCGCAGTCGGGTATCGCCAAGGACTGGCTGGCCTTCGGCTCGGTCAAATGGGTCGACTGGAGCACGTTTCAGATCGTCTCCTTCTGCTCGCAGGCGATCATGGGCACGCGGCCCTGCACCTTCGGCGACGTCGCCAAACTGGCCTCGCTCGACTTTCTCTATCGCGACGGCTGGACGCTCTCCGGCGGCGTCGCGCACAAGTTCAGCGACCTGTGGAGCGCGCAGGCGTCGCTTGCCTGGGACCGCGGCACGACCACCGGCCTCTCGTCGCGCACCGATATGTGGACGCTGTCGGCCGGCGCCAGCTTCACGCCGCGCGCCGACATGGAACTCCGCCTCGGCGGCGCGCTCGGCATCCTCACCGCCGGCTCGGTCGGCGCCGAAGCCGAAGCCGACGGCACCCTGCACGGTACCGACGTCAGCTACAGCTTCGGTAACGACCTGATCGCGGCACTGTCGACGTCGTTCAAGATCAAGTTCTAGAGGCGGGTTACCGTCACCCCGGCGGGCGCGGCCAGGAAGGCTTCCTGCCCCGCCGCCAGCGGCATCTCGTCGGCGCCGGTATCGGCAGCGAGCGCGACCAGTCGCAGCACCGCGGAGGTTGCCCGCTCCAGCGCGGCTTCCGGCCTGACGCCATCGAGCCGGTGCGCGAGGTAGAGCGCGGCGAACAGATCGCCGGTGCCGTGCGGCTCGTCGGCAATGCTGCGGTGGACCGCCAGATGCGTCCCCTCCGCCGTGACCAGCAGCGTCCCGATCTCGCCGTCCGCGGCGTGCGCCGAAGTCACCAGCACCTCGCGCGGCCCGAGCTTGCGCGCCGCCGCGATGAGCGCCGCGTTGTCGCCGATCGGCATGCCGGTCAGCCAGCCGAGCTCGTAGCGGTTGGGCGTCGCGATGTCGGCGAGCGGCATCGCGAGATCGCGGAGCGCGACCACCATCGCCTCCGGCTGGAACAGGCCGTAGTAGTCGCCGATGTTCGGGTCGCACAGGAACAGCGCCGCCGCGTTTCCGGCCTTCAGGGTGCGCATGAGTTCGGCGGCCGCCGCCACCTGATCGATCGTCCCAAAATATCCCGCCAGCAGCGCGCCGACTTCGCCCAGCCATTTCGCCTTGCCGAGGTCGGCGAGCAGCGCGCCGAAGCCGGCGTTATCGGGCGCGATGCGGCTGGCGCGGCCGTGGCCCGGATGCCATGGCAGGACCACGGTCGGCACCGACCAGACCGGGAAGCCCAGCCGCTCAAGGGCAAAGACCGACGCCCGGCCGCCGATGGCGCCGCGCGCGACGAGGCTGTTGACGACGATGACGGCAGATTTCGGCACGGCCAACTCCGCTTCCCCCGCGAAGGCGGGGGTCCAGGACGGCGTGAGTTAGCACGGCCCTCCTGAAGGCGGCGACTCCAATCCTTCGCCGCCTGTCGCACGCCTCTGGAGCAAACCACGCCGCCACGCTAAAGCATGGCCCGCGACCTTCGGAGTGAACGAGATGCCTGCCAGCCTGCGCCCCCGCCGGAGCGCACTTTACGTCCCCGGCGCGAACGCGCGCGCCGTCGCCAAGGCGAAGACGGTGCCGGCCGACGTCATCATCTTCGACCTCGAGGATTCGGTCTCGACCGCCAACAAGGAGCGCGCCCGCGAGGCCGTCGCCCAGGCGGTCGCCGAGATGGTCAACGGGGCGCGCGAGATCGTGGTGCGCGTCAACGGCCTCGACACGCCGTGGATCGCCCGCGACGTCGCCGCGATGGTGGCCGCCAAACCGAACGCGCTGCTCCTGCCCAAGATCGCCCGCACCGACGACATCCGCCGCGCCCGCGCCGCGATCAGCGCCGCATCGCCGCCGAAGGACATGAGCCTGTGGGTGATGATCGAGACGCCCGCCGCGATCCTCAACGCCGCCGCGATCGCCGCCATCGCTTCGCTGCCGCCGCCGGCGATCACCGGCTTCGTCATCGGCACCAACGACCTCGCCGCCGAGCTCGGCGTGCCGCCGCGCCCGGGGCGCGCCGCGCTGCTGCCGCACCTGTCGCAGGCGCTGCTCGCCGCCCGCGCCCACGGCCTGACCATCCTCGACGGCACCTTCAACGACATCGACGACCGCAAGGGCCTGAAGGCGGAGTGCGTGCAGGGCCGCGAGATGGGCATGGACGGGAAGACATTGATCCACCCCTCGCAGGTGCCGATCGCCAACGACGCCTACGCGCCGGACGAGGAAGAATTGATCTGGGCGCGGAAGATCGTCGCGGCCTTCGCCGAGCCCGACAATTCCGGCGTCGAGGTGCTGGCGCTGGCCGGACGGATGGTCGAGCGGCTGCACGAACGCTCGGCCAAGCGCATGATCGCGATGGCGGAGGCGATCAAGGCGATGGAGGCGGATACGGCGGAGCCGAAGGCGCGGCGGAAGTAGCGCTGGACAGCCTACGCACTATTGTCGCCGCCCGAACTTCGCGGGGACGACAGCCGGGGCGATGTCTCTTTGCAGGTTTCCAATACCCGGGCGGAGGAGAGACACCCCTCCCCAAAACCGCTGCGCGGTTTTGGCCCTCCCACAAGGAGAGGGCTCAGTGGAGTTTGTTCGAGCGCGGTGTTCCGCCAAGGATGAACCCTCCCCTTGCGGGAGGGTCAAAACGCCGAAGGCGTTTTGGGGAGGGGTGTCTCCCCTCCCCACAGCGTCATTCCGGCGAAAGCCGGAATCCAGCGGGCGATAATCGACCTCGCCGCACCCTTAGTGCTGGACCCCGGCTTTCGCCGGGGTGACGACGAAGGTCACACCCAGGGCCGCTCGACCGCCGCCGCCTTCTCGAACGCCGAGATCCGCTCCGTCTTCTCCAGCGTCAGCCCGACCTCGTCGAGCCCGTTCAACAGGCAATGCTTCTTGAACGCGTCGATCTCGAAATGCACCACGCCGCCGTCCGGCCCGCGCACTTCCTGCGCCTCGAGATCGATCGACAAGGTCGCGTTGGCGCCGCGCTGTGCGTCGTCCATCAGCTTGTCGAGATCTTCCTTCGACACCTTGATCGGCAGGATGCCGTTCTTGAAGGCGTTGTTGTAGAAGATGTCGCCGAACTCGGTCGAGATCACCGAGCGGATGCCGTAGTCGAGCAGCGCCCACGGCGCATGCTCGCGCGACGAGCCGCAGCCGAAGTTGTCGCCGGCGACGATGATCTTCGCCGTCTTGTAGGCCGGCTTGTTCAGCACGAAATCCGGGTTGGGCGAGCCATCGTCGTTGTAGCGCAGCTCCGCGAAGAGACCCTTGCCGAGGCCGGTGCGCTCGATCGTCTTCAGGTAGTCCTTTGGAATGATCATGTCGGTATCGACGTTGATCATATTGAGCGGCGCCGCGACGGCGGTGAGCGTGGTGAACTTTTCCATCTGGCTTGCCTTTGCGGTCTCTTTCCCTCGCGGCCCGTGTCATGCGACGGTCGGTCCGCGAGGTCAAGGCTGCCGTCACCAACCGCTAGACTTCAGTTTTTCGATGTTTTGCAACAGCACGTCGTTGTTCTTCTCAACATTGCCAAGCAACTCGGCATTCCTCTCATTCTTGAGCTGAAGCGCGGTCGTCGATTGCAAGATGGAAGTCCAGTTTAGGTTCGGATCGACATCCGATGATTTTTGACCCGCTGCCGCCAGTTCCTTCAGTTTTGTCGTCAGCTCTGTGATAGCCGCAGCGTTCGCGTCCACCGCCTTTTTTAGATCAACAAGGCTGTTGGCACTGGCTTGAGCCGTTTCAACCACGAGGCCGTCTTTCGGCGAGAATACGATTTTCGTGAACACGCCAGCACCCAGGAGCGCCACGCAACAAACCAACGCAATCGATGCAGTACCGCTGTTGAGTCCTCTGACGATACTGATTAGGAGGGCCGTCGCACCAACAGCGCCGACGATCACAGGCGCTAGCCACAGTAGGTCGCGAAGTATCATGAGGAACCCGCGGTAAACGATCTGCACCGTAGGATATCTTGAAACACATCATTTGCTATTCATAGTTGTTCTCGGAGCATTCCAGTGACACCCCATATCGAGGCGAAAGCCGGCGACTATGCCGAGGCGGTGCTGCTGCCCGGCGATCCGCTGCGCGCCAAGTGGGTGGCCGAGACGTTCCTGGAGGCGCCGCGCCTGGTCAACAAGGTGCGCAACTGCCTGGGCTATACCGGCACGTACAAGGGCAAGCCGGTGAGCGTGCAGGCGACCGGCATGGGCCAGCCCTCGCTCGGCATCTACGTCCACGAATTGATCAACACGTATGACGTCAAGCGGCTGATCCGCATCGGCACGTGCGGCGCGCTCGTGCCCAAGGTGAAGCTCCGCGACGTCGTCATTGCGTCCACCGCCTCGACCAGCTCGGCGATGAACCGCGACGTCTTCGGCCAGTTTAATTTCGCCCCCGCCGCCGATTTCGGCCTGCTGCGCGCCGCGGTGGAGGCGGCCGAGACGCGGCATCTGCACTGGCACGTCGGCGGTATCGTCTCGATCGACGTGTTCTACCATCCGGACGGCGTCAAGGTTTACGACACCCTCGCCGCACACGGCGTGCTGGGCGTCGAGATGGAGACGGCGGCGCTCTACACGCTCGCCGCCCGCTTCGGCCGCCGCGCGCTCACCGTCTGCGCCGTGTCGGACTCGCTCGTCACCCGCGAGGAGATCGATCCCGAGGCGCGGCAGACATCGCTCCGCGAGATGGCCGAACTGGCGCTGACGGTGGCGACCGGCGCCTAGCCGGCGGGCAGCATCCGGCGCAGCACCGGATCGCGCAGCACGAGGTGGTGGAAGATCGCCGCCACCGCATGCAGGCCGGCGAGCCCGATCAGCACCGTCGCCATCCGGTGGTGAATTTCGAGGATCTAGTGGCCGATGCGGCGCGAGGCGGAAATCAGCGGCTCGATCTCGCCTCCGTAGATCAGGAGCGCGTTGCCCTCGCGCCATGTGCCGACGATGGCGCTGAGCGGCACCGCCACCATCAGCGCATAGAGCAGCCAGTGCGAGGCCTTGGCGGCGAACGCCATCAGCCCGGGCATCGGCGGCAGGACGGGGCGCCGGTCGAACAGCCGCCAGATGAGGCGGAGCAGCACCAGGATGAACACGGTGAAGCCGATCGACTGGTGGGCGCGCATCAGCGGCGAGCTTGTGTCCTGGCCCCACGAGCCGGCGATCAGCCAGTTGCCGACGATGAGGATGGCGGTAATCCAGTGGAAGCCCTGCGCCACAAGGCCGTAGCGATTTTCGCTGCCGAAAACAGACATGGAGACATCCCCGTGCGCCGTTGCCGCTCTCTTCCTCCCACGAGCGGATCGGCATCTTCCGACGGCCGTGGAACATAAATATTTCGCGGCCTGATAGAAAATGCCTAGCCGACCTCCGCCTCGATCGCCTCCATGTCGTCGTCGGACAGGCCGAAGTGGTGCCCGATCTCGTGGATGAGCACGTGGCTGACCACGGCGCCGAGCGTCTCCTCGTGCTCCGCCCAGTAGTCGAGGATGGGCCGGCGGTAGAGCCAGATCATGTTCGGCATCTCGCCGGTCTGCGCCGTGGCGCCGTGGTGCGCCATGCCGACACCCTGAAACAGGCCGAGGATGTCGAACTCCGACTCGATGCCGAGGTCGGTGAGCACGTCCTCCTCGGGAAATTCGGTGACGCGGATCGGCACCTCGCCGACAAGGGTGCGGAATGTATCGGGCAGCGCCGCGAAAGCATCGCGCGCGATCGCCTCGATGTCGTCGAGGGAGGGGGCGAGGTCAGTGGGGGAGATCGGCATGGCGCCGGGAGACTTCCTTGGCTCACGTTGCAGGTCAAGCGGATGAGAGACACCCCTCCCCAAACGGCCTTCGGCCGTTTGACCCTCCCACAAGGGGAGGGTTCATCCGTGTTGGAACCTCAGGCGCCAACAAACTCCGCTTGAGCCCTCCCCTTGTGGGAGGGCCAAAACCGCAAAGCGGTTTTGGGGAGGGGTGTCTCTCCTCCGCACGAAATCCGCACGAGGCGACGTGGCCGTTCATCAATGTGGCCGGCGCCTGAACCTCAGATAAACGCCCGCCTCAGGTTCGGTTCAGCGGCTCCCGATTAGAACCTGCATCACGGTCGGACGAAACGACCCGACACATAGCCCACGGGAGACCACCATGTTGAAGAAGACCCTCATCGCAGCCGCCACTGCCGGCCTCATCGGCCTCGGCATGGCTGGCACCACGACCTCGGCTTCCGCTGCAGGCGCCTCGGCGCAGTTCGGCGGCCCCGGTTGGAGCGTCACCATCGGCAACGGCAACTACAACCAGTACAACCAGTTCAAGCCGGCCAAGTTCTGCACGCCCATCGTCAAGAAGGTGAAGTGGTGGGACCGCTTCGGTTATCCGCACTGGAGCCAGGTCGTCGTCGGCCAGAAGTGCCCGCCGCCGTTCCACCCGCCGCACAACAACGGTCCGTTCCCCGGTGGCCCGGGCAACCATGGTCCGTTCCCCGGTGGCCCGGGCAACCATGGCCCGTTCCCGGGCGGCCCCGGCCAACACGGTCCGGGTTGGGGTTGGTAGTCGCGTCCAACCTTTGACCTGTGGGAAGAGCCCCGCGCTCACAAAGCGCGGGGCTTCTTCTTTGCCGCAAGTGACGACCCGGTGCGCCCCTGTTTACGGGGGAACTGTCGGCGCAGCCGACTGAGGGGGCGCCCTCTCCACCATGCCTCGCATGGTCCCCCTCCCCGTTCCACGAGGGAGGAGCCCCCTGTGCTTAGGCGGTTCCCCACTCGCGCACGTCGACGAAGCGGCCAGCGATCGCGGCAGCCGCGGCCATCGCCGGCGACACGAGGTGCGTGCGGCCCTTGAAGCCCTGGCGACCCTCGAAGTTGCGGTTGGACGTCGAGGCGCAGCGCTCGCCGGGCTTCAGCCGGTCCTCGTTCATGGCGAGGCACATCGAGCAGCCCGGCTCGCGCCAGTCGAAGCCCGCGGCCTTGAAGATCTTGTCGAGGCCTTCGGCTTCCGCCTGCTCCTTCACCAAGCCGGAGCCCGGCACGACCATCGCGATCACCGCCGGGTTGACGTGCTTGCCGGCGACGATCTTCGACGCGGCGCGCAGGTCCTCGATGCGGCCGTTGGTGCACGAGCCGATGAAGACGTGCTCGACCGTGATGTCCTTGATCGGCGTGTTCGCCTTGAGGCCCATGTAATCGAGCGCGCGCTCGACCGCGCGGCGCTTGTCGGGATCGGCGATGTTCGCCGGATCGGGGACATTGCCGTTCACCGTCACGACATTTTCCGGCGAGGTGCCCCACGTGACCAGCGGCGGCAGCTTCGACGCATCGAGCTTCACCTCGCGATCGAAATGCGCGCCGTCTTCTGAGTAGAGCGTCTCCCAGTAGCGCCGCGCCATGTCGAACTGCGCACCCTTCGGCGCGCGCGGCCGGCCGTTGATGTAGGCGTAGGTCGTCTCGTCCGGCGCGATCAGGCCGGCGCGGGCGCCGCCTTCGATGCTCATGTTGCACACCGTCATGCGGCCTTCCATCGACAGGCCGCGGATCGCCTCGCCGGCGTATTCCATGACGTGGCCGGTGCCGCCGGCGGTGCCGATCTCGCCGATGATCGCGAGGATGATGTCCTTGGCGGTGACGCCCGGCGGCGGCGTGCCGTCGACCGTGATCCGCATGTTCTTGGCTTTCTTCTGGATCAGCGTCTGGGTCGCCAGCACGTGCTCGACCTCCGACGTGCCGATGCCGTGCGCCAGCGCGCCGAAGGCGCCGTGCGTCGAGGTATGCGAGTCACCGCACACGATCGTCATGCCGGGCAGCGTGAAGCCCTGCTCCGGCCCGACGATGTGCACGATGCCCTGGCGATGATCGAGCTCGTCGAAATATTCGACGCCGAACTCCTGCGAGTTCCTCGCCAGCGTATCGACCTGCAGCTTCGATTCCGGATTGTGGATGCCGCCGCGCCGGTCGGTGGTCGGCACGTTGTGATCGACGACGGCGAGCGTCTTCTCCGGCGCGCGCACCTTGCGATGCGTCATGCGCAGCGCCTCGAAGGCCTGCGGGCTGGTCACCTCGTGGATGAGATGACGGTCGACGTAGAGGAGCGAGGTGCCGTCGGCGCCGTCCTCGACCAGGTGGTCGTTCCAGATCTTGTCGTAGAGGGTCTGCGGTTTGTCGTTGGCCATGGCGGGTGGTCCTGAATGCACGGGTCGGATTGCCCTGACGGGCGGCGGCGTCAGCTAGGCCGCGATAAGTCCGTCGACCGTGACGTGGCGCGCCAGGAACCGCCACGGCATGCGCGCGCGATCCGCCATCCCCGCGAAATCGAAGGTTCCGCGGAGGCGCCGGCCGTGCTGCTGCGAGGTGAAAACTGTCGTTTTCATGGGGGGTTAGATAGCAACCCTGTGGCCGTAAGACAAATGGCAGTTAAACTGCGCCCACGAGCCCCTTGGATGGCTGTGGCAACCGAGCCCTGCGGGCCAGGAGTAACGACCGTGTCCCTCGCCGCGACGTGGCTTTCGTGGTCTTCCCTCGGGATCCCAAGATACCTGGCCCGATCGGCGTGGCACCAGCACGCTCCCTTCGCCGAGTGGCTGATCGAGACGCACCGCCCGGCGAGCCTCGTCGAGCTTGGAACGTATTCCGGCTTTTCCTACGCGGCCTTCTGCGACGCCGTGCAGCGCAATGGGCTCCCGACCCGATGCAGTGCGATAGATACGTGGCGCGGCGACGAGCACGCCGGCTTTTACGGCGAGCAAGTCTTCACCGCGTTCCGCAAGTACCACGACGCGCGTTACGCCGCCTTCTCGCAGCTGATCCGCGCGACGTTCGACGACGCGCTGGCAACTTTCCCCGACCGGTCGATCGATCTGCTGCATATCGACGGGCGCCACCTGTACGAAGACGCCCTCCATGATTTTTCGACGTGGCGTCCGAAACTTTCCGCGCGGGCGATCGTACTCTTTCACGATACGGCCGTGCTCACCCGGAACTTCGGCGTCCACCGTCTCTGGAAGGAACTGTCCGCCACCTATCCGCACTTCCAGTTCACGCACGGTCATGGCCTGGGTGTCCTCGGCGTCGGCGACCAGCGGACGCAGGCGCTGATCGATCTCTACGCTGCCGAGGGCACAGACGAGGGCCAGCGCATACGGTCGACGTACGCTCATCTCGGACGCGCGATATCGGATCACTACGAAAGTGCGCGGCTCAAAGCGGCAATGTCCGAGCGGGAAAAAGAGATCGACCGGCTGCGCAAAGTCATCGCGGCAACGGACAACAAATCCATGCCCGCTTGAGATTGCCCGCAAGGCGAAACAAAAAGGGCGGCCGAAGCCGCCCTGAACCCGAACCGCTGGAGCGGAAGCTTACGCCTTCGCTTCGGCCTCGGTGCCCTGCTCCCGGAAGTCCTGCTTCTCGGTGATGCGGGCCGACTTACCGCGCAGGCCGCGCAGGTAATAGAGCTTGGCGCGGCGGACCTTGCCGCGGCGCACGACCTCGATCGAGTCGACCGACGGCGAGAAGAGCGGGAACACGCGCTCGACGCCCTCGCCGTACGAAATCTTGCGCACGGTGAAGCTTTCGTTGATGCCGCCGCCGGTGCGGGCGATCACCACGCCTTCATAGGCCTGGATACGGGTGCGCGTGCCTTCGGTCACCTTGACGTTGACCTTGACGGTGTCGCCCGGCGCGAACTCGGGGACGGCCTTGCCACCCATGATCGCCGCGGCTTGCTCTTTTTCAAGCTCCTGGATGATGTTCATGGGGGTCGAGCCTTCTTCTCTGACGCGAAGCGATGGGCGCCCTCGTGGCGCAACCGACCGCATACCGGCGTATCCGTTGAAATTGGGCGGTTCCATACCCTAACAGGGATGGGTTGTCGAGGGCGGAGCGCCAATTCCCGCCACTCTGCCGGCCATGCGTTAACGCCGCGCTAGCCTTGGTCTCTCCGGCCTTTGAGGAGGTCGGGCCGCCTTTGCCGCGTAATCCGTTCGGCCTCGGCCCGCCGCCAGGCGGCAATCTTCGCGTGATCGCCGGAAACCAGCACCTCGGGGATGGGCCGCCCCTCCCACACCTGCGGCCGGGTGTAGTGCGGATACTCGAGCAGCGCCTCGGCGAAGCTTTCGCTCTCGCCCGACGCCTCGTTGCCCATGACGCCGGGGAGCAGCCGGACGACCGCATCGACGAGCGCCATCGCCGCGATCTCGCCGCCGGACAGGACATAGTCGCCGACCGAAACTTCGGTCAGCCCCCTCCCCTCGATGACGCGTTCATCGACGCCCTCGAAACGCCCGGCGACGATGACGACGCCGGACTTGCCGGCGAGATCGGACACGAACGCCTGATCGAGCGGCCGCCCGCGCGGCGACATCAGCAGGCGCGGACGATCGTCAGCACCGACCGCATCTATTGCCGCGCCCAGCACGTCGGCGCGCATCACCATGCCCGGCCCGCCGCCTGCCGGCGAGTCATCGACGCTGCGGTGCTTGTCGGTCGCCGAGGCGCGGATATCGCGCGCCTCCAGCGACCATTTCCCTTCCGCCAGCGCCTTGCCGGCGAGGCTGACGCCGAGCGGTCCCGGGAACATCTCGGGAAACAGCGTGAGAATGGTGGCGCGGAAGCTCATGCTTCGTCGCCTTCTTCTTCGTTGTCGTCGTTGTCGTCGTCGAAGATGCCGCGCGGCGGATCGAGGATCACGCGTCCGCCCGCGATGTCGACTTGCGGCACGGCCGCGTCGGTGAACGGCACCAGCACCGTGTTGCCGGTCGGCGGCGCAATCTCCAGCAGATCGCCGGCGCCGTAGTTTGGCACGCCGACGACGGTGCCGAGGATCGTGCCGCTGAGCGTCACCGCGGAGAGGCCGATGAGGTCGGCGTGGTAGTACTCGCCTTCCTCGGCCGGCGGCAGCTTCTCCTGCGGCACCGACAGCTCGATCCCGTTGAGCTTCTCCGCCGCGTTGCGATCGGCGACGCCCTTGAGCCGCACGATCAGCATGTCGGCCGACGACGATCCCGCCGCGGCGCGCGCGGTCTCGATCTCGAATGTGCGCCCGTCGCGCGCGGTCAGCGGCCCGTAGTCCTCGACGGAAAACGGGTCCTGCGTGAACGACTTCAGCCGCACCTCTCCCTTGATGCCGTGCGCGGCGCCGATCTGCGCGACGAGGACGAGCTTCGGCTTGTCAGACATAGCGCGCCCCCCTCCCGCCCAGCTCCGCGTTCCCCGCGAAAGCGGGGACCCACGCGGTCGAAGAAGTGTCGCGGCAGTCGCGAGTTGCGCGCTCCATGGCCAAGCTCCTGGACCCCGCTTTCGCGGGGGAAGCGGAGTGGTGGCTAGGCCGCCGGGGCCTCGGCCGGAGCGGCAGCAGCAGCGGCGGCCTTGTCGGCAGCGGCGGCGGCAGCACCGGTGCGCTCCTGCGCCTTCTTGCCCGGCACGGCCTTCTCCGGATTGTTGCGCGGCGAACGCTTGGCGAGGCCGGCGGCATCGAGGAAGCGGAGCACGCGGTCGGTCGGCTGCGCGCCCTTGCTGATCCAATGCTGGATGCGCTCGGTGACGAGCTCGACGCGCTTCGGATCGTTCTTCGGCAGGATCGGGTTCCAGGTGCCGACGATCTCGATGAAGCGGCCGTCGCGCGGGTAGCGCGAATCGGCAATCACGATGCGGTAGAACGGACGCTTCTTGGCGCCCGCGCGGGTGAGACGGATTTTCAGGGACATTTCAGTTTCCTTGCGTTGATTTCGGTGAACGTTATTTCTTTTTCGGCAGGCCGGGCAGACCGGGGAAACCCCCGCCACCGCCCAAAGGTCCACCAAGTCCTGGAAGCTTCAAATTCGGAAAGCCGGGCGGGAGCGCGGCCGGAGCACCAGGGAGCCCGCCGCTCTTGGCAAGCTTCTCCAGCGCCGCGGTGTCCATCGGCGGCATGCCGCCGGGCGCGCCACCGCCGCCCATGCCCATCATGCCGCCCATGCGGGCGAACATGCCCTTGCCGCGGCCCATGTCCTTCATCATGTCGGCCATCTGCCGGTGCATTTTCAGCAGCCGGTTGACCTCCTCGACCTTGGTGCCCGAGCCCGCGGCGATGCGCTTCTTGCGGCTCGCCTTGAGCAGGTCGGGATTTTTCTTCTCGGCCTTGGTCATCGACGAGATGATCGCCGTCTGGCGCTTGAAGACGCTGTCGTCGATGCCCATCGCATCGATCTGCTTCTTCACCTTGCCGACGCCGGGCAGCATGCCCATCACGCCGCTCATGCCGCCGACATTCGCCATCTGCTTGAGCTGCTCGGAAAGATCGTCGAGATCGAAGACGCCTTTGCGCATCTTCTCGGCGGCCTTCGCCGCCTTGGCCATGTCGATGTTCTGCGTCGCCTTCTCGACCAGGCCGACGATGTCGCCCATGCCGAGGATGCGGCCGGCAACACGCGCCGGATCGAAATCTTCCAGCGCGTCGAGCTTCTCGCCGACGCCGAGCAGTTTTATTGGCTTCCCCGTCACCGCGCGCATCGACAGCGCCGCGCCGCCGCGCCCGTCGCCATCGACACGTGTCAGCACGATGCCAGTGATGCCGACGCGGTCGTCGAACGACTTCGCGAGATTGACCGCGTCCTGCCCGGTGAGCGAATCCGCAACCAGCAGGATCTCGTGCGGCTTCGTCGCCGCCTTGATCTCCGCCATCTCGACCATCAGCGGCTCGTCGATGTGCGTGCGGCCGGCGGTATCGAGGATGACGACGTCGTAGCCGCCGAGACGCGCCGCCTGCTCGGCCCGGCGCGCGATCTCGACCGGCGACTGGCCGGCGACGATCGGCAGCGTGTCGATGCCGGCCTGGACGCCGAGAATCTTCAACTGCTCCTGCGCCGCCGGACGGCGCGTGTCGAGCGACGCCATCAGCACCGTCAGCTTCTGCCGGTCGGCGAGACGGCGCGCGATCTTCGCCGACGTCGTCGTCTTGCCCGAGCCCTGCAGGCCGACCATCATCAGCGCCACCGGCGCCGGCGCGTTGAGGTCGATCGACTGCGCCTCGGAGCCGAGCATCTCGACCAACTGGTCGTTGACGATCTTGACGACCATCTGCCCGGGCGTGACCGAGCGCACGACCTCGGCCCCGATCGCGCGGGCGCGCACCTTGTCGGTGAACGAGCGCACGACATCGAGGGCCACGTCGGCCTCGATCAGCGCGCGCCGAACCTCGCGCATCGCCTCGTTGACGTCGTTCTCCGACAGGGCACCGCGTTTGGTGAGCTTGTCGAGGATGCCGCCAAGGCGTTCGGAGAGGGATTCGAACATCAGGCCGCGCCCCCCTCGGCCATCCCGTCGCTCTTCGTCATCCCACTCTCAGTCGTCATCCCGGCGAAGGCCGGGATCCAGTCTTGTTCCTGCTTGGCGCTCACGCGCCGCTGGACCCCGGCTTTCGCCGGGGTGACGAGTGAGTATGAGGTAGCGATCACGTTCAAAATACCAATATTCCCAAGCAGTTACGCGCCCGCGGGCGCATTGCGCTGGCGGACGCTGACCTCCGGGATCCGGCCCCGGTGGGCTTATCTAAATCTCACTCTTTTCAGAGTCGGCCGTGGGTTTACGTGGCGGTCCGGCCGGAGTCAAACAAGCCCATGGTTACCAGAGGACGCCCGGGTCCCATTTCTGGTCGCGGGCAAACACCGCGCCGATGGTGGCCATGCCGAAGAAGCCGATAGCCAGCGGCACCAGCGCGAACGGCACCGCCAGCGGAAATAAGATGAAGCCGGGATCGTTGCGCGGGATGAGCAGCAGTGCCGCAAGCTCCCCAACCAGAATGGCAAGCGGCCAGCGCCAGACGCGGACCGGCACCAGATAGCCAAGCACGGCGGAAAGGATGCCGAGCGCCGGCAGCGCGAGGTACCACCACGAGTCCGCGTCCCAGGCCTCGTGCGTCGGCGTCGGGAATGCGAACGCTGCCCAGGCGACGAACCCGGCAGCAGCAGAAATGAAACCAGCGATCAGAGGATGAAGCCGCGACACCAGCCGACAGTGCCTAGGCCGACGGAAGCGCCACGCCGGCGTCCGCCTTCGCATTGTGGCGCATCTCGCGGAAGGAGACCAGCCGCTTCCGCCCTTCGTCCCATAGGACAAGCTTCACGCAGCCGAGGCTCTGGAACAGCGTCAGCCGCCCGACACCGGCGAGCTCGGGATGGTCGCGCAGCACATCGGGCAGCCGGTAATACGGGATGCGGCTCGACAGGTGGTGGATGTGGTGGATGCCGATGTTGGCGCTGAACCAGCGCAGCACGCCCGGCAAGTCGTAGTGCGACGAGCCGTGCAGCGAAGCCTCGGGGTGGCTCCAGTCAGGATCGCGCTCCCACGACGTGTGCTCGAACTGATGCTGGACGTAGAACAGCCACACGCCGATCGACGCCGCGATGATCGTGATCGGCAGGTGAATCATCAGGAACGCGCCGATGCCGGTGAGCCAGATCAGCCCGCCGGCGAGCACGAGGATGCCGAGGTTGGTCGTCATCGTCGACACCCAGGAATGCCAGCCGAGCCGGAACGAGCCGACCGGCAGGCGATGCTGGAGCAGGAACAGGTACGCCGGCCCGATGAGGAACAGCACGATCGGGTTGCGATAGACGCGGTAGCTGAGCTTGCCGCGCCAGCCGAGCTGCCGGTATTCGGCGACCGTCTTGGTGGTGACATCGCCGATGCCGCGATGATCGAGGTTGCCCGAGCCGGCGTGGTGCAGCGCGTGACTTTGGCGCCACGAGTCGTGCGGCGTCAGCGTGAAGACGCCGATGACGCGGCCGACCCAGTCGTTGGCACTGCGCCGCGCGAAGAACGAGCCGTGGCTGCAGTCGTGCTGGATCATGAACAGGCGGACGAGAAAGCCCGCCGCCGGTACGGAGAGCAACAGCACCAGCCAGTAGCCGACGAAATGGAGCGAGGCCCACATCGTCAGCCACAGCGCGATGAGCGGGAATGCGGTGAGCGCGATTTCGACGGCGCTCCGCCCGTCGCTCGGGTCGCGATAGCGCGCGAGCGCCTTCGACCATTGGCGAGAGTCGCTCGGTAGCGTGGTGACGGGCTGCCGCATGTGTCTTGTAGCGTACAGCACCTTGGGCGACGGCAATGTTACATTTTGCACATCTCCAGAAGAATGAGGCCGGCGCTGGCGCCGTTCTCGGTATTCTTCGCTGGAAACGGGCGGTTAGGACTCGTTCGAGGCGAACACCAGCACCGGCTTTTCGCGCCAGAGGTCCGGGAACGCCGTCTTGAGGTTCGCGATCTTGGGCAGGTCGAAGTACTGGAGGTAGCCGACGTTGACCCGGAGCGTCGTGGCATTGTCCTGGTGGTAGTCCTCGGCCTGGAAGAAGTTGGTGTAGGGCGTCACGGTGGTGACGATCTTGGCCGGGAACACCTTCGCCGCGTCGAGTTGCGCGATGTAGTCGGCGGCGACCTTCTTCTGCGCGTCGGTCATCGCGAAGATGGCCGAGCGGTAGCTCGTGCCGTAGTCGTTGCCCTGATAGTTGAGCGTCGTCGGATCGGAGACGACCGAGAAGAAGATCTGCAGCAGCTTGCCGTAGCTGACCTGCTTCGGATCGAAGGTGATCTTCACCGCCTCGGCATGACCGGTGGTCTCGTCGCTCACTTGCTCGTAGCTCGGGTTGTCGACGGTGCCGCCGGCATAGCCGGAGACCGCGCTCTCGACGCCCTTGACGTGCTGGAAGACGCCCTGCACGCCCCAGAAGCAGCCGCCGGCGATGACGAAAGTTTCCGGGCCGGAGCCGGCCGGCTCATCGACCGCCGGCGCCGGCACGTTGACGATGCCGCCCTCGGCGGCGCCCCTTTGCGTCATCATCAATCCTCCGACGATGGCGAGCGCCGCGATCGGCGCGAACCCGGTTACGAATTTCGAAAGTTTGCTCATGGTCATGACCCCGATGGGTGGAGTTTCAGGAAACGGCTAGGCGGGCGCGTTGGCCCAGGGAATGAAGCGCATGGCGACGCCATCCATGCAGTAGCGCAGGCCGGTCGGCTTCGGGCCGTCGTCGAAGACGTGGCCGAGATGCGCATCGCAGAGCGCGCACGAAACCTTGTAGCCGCCCTGCTGCGGAATGGTGTGGACCACGTTCTCCTCCGAGATCGGCTGCCAGAAGCTCGGCCAGCCGGTGCCGGAATCGTACTTGGTATCGTTGGTGTAGAGGGCATTGTCGCAGCAGACGCAACGATAGAGCCCGGCCGAATGGTTGTCCCAGTTCGGCCCGCTGAACGGATATTCGGTGCCTTCCTGGCGCGCGACCTTGAAGGCGGTCGAGCCGTCGCCGGCAACCGGCGCCGAGGCAAGCTGCTTCTCCCACTCCGCGTCGGTCTTCACGACCTTGTCCATCTCGACCACGCCGATGGATTTGCCGAGGTCGGTGAACTGATGGATCTGCACCTTGCCGGGTACTCCTGCGATGGTCTGGGCCTTGGCCCAGCGGCTGAGGCCGAAGGCGCCGGCAACCGCGATGGCGGCACCGGAAAGAAGAAAGTTGCGGCGGGACGACGTCATGGCGGGAACCTCCCCAATTGCTGACGGGTATATAGGGATTCCCGTGGTGACTTGGGCGTCAATTGACGGTGAGCGGGATGTGACCCCTGCAACAGCGTGCGCTGAGGCACACCCCTCCCCAAACGGCCTTACGGCCGTTTGACCATCCCACAAGGGGAGGGTTCATCCTTGTTGGAACGCTGCGCTCCAACAAACTCCGCTTGAGCCCTCCCCTTGTGGGAGGGCCAAAACCGCAACGCGGTTTTGGGGAGGGGTGTCTCTCCGCCCCGCCGGCACAATCCGCCGTCTGGCATTCCCCCGCGCGATCCGCCATATACGCCGCCATGGGCGCCATTCCCTTCCGCAAGATGAACGGCCTCGGCAACGAATTCATCGTCTTCGATGCGCGCCGGGGACCGATCGCTTTGCCGCCGGACGCGATCCAGGCGCTGGGCGAGCCGGGCGCCATCGGCTTCGACCAGATGATCACGCTGGAGCGCGCGAAGAACGGCGCCGACGCCTTCATGCGCATCCACAACCGCGACGGCGGCGAGGTCGATGCCTGCGGCAACGCCACCCGCTGCGTCGGCTGGCTGCTGATGGCAGAAGCCGGCACTAAGTCCGCGATCATCGAGACCAACGCCGGGCTGCTGCGCGCCTTCGACACCGGCAAGCCGGAGACCATCGCCGTCGACATGGGCGAGCCGAAGTTCGGCTGGAAGGACATCCCGCTTGCCGAGGAATTCGCCGACACGCGCACCATCGAACTGCAGATCGGGCCGATCGACGCGCCGATCCTGCACTCGCCCTCGGTCGCCTCGATGGGCAACCCGCACGCCATCTTCTGGGTCGACGATGTCGAAGCCTATGCCCTCGACCGCATCGGCCCGCTGCTCGAAAATCATCCGATCTTCCCCGAGCGCGCCAACATCACGCTCGCCCACGTCACCGCCCGCGACGCGATCACGGCGAAGACCTGGGAACGCGGCGCCGGCATCACCAAGGCGTGCGGCACCGGCGCCTGCGCCACCGCCGTCGCCGCCGTCCGCAAGGGCTTCACCGACCGGCGCGTGACCGTGACGCTGCCCGGCGGGCCGCTGCTCATCGAATGGCGCGACGACAACCACGTCTGGATGACCGGCCCGGTCGCCACCGAATTCGAAGGCACGCTCGACCCGGCCACGCTCCGCTGGGAGGCCTCGGCGCGGGGCGCGGCGTAGTGAGCACGGCAGAAAACCAGAACTCCAACCTCCCCCTCGAGGGGAGGTCGAAATCGCGCAGCGTTTCATCGATCGACGTCATCACCTTCGGCTGCCGGCTGAACCTGCTGGAATCCGAAACGATGCGCCGCCGCGCCGCCGAAGCCGGGCTCCGCGACGCAATCCTCGTCAACACGTGCGCGGTGACGTCCGAAGCCGTGCGCCAGGCGCGGCAGGCGATCCGCAAGGCGCGCCGCGTTCATCCGGAACGCGAGATCGTGGTCTCAGGCTGCGCCGCGCAGATCGACCCGGACTCGTTCGCCGCGATGCCGGAAGTCGACCGCGTGATCGGCAACGCCGAGAAACTCGAAGCGTCGGCATATGTCTCCGACCAGCGCCGGCGCGTCGGCGACATCATGGCGGTGCGCGCGGCCGGCAGCGGCGCGACGACCATCGCCGGCCACACGCGCGGCTTCGTCGAAATCCAGAACGGCTGCGACCATCGCTGCACCTTCTGCGTCATCCCCTTCGGCCGCGGCAATTCGCGTTCCGTGCCGATGGCGACGGTCGTCGCCGAGGTCCGCGCGCTGGTCGCCGTGGGCCACGGCGAGGTCGTGCTCACCGGCGTCGATATCACCAGTTATGCCGCGCCCGATCTGGGCACGCTCGTCCGCACCATCCTGCGCGAGGTGCCCGAGCTGCAGCGTCTGCGTCTCTCCTCCATCGACTCGATCGAGGCCGACGCGACGCTGATCGCGGCGTTCGCCGAGGAGGAGCGGCTGATGCCGTACCTCCATCTCTCGCTCCAGCACGGCGACGACATGATCCTGAAGCGGATGAAGCGGCGCCACTCGCGCGCCGACGCCGTGCACTTCACCGACACGGTCCGGCGCCTGCGTCCCGACATCGCCTTCGGCGCCGACCTCATCGCCGGTTTTCCGACCGAGACCGACGCGATGGCGGAGCAGTCGTTGTCGATCGTCGACGACTGCGGCCTCTCCACCCTGCACGTCTTCCCTTATTCGCCCCGCCCCGGCACGCCTGCCGCGCGCATGCCGCAGGTCGGTGGCGCCACGATCCGCGCCCGCGCCGCAAAACTCCGCGCCAAGGGCGCGTTGGCCTTCGCCGCGCATCTGGCCGCCGAGCAGGGCAGCATCCGCCGCCTGCTGGTCGAAAACGGCGGCATCGGCCGCACGCCGCAGTTCACGCCGGCCAAGATCGACGCCGCGCCGGGCACCTTCGTCGACGCCCGCATCGTCGGCCGCGACGCGCGCGGCCTGATCGCGACGACAGAAACGGCGGCGGCGTAGATGGCGCTGTTCGGCAAGATTTTCGGCGGCGATAAGCCGGCGGCGGAAGCCGCGCCCGAGGCGCCGCGCCAGACGTGGCTGCAGCGCCTGCGCTCCGGCCTCGCCCGCTCGTCCGGCGCGCTGACCGAGGGCATCACCGCGATCTTCACGCGGAAAAAACTCGACGCCGACGCCATCGCCGACCTCGAGGACACGCTGATCCGCGCCGACCTCGGCTCCGACGTCGCCGCCCACGTCATCGCGACGCTGCGCGCCACGCGCTACGACAAGGAAATCACCGACGAGGAGGTGAAAGCCGTGCTCGCCGACGAGATCGGCAAGACGCTGGCGCCCGTCGCGCAGGCGTTCGCCGTCGATCCGGCGCTGAAGCCGCACGTCGTGCTGGTCGTCGGCGTCAACGGCACCGGCAAGACGACCACCATCGGCAAGCTCGCGGCAAAACTCCGCGCCGAAGGAAAATCCGTGGTGCTCGCCGCCGGCGATACTTTCCGCGCCGCCGCGATCGAGCAACTGAAGATATGGGGCACGCGCACCGGCGCCACCGTCATCTCCGGCGAGCAGGGTGCCGACGCCGCCGGCCTCGCCTTCGATGCGCTCACCTCGGCGAAGGCGTCCGGCGCCGATGTCCTGATCATCGACACTGCCGGCCGCCTGCAGAACAAGGACGCGCTGATGGCGGAGCTGGAGAAGATCATCCGCGTCATCCGCAAGGTCGATCCGACGGCCCCCCATTCCGTGCTGCTGACGCTCGACGCCACGACCGGGCAGAACGCGCTGCAGCAGGTCGACATCTTCGGCAAGCGCGCCGGCGTTACGGGCCTGGTGATGACCAAGCTCGACGGCACGGCGCGCGGCGGCATCCTCGTCGCCATCGCGGCGAAGTATAAGCTGCCGGTGCATTTCATCGGCGTCGGCGAGGGTGTCGACGACCTCGAACCGTTCGCCGCGGCCGATTTTGCCAAGGCGCTGGCGGGACTCTAATCTCCGCTTTCCCGCCGAAAGCGGGACCCAGGTACGAAAGACAGAGCCGCAATAGTTGGTAAGCACCTCGCCATCCTCCGACCCCCTGGACCCCCGCGAGCGCGGGGGAAGCGGACTTGCGATCCGCGCCAACGAGGAACGCCTCGCGGCGCTGGCCGAGGTGTGCCGCGAGCTGAACCAGAAATTTGCCGGCGCCGCGGTTGAGCCCATCGCCGGCGAGCGCCCGCCGACCTGGCGGATCCGCCTTGCCAGCGGCCGCATCTTCGCCAGCTTTGGCGTCGTCGATGCGACGTATTTCTGGACCTTCGACGGCGGCGAGAGCATGCACTACGCCAAGAACAGGGACGTCATGCGCCGGCTGCTCACGCTCGAGCTCGGCCGCGCGCTGCAAAGAGAACCGGTGCTGCCATGAGCCACCTAAGCCGCGATAGAATCGTAGCTGCAAAGAAAGACATTGAGTCTTTCCGTCCGCTCGAAGAATTCTGCGCTTACTCCAGTGAGCTCATTAACTTAATGCCGTCCGACCAGTTCTTCGTAGCAGCCGGTATGACTTTCGCGCGCGATGCTTGGATCGCTTCCCGAGTTGCAAGGGGCCTCGACGCCACCCGCGTTCGCCTAGTCCCGGACAACTGGCCCGACTTCGAGATCGAGGTGGATGGGACCTCGATAAGCTTCGAGGCGACCGAGGTCGATCTTCCTGATCGTCGGCGCTCAGACGAATATCGGGCAGTCGCCGCGGGCACGACGCCACGAATGACGCATGACCCGGTTGAGGCTTGGGCAGCGCGCGCGGCACAAATTCCGGCCGCGCTACAAACTGCTGCCCGATCCAAGGCCGCGAAACGCTACCCGCCAACCGCGGACCTCGTCATCTACCTCAACATCGACGAGCGGGGCATTCGGCACGAGCAAATCGTCGACGACCTATCCGAAAATACCAAGGAAGCCTCCCGCGCCTTTCGGCGCGTGTGGGTGTTATGGAAAGCGACCTTGTATCTCGTCTGGGACAACGGCCGCCTTGCAAGTCTCGCCGTCAGTTTGGCCTCGGATCCCGAGTTGTCGCCATGAGCCTGGAATCCGCTCCCAACCACGAGACACCGGCGGAGAAGAAGCTGAACCCATGGCTGAAGATCGGCCTCGAGATGGGGCCGCTGGTCATTTTCTTCCTCGCCAACGCGCGCGGGGAAAAGATGGCGGCGAGCTGGCCGCTCATCCAGCAGCTCGGTGGCGCGATTTTCTTCGCCACCGCCGTCTTCATCGTCGCGACGCTGCTGGCGCTGGCGATCTCGTTCGCGCTGACGCGCAAGCTGCCGCTGATGCCGTTCGTGACCGCGATCGTCGTCGTCGTTTTCGGCGGGCTGACGCTCTACCTGAAGGACGACACCTTCATCAAAATCAAGCCGACCATCATCTATTGCCTGTTCGGGGGCGTGCTCATCGGCGGCCTGTTCTTCGGCCGCTCGCTGATGGGCTACGTCTTCGATGCGGTGTTCAAGCTCGACGATGACGGCTGGCGGAAGCTTACCATCCGCTGGGGCCTGTTCTTCTTCGGCCTCGCCATCCTCAACGAGATCGTCCGCCACTTCGCCACGACCGACCAGTGGGTGACCTTCAAGGTCTTCGCCATCGTGCCGATCACCTTCGTCTTCGCGCTGACGCAGATGCCGCTCATCCAGCGCCATTCGCTCGAGGAGAAGGAAGCCGAGTGAGCGCAGCGCTCGCGCCGCCGCCCGCCTTCGTCCGCCAGCCGGCGACCTGGTACGGCTACCTGCTCATCGCAACGCAGATCTATCTGTTCAACGTGCAGGGCAACGTCATCCCGTTCCTGCAGGATGAATTCGCCCTCTCCTATCGTGTCGTCAGCCTGCATTCGAGCGCCGTGGCGCTGGGCGTAATCGTCACCGCATTGTTCGGCCGCCATGTCATCGCGCCGCTCGGCCGCCGGCGTTCACTGTGGCTGGGCGGCGGCGGCATCGCGGTCGGCGCGTTTCTGCTCTGCCTGTCGCCGGGCGCCTGGGCGAGCATCCCGAGCTGCCTGATCATCGGACTCTGCGGCGGGCTGATCCCGTCGGTCGTCCCCGCGATCCTGTCCGACCTGCACGGCGAGGCGCGCCGCCATGCCTTCGCCGAGCAGGCGATCCTCGCGTATTCCTTCGCCATCGTCGGGCCGCTGCTCACCGGCTTCTCCGTCGCGCAGGGCCTCGGCTGGCGGCCGGCGGTGATCCTCGGCGGAGCGATGGGCGTCACGCTCGTCGTCCTCTTCCGCAACATCGCCATCCCCGAAGCCCACGCCGACGCGACGGTGACGCACAAGCCGCTGCCGCCGGCGTTCTGGGCCTACTGCACCCTGCTCGGCTTCTCGTGCTCCTTCGAATTTTCCGTGCTGCTGTGGTCGCCGTCGTTTCTGGAACGCGTCGTCGCCTTGAGCCCCGCGCAAGCGGCGACCTACGCCGCCGGTTTCTTCGTCGGCGTGCTCGCCGGCCGCATCGCGCTCCGCGCCCTGCTCCATCGCTTCCAGCCGCAGGCGATCCTGCTCGCCGCCTTCGCCACCGGCCTCGTCGGCTTCCTGCTCTACTGGGGCATCGCGACGCCGTGGGCGGCGATCCCCGGCATCGTAATGCTGGGCCTCTGCGTCGCCCCGCAATATCCGCTGACCATGGCGCTGGCGCTCGGCGCCGCCGACGGCAACAACGATGCGGCGGCGCGGCGCCTGACATTGGCATTCGGCCTCGCCGTTCTGCTGGCGCCGGCGATCCTCGGCGCACTCGCCGACGTCGTGGGACTAAGGTTGGCGCACCTGACGCTGCCGGTGCTGATCGCTGCGGCGCTCACCGCGTTCCTGACCGGACAGACGCTCAGCCGCCGGCCGGCGTCAGCTTCGCGATCTGCGGCATGAGCACGCGTTCGACATTGTCCGCGTCGAGCGCGCCGATCACCTTGGTGATGATCGTCCCGTCCGGCCCGACCAGAAACGTCTCCGGCACGCCATAGACGCCCCAGTCGATGGCCGCGCGCCCGCGCTGGTCGACGCCGACCGCCGCATAGGGGCTGCCGAGTTCGGTGAGGAAGGCGAGCGCGTTGCCCGGCTGGTCCTTGTAGTCGATGCCGACGACGCGGATGCGCGTGTCTTTCGCCAATTGCGCCAGCACCGGATGCTCCTGCCGGCAGGGCACGCACCACGAGGCGAAGACGTTGACCACGGTGATCTTGCCGAGGAGATCGGCCCGCGCCAGGCCCGGCGCGCCGAGCTTGTCGAGCGGCGGCAGCGTGAACTCCGGCGCCGGCTTGCCGATCAGGGCCGAGGGGATCGCATCCGGCGCGTCGCCCGATTCCAGCCGCGACAGGAACACCAGCGCCAGCGCGATGAACAGGCCGAGCGGCAGCAGGTAGATCAGCCGCCAGGCGGCCTTGGTGCGTGGAGATTCGGTCTCGCTCATCGGCGTTGACTGCCCGAAGAGACCCCCTCCCGGCCTCCCCCTTTCAGGGGGAGGAGGAAAAAGGCGCAGCCGGTGCAACAGCGCCCCTCCCCCTGAAAGGAGGAGGCTGGGAGGGGGTCAAGCCTCACGGCATGGCACCAGTCATGACGCCGACCGCCGCTTGATGCCACGCGCATCGAGATCGGCCAGCCGCTTCCTCTGCGCTCGACCATCGACCACCACCCACAGGATCAGGGCCGCCAGCACCAGCGCCGTCGAAAAATATGCAGCGGCGATAAATCCGGCGTGGGTCACGCCGCACTCCCCGCCGCGGTCAGTTCCAGCGTGCGCACGCGGCGGCGAAGAATCTCGTTCCGCATGGCGGCGAACAGCAGCACGACAAACAGCAGCGTCATGCCGCCGAGCATCACGAACAGCGCCCGCAGCATGCCGCCATCGATGGTCGGCCCGCCGGCGCGGAAGATGCTTTCGCCCTGGTGCAGCGTATTCCACCAGTCGACGGAAAATTTGATGATCGGGAGATTCACCGTGCCGACCAGAATCAAGATGGCCGCGACGCGCGATGCGCGGCCGGGATCCTCCACCGCCTGCCACAGCGCGATCAGGCCGAGATACATGAGCAGCAGCACCAGCTCCGATGTCAGCCGCGCATCCCACACCCAGTAGGTGCCCCACATCGGCTTGCCCCACAGCGAGCCGGTGAGCAGCGCGAGAAACGTGAACGCCGCCCCGATCGGCGCCGCGCTTTTCGCCGCCACGTCGGCGAGCGGATGGCGCCACACCAGCGTGCCGAGCGCGGCCAGCGCCATCAGGCCATAGCCGAACATCGACAGCCACGCCGAGGGAACGTGGATGTACATGATGCGCACGGCGTCGCCCTGCTGGTAGTCGGGCGGCGAGGCGAAGAAGGAGAGGTAGAGCCCCGCGGCGAGAAGGATCGCGGTCGCGGCGATCAGCCACGGCTGCACCTTGCCCGCGAAGGCAAGGAAACGCGTCGGGTTGGCGAGGTCGACGATGGCCATGGGGAGGTTGTAGGGGGGCGACCGCCCGGCGGCAACGTGGTAGACCCGCGCGGGCGAAGGGGCTCGATTGTTCAGGGAATACGCATGAAGAAGATCGTCACCGCCGTCGCGTTTCTCGCGACGCTTTCCGTCCCCGCCCTCGCCGCCACCGACGACGAACTGAAGCAGGCGATCGTCGGAAGCTGGGGCGATGAAGCGACGTGCAGTCAGGGCCGCCTGACCTTCAGCGCCGACGGCACTTTCACGTCGGGTAGCGCCGCCGATCCGGCGGACATCCAGAAGGGCACCTACACTATCGCCAACGGCAAGCTGAACGGCAGTGCCGGCGATGCCGCAATGCCCGAGATGATCGTCACCATCGAAGGCGGCAAGATCTACCTGTCGGCCGACGGCAGCCTGAAGGATCCGCTCTATCCCTGCGCTCCCGCGCAGTAGCGCCTAGTCCGCACTGGCGCGCAACGCCGCGGCGGCGGCGAGCGGCGCGATCACGGCACTCGCCATCGTCAGCGCGCAGAGGATCAGGAACGGCGGCAGGAACGGCGTCGGCCCGACGATCAGCGCCGACGCCGCGCTGACGCCGAAGATCAGCACCGGGATCGTGAACGGCAGCACCAGCACCGCCACGATCAGCCCGCCGCGCCCGAGCGCCGCGATCAGCGCCGCGCCGATCGAGCCGATCAGCGTCAGCGCCGGCGTGCCCGCCAGCAGCGTGCCGGCGACCGCGAGCAGCGCGCCCGGCTCGATGCCCAGCAGCAGCCCCAGCACCGGCGCGATGATCACCAGCGGCAGGCCGGTCGCCAGCCACGCGCCGGCGCATTTCGCCAGCACCGTCAGCTCCAGCGGCACGTCGCTGAGCATCAGAAGATCGAGCGAGCCATCCTCACGGTCGTCGCGGAACAGCCGGTCGAGCCCGAGCAGCGTCGCCAGCAGCGCGCCGATCCACAGCATCGCCGGCCCGATCCGCGCCAGCAGCTTGAGGTCGGGCCCGACGCCAAACGGCACCACCACGATCACCGCGAGGAAGAAGACGAGACCGACCAGCGCGCCACCGCCGCGCAGCGACAACCGCGCAGTCTGGGCGGCGATTGCCGTAAGCGCCGCGATCATGCGGCCCCCAGCGACAACGTCGCGGCAGGAATGGGCAGCGGCCGGTGCGTCGCGACGATCGCCATGCCGCCGCCCGCGAGATGTTCGCCGATGACCGCGCCGAGCGTCGCCTCGGCAGCGGCGTCGAGCGCCGTTGCCGGTTCGTCGAGCAGCCACAGCGGCCGCCGCGCCACCAGCAGCCGCGCCAGCGCCACGCGCCGCTTCTGCCCCGCCGACAGCACGCCGACGTGCAGATCGGCGAGAGACTCGAGCCCGAGCCGCGCCAGCGCGGGCGCGACGGCGCCGCCCTTCCACAGCACGCGCCAGAACTCGAGATTCTGTCGCACCGTCAGCGCCGTCTTCAAACCGTCGAGGTGGCCGAGATAGTGGATCGCGCTATCTTCCGGTTGCGGCTCGAGGGCGACCTTCCCGCCTGCCGGCGTGAGCAGCCCGGCGACCAGCCGGAGCAGGGTCGATTTGCCGGCGCCGTTCGGCCCGGTCACCGCCAGCGCCTGGCCTTCGCCGAGCGCGAACGACACGCCGGAAAACACGGTCCGCCCGCCGCGGACTGACGCGAGATCGGTGGCGGTCACCCGCATGTCGGGAGGGCGCGGTTCTTGCTTGGAACCGTCCGAAGGAACGGTTGCAAGCGCATGGGGAGCGCGGCTTTTGTTCGTCTGGAATTGCACATTGGAATGGGACTATAAGGCCCGCGCACCGCTTCCGTCGCCTGGCAAGGCTGAGCCCCGACCATATCCCCTGTCGTTCCCTTGCCCGCGCCCGTCAAACTGCCGAGGAGCAGAGAGCCCGTGACCGCCGATACCTTCAAGTCGAGACACACCCTCCACGTCGGCGGCGCCGAGTACGACTACTACAGCCTGACCGAGGCCGAGAAGAACGGCCTCACCGGCATTTCGCGCCTGCCCTTCTCGCTGAAGGTGCTGCTGGAAAACCTGCTGCGCAACGAGGACGACCGCTCGGTCACCGCCGACGACATCCGCGCCATGGCCGAGTGGCTGGTGACGCGCAAGAGCGACCGCGAGATCGCGTTCCGCCCGGCGCGCGTGCTGATGCAGGATTTCACCGGCGTGCCCGCCGTCGTCGACCTCGCCGCCATGCGCGACGCGATGGTGACGCTGGGCGGCGACCCGGCGCGCATCAATCCGCTGGTCCCGGTCGATCTCGTCATCGACCATTCCGTGATGGTCGATTATTTCGGCGGCGCCGGCGCCTTCGGCAAGAACGTCGAGCTGGAATACGAGCGCAACAGCGAGCGCTACACCTTCCTGCGCTGGGGCTCGACCGCGTTCGAAAATTTCCGCGTCGTGCCGCCGGGCACCGGCATCTGCCACCAGGTCAACCTCGAGTATCTCGCCCAGACGGTGTGGACCGGCAAGGACGGCCGCCGCACGGTCGCCTATCCCGATACGCTGGTCGGCACCGACAGCCACACGACCATGGTCAACGGCCTCGCCGTGCTCGGCTGGGGCGTCGGCGGCATCGAGGCCGAGGCGGCGATGCTCGGCCAGCCGATCTCGATGCTCATCCCCGAGGTCATCGGCTTCCGCATGGCCGGCAAGCTGCACGAAGGCGTCACCGCCACCGACCTCGTGCTCACCGTCACCGAGATGCTGCGCAAGCGCGGCGTGGTCAACAAGTTCGTCGAGTTCTATGGCGCCGGGCTTTCGCACCTGTCGCTGGAGGACAAGGCCACGATCGCCAACATGGCGCCGGAGTACGGCGCGACCTGCGGCTTCTTCCCCGTCGACAAGGACACGCTCGCCTACCTCAGGGCGACGGGCCGCGACCCCGAGCGCATCGCGCTGGTCGAGGCCTACACGCAGGCGCAGGGCCTGTTCCGCACCGACGAGACGCCGGACCCGTTCTTCACCGACACGCTGGAACTCGATCTGGCGACGGTGGTGCCGTCGATCGCCGGGCCGAAGCGGCCGCAGGATCGCGTCGCGCTCTCCGTCGCCGACTCGGCCTTCGACGTCGCGCTTGCCAAGATGCGCGACGTGAACGGCAGCGACAAAGCCGCCGACCAGGACGAGGAAGGCGGCAAGGTGCCCGACTACATGAAGTCGTCGGACGTCGCCGGCAAGGACTACAAGCTCTCCGACGGCAACGTCGTCATCGCCGCGATCACGTCGTGCACCAACACGTCGAACCCGAGCGTGCTGATCGCCGCCGGGCTCCTCGCCCGCAACGCCCGCGCCAAGGGCCTGACGTCGAAGCCGTGGGTGAAGACGTCGCTGGCGCCGGGCTCGCAGGTGGTCACCGACTATCTGCTGCGCGCCGACTTGCAGAAGGACCTCGACTACCTCGGCTTCAACCTCGTCGGCTACGGCTGCACGACGTGCATCGGCAACTCCGGCCCACTGCCCGAGGAAATCGCCGACGCGATCAGCGGCCAGGATCTCGTCGTCGCCTCGGTCTTGTCCGGCAACCGCAACTTCGAGGGCCGCGTCAATCCCGATACGCGCGCCAACTACCTCGCCTCGCCGCCGCTCGTCGTCTCCTACGCCCTGACCGGCGACATGCGCACCAACCTGACCACCGAGCCGCTCGGCAAGGACAAGGAAGGCGCGCCGGTGTTCCTCAAGGACATCTGGCCGTCGTCGAAGGAAGTCGCCGACCTCATCCGCTCGACCATCACCGTCGACATGTTCCAGACGCGCTACGCCGATGTCTTCAAGGGCGACGCGCGCTGGCAGGAGATCAACGTCTCGGGCGGCCAGACCTATCGCTGGAACTCCGGCTCGACCTACGTCCAGAACCCGCCCTACTTCGTCGGCATCACGATGACGCCGGTGCCGGTGGAAGACGTCGTCGGCGCGCGCATCCTCGGCCTCTTCGGCGACTCGATCACCACCGACCACATCTCGCCCGCCGGCTCGATCAAGCGCGACGGTCCCGCCGGCAGCTACCTGATCGAGCATCAGGTGCGCCCGGCCGACTTCAACTCGTACGGCTCGCGCCGCGGCAACCACGAAGTGATGATGCGCGGCACCTTCGCCAACATCCGCATCAAGAACCAGATGGTCGCCGGCGTCGAAGGCGGCGTCACCGTTCACTGGCCGTCGGGCGAGCGCCAGTCGATCTACGACGCCGCCATGCGCTACCAGAATGAAGGCGTGCCGCTGGTCATCTTCGCCGGCAAGGAATACGGCACCGGCTCGTCGCGCGACTGGGCGGCGAAGGGTACGCGCCTGCTCGGCGTCCGCGCCGTCGTCGCCGAATCTTTCGAGCGCATCCACCGCTCCAATCTCGTCGGCATGGGTGTGCTGCCGCTGGTCTTCGCCGAGGGCACGACGTGGCATTCGCTCGGCCTCTCGGGCCGCGAGACCGTGACCATCCGCGGCCTCGGCGGCGATCTCAAGCCGCGCCAGATCCTGGAGGCCGAGATCACGTCGGCCGACGGCAAGGTTACCGAGGTGCCGCTCACCTGCCGCATCGATACCCTCGACGAGCTGGAATACTTCCAGCATGGCGGCATTCTTCACTACGTATTGCGCCAGTTGGCTGCCTGACGCGCCGGCTTTGCGTATAGTGCCCGGTAGGGAAGCGGTGAATTTCACCCTAACGTGACTCGTACTTGAGCCGGCCGGGTCATAGTTAGACGCTCGGCGCCGGAACAGGCGCCGGGAAGTGGGGAAGCAGCGTGTCATTCATCCGCATGGCTATTGTCGCCGCGTTCGGCGCGCTTGCCGCTGGCAGCGCGCTGCCCGCGCATGCCGCGGACACGAAATCCGTCATCGAGCTGTTCACCAGCCAGGGCTGCTCGTCGTGCCCCGCCGCCGACAAGCTGCTCGCGACCTACGCCGATCGCGAGGACGTGCTCGCCCTTTCCTACAACGTCGACTACTGGGACTACCTCGGCTGGAAGGACACGCTCGCCAGCCACGATTTCTCGCAGCGCCAGCGCGACTACTCTTCGGCGCGCGGCGACGGCGACGTCTACACGCCGCAGGCCGTGATCGACGGACGCACGCACGTCCCCGGCAGCTTGAAGAACGACATCGAGAATGCGATCGCGACCAACTCCGGCGCGCTGTCGGTGCCGATCGATCTCTCGACCACCGCCGACGCGGTGACCGTGCACATCGGCGCGGCGCCGAGCGACATGCCGCACGCCACGCTGTGGCTGGTGATGTACGACCGCGCCGTCACGGTGCCGATCGGCCGCGGCGAAAATTCCGGCAAGACGATCACCTACTCGAACGTCGTGCGGAAGATGCGGCCGATCGCGATGTGGACCGGCGCCTCCATGTCGGTCGACCTCGCCAAGAGCGAGATCGAGCACGCCAAGGCCGACCGCTGCGCCGTGTTGCTGCAGACCGAATTGAAGGACGGACTTCCCGGCCCGATCCTCGGCGCGGCGACCATTCGCGCAGGCCTTTAAGCAGCCAATAACCCTTTTGAGTCGGAATGGCTTAGCGGCAACTCCTGATTCGCCGCGAGAGGCGATTCCGTATGGCTGAAATTGTAAAGTTCCGATCGCGTGCCGAGCTTGTCGAGGAGGAGCTGGATTTGGACATCGACCTGGTCACCGCCGTCGATGCCGCGATTCGCGACCTCCGCGAGATCGTTGCGAAGTGGGGCGACGCCGCGATGCTGCAGCAGGCGCAGGACTGCCAGCGCATGCTCGAGCGCGCCCTCGCCGCCGCATTCTGATTTTCAGGTAGATTCCTAAGCCCCATACGTAAATTGGCCGGCGCGAGCGCCGGCCAATTGCCACCTCATGGGAATTACCCCGTTACGCAGGACAAATCGGTTCGGTCCAACAGAGCCCCGGGGGGCTGGGGGGCTGAGAAACTACCGTGACCCCGCCGGACCGAACCTGAGGCAACGATGAAAGGGTCGCCGCGCACGGTGGCCTCGCAAGGGCCGAAAAAGGGCGAAATCGTGAATTCTCTTCCGCGTCCCCGATGAGAAAATATGCGCCTTGCCAGCCGTCCTGAACGGGACAATCATGACGGTCGGGTGAACGGTGGAGGTGCTTGTGGCAACAGGCGAGACTACTGAAAAAGAGCCCTTGGGCGGTCGCGCGAACCTTATCCCGCTGGCCGCCTACAAGCAGGACGAGCCGGTCGCCTTCAACCGGCAAGAGATCACCAAAATCCTCGAAGTCTACGGACGCCACGTCGCCGACGGCGAATGGCGCGACTACGCCATCGACCACCTGCGCGAGCGCGCCGTCTTCTCGATCTTCCGCCGCACCTCCGAGGTGCCGCTCTACCGCATCGTCAAGCAGCCGAAGCTGGCGCGGAAGCAGGGGGCGTATTCGCTGGTCGCCGCCACCGGCGCGATCCTGAAACGCGGACACGATCTGGCGAACGTGCTCAGGTTTATCGACAAGCCGAAGCTGGTTGTGGCTTAGGTCGATTCGCGGAGGCGGCTCTGCGCGGCCTCGCGGACGATAGACGCCCCTCCCCAAAACCGCTGCGCGGTTTTGGCCCTCCCGCAAGGGGAGGGCTCAAGCGGAGCTTGGTGAAACGCTCTATTTCAGCGGGCCGAACCCTCCCCTTGCGGGAGGGTCAAAACGCCGAAGGCGTTTTGGGGAGGGGTGTCTCTCCTCCTCGCTGATCGCCGCTAAAAGCGGCCGCGCCAGCGCGCCTAAGGCCGCTCCGGCTGCGCCTTGTCCCCCACACCCAGCGCCCGCTGCATCAGCACCGCGTCGAGCCACCGCCCGAACTTGTGCCCGACCGAAACCAGCGTCCCGGTCATCTCGAACCCGGCCGCGCGATGCACGCGGATCGACGCCATGTTCTGCGAATCGCCGATGACCGCGACCATCTGGCGGAAGCCAAGCTTGGTGCTTTCCTCGATCAGCACGCGGAGCAGCAGGCCGCCGATGCCCTGCCCGCGCACGTCGGGCGCGAGATAGATCGAATCCTCGACCGTGTGCCGGTACGCCGGCCGCGCTCGATATGGCCCGGCGTAGGCATAGCCGACCAGGCGGTCCTCGCGTTCCGCGACGATGTAGGGATACCCCTCGTCGAGCAGGGCGCGCATGCGCGCGGTCATTTCCGCCTCGTCGGGCGGCGCGAGCTCGAACGTCGCCGTGCCGTAGAGCACCTGCTCGGCATAGATCGCGGTGATCGCCGGAATGTCGGCGTGAGTGGCAGGCCGGTGCGTCGCGCTCATGGCATAGCCCGGAAAAGACGAAGGGCGCGGAGTGACCCGCGCCCTTCTCTTAGCTTGACCCTGAAGGCTTGCGCTAGTTGCGGCTGTTGCCGAACAGGCGGAGCAGCATCAGGAACAGGTTGACGAAGTCGAGGTAGAGCGACAGCGCGCCCATGACGGCCTTGCGGCCGATCATCGTGCCGTCGTCGGCGGCCGAGTACATCTCCTTGATCTTCTGCGTGTCGTAGGCGGTGAGGCCCGTGAACACGATGACGCCGATCACCGAGATCGCGAACGACAGGGGACCCGACGGGAAGAACATGTTCACCACCGAGGCGAGGATGATCCCGATGAGGCCCATGAACAGGAACGAGCCCATGCCGGTGAGGTCGCGCTTCGTGGTGTAGCCCCACAGGCTCGTGACGCCGAAGGTGCCAGCGGTGATGAAGAACACGCGCGCGATCGACTGGCCCGAGTAGGTCAGGAAGATCGACGACAGGAACAGCCCGAGCACCGCCGAGTAGACCAGGAACAGCGTCAGCGCCGTGCTTACCTGCAGGCGGTTGATGCGGAAGCTGATGAACCACACGAGGCCGAGGGTGCCGAAGAACAGCACGATCAGCGCCAGCGGGTTGAACAGCGCCTCGCCGAACGACGTCAGCCCCGCGATGCCCTCGGAAGTGAGGTGGATGTCGGCGCCGCCGGCCGCCTGGTAGGCAAACCACGCCACCAGTCCGGTGATGACCAGAGCGCCGGTCATGTAGTTGTAGACGCGGATCATATGGGCCCGAAGGCCGGCATCGATCGCTTCGGCGCCGCGTGCGACGGAAGCGCCGTAGCGCGGCTGGTTATCAATATTGGCCATGGAAAGTGATCCCTCTCCGTCCTGCTGCGAACGCCCTCGTCCGCAGCGTTTCGCGGACTTGGCGAGAATATGGAGTGTGCCGCACCGCCAAACAAGTGGGCCGCGGCGGCCCTGTCCCCGCCAAGCCCCCGGCCAAGTCCTTGTGGGGTGAGGCAGAAAGACTTGGGCCCTCCCCCTTTACATGAGGCGCAACTCACCCGAGATTCTGTTTACGGGCCGCTAACCGGAGAATCACTATGCCGCGACTTTTCACCGGCATCGAAATTCCCGAACACATCGCGGATCGGCTCGCCTTCCTCCGCGGCGGCCTGGTTGGCGCCCGCTGGATCGATACCGCCAATTATCACCTGACGCTGCGCTTCATCGGCGACGTCGACATGGATGTCGCCGAGGAGGCCGCCGACAGCCTGGCGCGCGTCCGCCGCCCCGCCTTCCCGCTCCGCTTCACCGGGCTCGGCGTGCTCGGCACCAAGAAGCATCACGCCGTCGTCGCCGAGGTCGAGCCGTCGCGCCCGCTGATGGAGCTGCAGGCCGAGCACGAGCGTATCCTCCAGCGCCTCGGCCTCCAGGCCGAAGGCCGCAAGTACACGCCGCACGTCACGCTGGCGCGGCTCCGCAGCGGCAATGCCCGCAACATCGCCGAGTACCTGACGCTGCGCGGCGGCTTCTTCGCCGAGCCGTTCGTCGTCGACCGCTTCGTCCTGTTCTCGTCGCGCGATTCCATCGGCGGCGGCCCCTACATCGTCGAGCAGGCGTACGACCTGACTGTGCCGCGTATGCCGGCGCCCGGCATCGGCACCGGCGAGGAGCACGG
This sequence comes from Bauldia sp., assembly GCA_037200845.1. NCBI lineage: Bacteria > Pseudomonadati > Pseudomonadota > Alphaproteobacteria > Hyphomicrobiales > Kaistiaceae > Bauldia > Bauldia sp. The sequence continues at coordinate 161,619 of JBBCGQ010000001.1, forward strand.
CCGGTGGCCGCAAAACTGACCGCCGCCGCCCGCGGCGCCGCGCTCCGCAAGCTGCCGAAGTGGAAGCTGTCCGCCGACGGCACCGCCATCGCGCGCACTTTCACCTTCGCCGATTTCACGGAAGCCTTCGGCTTCATGACGCGCGCCGCGCTCGCCGCCGAGAAGATGGACCATCACCCGGACTGGTCGAACAGCTACAAGAAGGTCGCCGTGACGCTGACCACGCACGATGCCGGCGGCCTGACCAAGTTGGACATCGCGCTCGCCGAAGCGATGGACGCGATCGCTAAGTAGCAGTCCGCTTCCCCCGCGAAAGCGGGGGCCCAGGTCGCACAACAAACTCACCGCGAAAGTCGCCACCTGGATCCCCGCTTTCGCGGGGAAAGCGGAGAGGAGTTGCGGCGCCGCAATTCATGTCCCATGTTTCCGGCCTGGGCTTTGACGGAGGGGCGGGATGCCCGAGATCCTTTACGGCGAGATTCTGGGACCCGAGAAGGGTAACGACGACGAGGCCCGCTCGGCCCGGATCAAGCGCACCTTCTGGGCGACGTTTCGCAAGGCCATCCGCTACATCCCGTTCGCCGACGATCTGGTCGCCGCGTACTTCTGCGCCCTCGACCCGGCCACGCCGCACCGTGTCCGCGCCATCCTTCTGGGGGCGCTGGCCTACTTCGTCCTGCCGTTCGATGCGGTGCCCGATTTCCTCGCCGGCATCGGCTTTTCCGATGATGTGACGGTGCTGGTCGCCGCCATTGCCATGGTCCGCGCCCACATCACGCCGGCCCACCGCGAAGCCGCCCGGCGCGCCATGGACGCCGCGGCCGGTGCCGATTAACCAGTAATTACCGGCACTTCCATCACATTATCGTCGCGATTTGACGGCAGAGATCGGCGCTGGCGGCCAAAACCGCCACCGCGGCGCGGTTGCCAGCGGGTGCTTAGCGAAATAGTAACTCCGGTCAGCGAAGTTTAATAAATGATCACCAGAGCGAGAGATTCCGGTACCGGCGCGTTCCTGCCGGCCGGGCAGATACCGATGAACCTACGCCTGCTCGCCATTGCCGCCGTCGCCCTCGCGGGCCTGACCGGCGCCGCCGTCGCCCAGTCCGCCGCCACCAATATCGGCACCTACAAGGACTGGAACGCGTTCACCTCGTCGGATGGCGGCAACAAGATGTGCTTCGTCGCCACCCAGCCGACCGACTCGAAATATTCGCAGCCCGCCTCCGGGCGCGACCCCGCCTTCTTCCAGATCACGCGCATCCCGGCCGGCGGCCGCGTCAACGAAGTGAGCTCCATCGCCGGCTATACCTTCGCCGCTAACGCCGACGTGACGATCGACGTCGACGGCGCCAAGTTCAAGATGTTCCTCGACGCCGCCCACCCCGACACCGCCTGGTCGGTGGCCGAGACCGAGGCCGCGCTGGTCGACGCGATGAAGAAGGGCCACGTCATGACCATGACCGGCACCTCCAAGCGCAACACGGTGATCACCGACACGTACTCGCTGTCAGGCATCAGCGCCGCGCTGGATGCTGTGACGAAGGAATGCCCGTAGCGCTTCCTGGAGGAGGAGAGACACCCCTCCCCAAAATGGCTTCGCCATTTTGACCCTCCCGCAAGGGGAGGGTTCATCCTTGTTGGACGACCTGGACTCCGCTTGAGCCCTCCCCTTGCGGGAGGGCCAAAACCGCAAAGCGGTTTTGAGGGAGGGGTGTGCCAGCCCAACCCGCCATCGCAGCAAAGCTGGCCACACTCATATCTTGCGCTATAACCCCGCCATGCCACCCGAAGCCGCCCATGTCCCCGCCCCCGCCGGCAAGCCGTCGCTTGTCGGGCTGACGCGCGCCGGCCTTGCCGACGCGCTCGCCGGCATCGGCATCCCGGCGGCGCAGGTGAAGATGCGCGCCGGCCAGCTCTGGCACTGGATCTACCTGCGCGGCGCCACCGATTTCGGGCAGATGACGAATGTCTCGAAGGACCTCCGCGCCACGCTCGCGGATCACTTCGCCATCGCGCGGCCGGAGATCGTCACCGAGCAGATTTCCAACGACGGCACGCGCAAATGGCTGCTGCGTTTCCCCTCGCGCGGCGCCGGCCGGCCCGTCGAGATCGAGACCGTGTACATCCCCGAGGAAGGCCGTGGCACGCTGTGCCTGTCGAGCCAGGTCGGCTGCACGCTCTCCTGCACGTTCTGCCACACCGGCACGCAGAAGCTCGTGCGCAACCTCACGGCGGAAGAAATCGTCGGCCAGATCCTGCTCGCCCGCGACCGCCTCGGCGATTACCCGCAGACGACGCCGATCGAAGGCGATGTCCCTTCCACCGGCCGCATGGTGTCGAACGTCGTCATGATGGGCATGGGCGAGCCGCTCTACAACTTCGACAACGTCAAGGATGCGCTGCACATCGCCTCCGACGGCGAAGGCATCGGCCTGTCGCGCCGCCGCATCACGCTATCGACCTCCGGCGTCGTGCCGATGATCCCGAAGGCCGGCGACGAGATCGGCGTCATGCTCGCGATCTCGCTGCACGCGGTGCGCGACGAACTCCGCGACGAGCTCGTGCCGCTCAACAGGAAATATCCGATCAAGGATCTGCTCGCCGCCTGCCGCGCCTATCCCGGCCTGTCGAACGCGCGCCGCATCACCTTCGAGTACGTGATGCTGAAAGGCGTCAACGATTCACTCGCCGACGCGCGCGAGCTGGTCCGCCTGCTTGCCGGCATCCCGGCGAAGATCAACCTGATCCCGTTCAATCCGTGGCCGGGCAACAGTTATGAATGCTCGGACTGGGGCCAGATCGAAAAGTTCGCCGAGATCGTGAATGCGGCGGGCTACGCCTCGCCGATCCGCACGCCCCGCGGCCGCGACATCCTCGCCGCCTGCGGCCAGCTCAAGAGCGAGAGCGAGCGCATGAAAATCCGCGAGCGCATGGCGCTGGAAGCGATGATCGCGCCGGCCTAGCCCCGCCCCGCTTCCCCCGCGAACGCTGGGGAAGCGGAGAAGCGGGGTGGGTCAGAACTTCTTGTTCAAGCCGACTTTGACGATGCTGCCGGTGTTGTGGATCGTCCAGCCGAAGGCGGGCGTCCCGACATCGGGATTCATCTGCAATCCGCTGACCAGCTTCGAGCCCAAGTCGAAGTACTGATACTCGGCCTTGATCGACCAGTCCTCCGCGAGCGCCATCTCGACGCCGGCGCCGGCGGTCCATCCGGTCTGGAAGCCGGTGTGCGACGTGAGGACGGCGGCGGGGCTCGGATCCAGGTTCGACATCGGGATGTACGGATCGTTCGCCGTCGCGTGGACGTCGGCCATGATCACGCCGCCGCTGAGGAAGCCGAGGAACTTGCCGTTGGTGACGCCGACGCGGGCGCGCACCGCGCCCGCGAGGCCGCCGACTGCGGTGACCACGGTCGACGAGTCCAGTGACGAAGAGGCCGTGCCGCGGAAGCCGAGGTAGCCGACGTCGCCTTCCACGCCGAGCACGGCCGAACCGGCCTGCCAGTTGTAGCCGACCTGGACGCCGCCGACCGGCCCGGTCGTGCGGGCGGAGAACGTATCGCCGGGCGCGTTGTAGAAGCCGTCGCCAACGTCGGTGTCGGTTGCCGTCGCCGTGCCGAAGGCGCCGCCGAGATTGACGCCGGCATAGGCGCCCGCCCACGTGCGCGGCGCCACCATCGCCGGCGGGCTCGGGAAGCTGAGGTCGGCGCCGCCGCTGCTGTCCATCGCGCCCTGATTGAAATGATAGTTGAGACCGACGCGCAGAATGTTGATGTGGCTCGGGGCCGAGATGTTTTCGGAAAAGAACGGCGCGAAGCTTCCCTCGTAGAAGGTGTTGTAGTCGGCCGCCGCGAGGTCGACGTAGAGATACTCGCCCTTGAGCGACCAGCCGCCGCCGAGTTGCGTTTCGCCGCCGACGCCGATCGTCCAGCCCGGCACCACCATGCTGCCCGAGCCTCTGGAAATGTCGCGGTTCGTGGTGCCGTCCTGCAGGTAGTAGTGCAGCGTCGAGTTGCCGCTCACCTGGCCGAAGGCGAGACCGCCGGTCACGTAGAGCAACGTGTTGTTGGTGATCAGCGTGCCGACGCGGCCGCGGACGGTCGCCAACCAGTCGACACTGGTGTGTTCATCGATGGTGGACGGGTAGAGACTCGGAAACACGCCGGAGAAGTTGCGCGTCGCCGTGCCGGAAAGCGCGCTGAGGTCGCTTTCGAATCCCCACACCATGCCGCCCGTCTGGATGTCGGCGCCGATCTGGCCGCCGCCGATGACGCCGGTGCTGCTCGCCGGGCCGTTGCCGAACGGATTGACGAGATAGGCCGGATCCTGGTCCGACGGCGGCAGAAACACGTCCTGCCACTCGCCCTGTCCGAGCAGGACAAAGTCGGTGTTGTTGGTCTGCCCGCCGATGTTGATGCCGGCGTGCCAGCCCGACCATGGGCCGCCGGACGCCAGCACAGGAGTAGTGACCGCGAGGCCGGCAAAAGCCAGGCCGATCAGGCTCAGATTTCTCATGGGTATTGGCCCCGATTTTTACGAAAACGAATCAACCGCCGCGGGGTCAGTCGGCGCCTAATTTCCCGTCAGGGATGTATAGTACTGCACACTCGCACTACGCATTTTTACCGCGTGTGCGTCAGGATCAGCTTCACCGCGAAGGCGCCGAGCACGCCCGCGAACAGCCAGTCGACGATCCGCGTCGCGCGCGACGACGTCTTGAGCAGCGCCGCGATCCGGTCGGCGCCGAGAATGAAGGCGCCGCAGACCGGGATGTTCGCCACCATGAACACCAGCCCGAGGAACAGCATCTTGCCGGCCGCATGCGGATCGTCGGCGGAGACGAACTGCGGCAGGAAGGTCACGAAGAAGATGATGACCTTCGGATTGAGCAGGTTGATCAGCAGCCCCTTGAGGAACACGGCCCGTAGGCGCTCCGCCCGCGCGCCGGGCATCAGCGACAGCGACGAGCCGTGGCGGATGGCGTCGATCGCGAGGTAGGCGAGGTAGGCGGCGCCGGCAAATTTGAGAATGGTAAACGCCGTCGCCGACGCCGCGAGCAGCGCCGACAGCCCGAGCGACACCAGCACCGAGTGGATCGCGACGCCCACCGAAACCCCGCCGAGCGCCGCGAATCCGGCCTTCCGCGACAGCGCGATCGTCTTCGACAGGAAGAACGTCATGTCCGGGCCGGGCGTCAGCGCCAGCACGATCGAGGCAGCGGTAAACGCGGCGACAACCGGCAGCGCGGGGACGAAATCGGCGAGCATCAACGACTTATAACCGGCGCCCGCGCTATAAGGGAGCCGCCCGTGGGAGTGCGTAAGCGTTGACCCTGCCGGAAGAAAACCCGCCGCGGCGTCTCGGCGGCCACGTATGGCCGAAGGGCTGGCTGCACGCCGATTCGCCGGCGCTGATCGCCAACCCGCTGGCGCAGGCGGCGATCGCCGTGCTCCTGCTGTCGCTTCTCTTCCTGGTTTTCCCCGGCCTCGACATCTGGTTCTCCGGCCTGTTCTACGACGGCAAAGGTTTCCCGACGGGCGACCTCGGCGCCTTCGTCGCGCTGCGCGCTCTCGGCAACAACCTGACGTTTTTCGTGGCGCTCGGGCTGGTCCTGGTGCTCGTTCTCAAGCTGGCGCTGCCCGAGCAGCAAAGCTTCATCCCGCCGCGCGACACGCTCTTCGTCCTCGGCACGCTGATCGTCGGGCCGGGCATCGTCGTCAATCTCATCTTCAAGAATAACTGGGGCCGCCCGCGCCCTACCGCCGTCGATATCTTCGGCGGCAACCATCCCTTCGTCGGCGCCTGGCACATGAGCGACGCCTGCGCCTCGAACTGCTCGTTCGTCTCCGGCGAGGCGTCGTCCGCGATCTGGCTGATCACGCTCGCCGTGCTGCTGCCGCTCGCATGGCGGCGTCCGGCGCTGCGCATCCTCATCGGCCTCGCCGTTCTCTTGTCGCTGAACCGCGTTGCCGCCGGCGGGCATTTCCTCTCCGACGTGCTGCTCGCCTGGGCGATCACGCTGGCGGTCATCGCCGTCGCCTGGCGCTTCCTCTACGTGACGCCCCCGGCAGTGCTCACCGATCCCGTCCTCGAGGCCGGCCTGACCCGCGCCGGCTTAGCCATCCGCGATTTCGCGCGCGCGGGCGCCCGCCGCATCGGCGCGATGCGCCCGGCCAAGCCGCCGGCCGACCCGCCCGCGCCACCCGCGGCTTGAGGCGACCTCCCGCCCGTCCTATAAGCCCGCACTCGTTTCCGGGGAGCGTACCCAATGGCTGACGTGAAGAAGGTCGTCCTCGCCTACTCCGGCGGTCTCGACACATCGATCATCCTGAAGTGGCTGCAGACGACCTACGGCGCCGAGGTGGTGACCTTCACCGCCGATCTCGGCCAGGGCGAGGAGCTCGAGCCGGCGCGCCGCAAGGCTGAGCTGATGGGCATCAAGGAGATCCACATCGAGGATCTCCGCGAGGAGTTCGTCTGCGACTTCGTCTTCCCGATGTTCCGCATGAACGCCCTTTACGAAGGCGTCTATCTCCTAGGCACCTCGATCGCGCGCCCGCTGATCGCCAAGCGCCTGGTCGAGATCGCGCACGAGACCGGCGCCGACGCCATCGCCCACGGCGCTACCGGCAAGGGCAACGACCAGGTCCGCTTCGAGCTCACCGCCTACGCCCTCGATCCGTCGATCAGGATCATCGCGCCGTGGCGCGAGTGGCAGTTCAAGTCGCGCACCGATCTGCTCGACTTCGCCGAGAAGCATCAGATCCCGGTGCCCAAGGACAAGCGCGGCGAAGCACCCTTCTCCGTCGATGCCAATCTTCTGCACTCCTCGTCCGAGGGCAAGGTGCTGGAAGATCCGTGGGTCGAGCCGCCGCCCTACGTCTTCCAGCGCACCATCGCCCCCGAGGATGCACCGGACAAGGCGACCAGCGTCGAGATCGAATTCAGAAACGGCGATCCCATCGCCATCGACGGCAGGGCGCTGTCGCCGGCCGCGCTGCTGACCGCGCTGAACGCGCTCGGCCGCGACAACGGCATCGGCCGCGTCGATCTCGTCGAGAACCGCTTCGTCGGCATGAAGTCGCGCGGCATCTACGAGACGCCCGGCGGCACGATCCTGCACGTCGCCCACCGCGCCATCGAATCGCTGACCCTCGACCGCGACGCCATGCACCTCAAAGAATCGCTGATGCCGCGCTATGCTGAGCTGGTCTATTACGGCTTCTGGTTCGCGCCCGAGCGCATCATGCTGCAGAAGCTCGCCGACGAGAGCCAGATCAACGTCGAGGGCACGGTTCGGCTGAAGCTCTACAAGGGCAACGTCATCGTCACCGGCCGCAAGTCGCCGAAGTCGCTCTACTCCGACGCCCTCGTCACCTTCGAGGACGACCGCGGCGCCTACGACCAGAAGGACGCGGCCGGTTTCATCCGCCTGAACGCGCTCCGCCTGCGTACGCTGGCGGCCCGGGACCGCAAGAAGCCGTAGGGCTTGCGGCGAAAAGCCGGCCTCGCCTTAATCACGCATTAAGCCGCACCTGCCAATGCTCGCCAAACGCGCGAGCATTGTTCAGCGGTCGTAAAAAGCGTGACCAGGTCGGACGCAAAACGCCAGCCGGAGGCAATGGCCGACAACGACATGTCGCCCGCGGCCCTCACGGCGTTCCTCGAGAAGCTCGACGCCGGCGCCTGCATCTGGGACGCCAGGCTGCGCCTGGTTGCGTGGAACTCCGCCTACCAGCGCGTGCAGGCCGTGCCCGACCGCATCCTGAAACGCGGCACCCGGCTCGCCGAAATTCTCGATCACACGCCGCGCGTCATCGACGATCCGCGCAACGGCGAAGAGACCGAGCAGGGCGCGCTCCGCGGCCTCGCCGAGCGCGGCAAGCTCGACCTCGACCGCATCTACGCCGACGGCCGCACGATCTCGGTCACCTACGACGCCTTCGGCGACGATCACTGGCTCGCCGTCTACCACGACGTCACCGAGCAGCGGAACGACGTGCGGCTGCTGCGCGTCAGCGAGCACGAGGTGCGCCGCCAGCACGCCCAGCTCGACGCCTCGCTCGACAGCATGTCCTATGGCTTCGTCATCTGGGACGACAGCTTCAACATCCTCGTCTGCAACGACCAGTTCCGCCGCATCTTCAGCCTGCAGGGGAACCTCAGTCCCGGCACGTCGCTCGCCGAGGTTTGCCGCCTGTCGAGCGTCGCCGGCAACTGGCCCGACGTGTCGGCGGAGGAACTTACCCGGCTGTACCGGCAGCGCATCGGCGAGACGCGCGATCCCGCCAAGCCGCAGCTCTACGAGATCGAGCTGCAGGGCCGCACCATCCGCTCGACCTATACCCGCAGCCCGGGCATCGGCTGGGTCGTCACCCACCAGGACATCACCGAAGACATCGCCCGCGTCCGCCAGCTCGAGGCGCGCGAGCACGAGCTTGCCCGCCAGAACATGCGCTTCGCCGTTGCCGTGAACAGCATGGCGCAGGGTCTCTGCATGTTCGACGCCGAGCAGCGGCTGGTCATCTGCAATCCGCAATATGCCCGCATGTACGAGCTGCCGCCGCACATGGTCACCCCCGGCACCAAGCTCGACGATATTCTCGACTACCGCCTCGCCCACGGCATGTACCCCGAGGACGCCGACGCCTATTTCAAGCGCCGCCGGCAGATCGCCGCCTCCGGCGAGGACGGCGTCGACATCTCCGAGCTGCGCAACGGCCGCGTCATCTCGATGCTGCATCACCCGATGCCCGACGGCGGCTGGGTGTCCACCCACCAGGACATCACCGAGCAGCGCCGCCACGAGACCCACATCCGCCATCTCGCACGCCACGATACGCTCACCAACCTGCCCAACCGGCTGATGTTCTCGGAGACCATGCAGGCGGCCGAGCAGCGCATCCGCCGCCGCGAGCGGCTCGCCGTCCTCGCCGTCGATCTCGATCATTTCAAGATGGTCAACGATACGCTCGGCCACGGCGTCGGCGACAAGGTGCTGGCCGAGGTCGGCAAGCGGCTGCGCTCCTGCTGCCGCGAGGGCGACGAAATCTCCCGCCTCGGCGGCGACGAATTCGCCGTGCTCACCGGGCCGCTGGAGGCGCCGCGCGATGCCGCCGCGATCGCCGAGCGCATCATCACCCGCATGGCCGAGCCGTTCGACATCGACGGCCACTCCATCGTCATCGGCGCGTCGATCGGCATCGCCGTGGCGCCCGGCGACGGCACGACCAGCGAGGCGCTGCTCAAGAATGCCGACCTCGCGCTCTACCGCGCCAAGAACGGCGGCCGCAGCGCCTACCATTTCTTCGAGAGCGGCATGGACGCGGCGCTGCAGGAGCGGCGCGCGCTGGAGGTCGGCCTGCGCCAGGCGGTCGCCAACCGCGAGTTCCGCCTCGTCTACCAGCCGCTGTTCAACCTAGCGGAGGGCCGCATCTGCTGCCTCGAGGCGCTGCTGCGCTGGCACCGGCCGGAGCGCGGCATCGTCCCGCCGAGCGAATTCATCCCCATCGCCGAGGACACCGGCCTCATCGTCACGATCGGCGAATGGGTGCTGGTCGAGGCCTGCCGCGCCGCCGCCGCCTGGCCGCAGGATGTGCGCGTCGCGGTCAACCTCTCGACCATCCAGTTCCGCCACCGCAACCTGTTCAACCACATCAAGACCGCGCTCGCCGTCTCCGGCCTCAAGCCCGAGCGGCTGGAGATCGAGGTGACCGAGTCGCTGCTGCTCGCCGACGTCGAATCCACGATCACGACACTGCACCAGCTCCGCGCGCTGGGCGTGCGCATCGCCATGGACGACTTCGGCACCGGCTACTCGTCGCTTTCCTACCTGCGCTCATTCCCGTTCGACAAGATCAAGATCGACCAGTCGTTCGTGAAGGAATTGTCGGCCAAGGAAGACAGCCGCGCCATCGTCACCGCCGTCATCGGCCTCGGCCGTTCCCTCGGCATGGCGACCACCGCCGAGGGCGTCGAAACCGAGGCCCAGTTGGAACTCGTCCGCCAGCAGGGCTGCACCGAGGTGCAGGGCTTCCTGCTCTCACCGCCGCTCCCCGCCACTGCCGTCTCAAAACTGTTCGGCGAACAGGCCGGCATGGACGAATGGATGCGGACGCTGCGGAAGACGGCGTAGCCGGCCCTCACCCTCTTTCTCTAGGCTCACCGTGCTCGCCAGAAGAAAGAGCCCTCTCCGACAGGTGGGGGGCGGACAAACCAATAGCGTGGCACGTCCCCTCTCCCACCTGTGGGAGAGGGCTTCGCCTCTTATGAGCGCAGCGAATTAGAGGCGAAGGGTGAGGGGGCAACGGCGCCCGCCATGGACGCCCTACTCCGCCAATCCCGCAATCCGCAGCCCATCGAGATACCTTGCCAGCACCTGCGGCTCGATGAACTTCAGTGTCTCGGCAACCTTGGCGATGGTCAGTCCCGGCCGCGTCTTGGTCAGCACCACGGTCGCCGCACGCGCATCGTCGATCCGGCCGGCGAGCGCGTAGTACGCGGCAAGGTCGCGATAGGCCCACGTCATGCCGGCCTTCTCGCGCACGCCCTTGAGCGTCCACTCGATCGCCTCGTCGTAGCGCCCCTCTACGAAATGCGCGAAGCCCATGCCGTTGAGGCTGTTGAACGAGAACGGATCGAGCGGCGACAGGCGCAGGGCATGCTCGAAGGCGGCGATCGCGGCCTCGGCATGGCCGCGGTATGCCTCGATGAAGCCGCGCCGCGACCACGCCCATGCGTAGTTCGGATCGAGCGTCAGCGCGCGATCGGTAAAGTGACTGGCGCGGTCGAGATCGCCGAGCAGCAACGTGGTGGCGGTCGCAAGCGCGCTGAGCGCGGTCGGATCGTCGCTCACCATCTCCGCCGCCGCCTCGATCAGCACGCGGCTTTCCGCGCGCGTCTTCTCCACATCGTCGGTCCACGAGTAGATGACGTGCTGCGCCCTCGCCCACGCCGCCACCGCGATGGCGCGCGCGTACCCGGGATCGAGACGCCGCGCCTCGTCGAGCAGGCGGATCGCCTCGGCATTTTCCTCGCGCCGGTGCGCCCACAGGTGCGGCAGCGACCGCATCACCAGGTCGTACGCCGCGAGACTCTCCGGACGCTTGCGCCGGGCCAGCGCGATCTCCGCGAGCTGTATCGACGGGTTCACCGCCCCGGCGACCTTCTCGGCGATCTCGTCCTCGAAATCGAACAGGTTGTCGACCTGCCCGTCGTAGGAATCGGCCCACAGGTGCGCGCCCGAATCGGCGTCGATCAACTGCGCCGTAACGCGCACGCGGTCCTGCGACTTGCGCAGCGAACCTTCCAGCACGTAGCGCACACCGAGCGCCCGCGCGATGTCGCGGATGTCGGCGGCGCGGCCCTTGTAGGCATAGGACGAGTTGCGCGCGATCACCTTGAAGTCGCGCACCCGCGACAGCGTCGCGGTAATTTCCTCGACGACGCCGTCAGCGATCGAGTCGGCGGAGGGATCGCCCGACATGTTGTCGAAGGCGAGCACCGCGATCGACGGCCGCCCGCTCCTCGGCATCTCCGGCGCCAGCGGCGGCACTTCCGGCGGCGGCGGCGCCACGCGCCCCGTCTGCTTGGCCGGAGCCATCGGCCGGTGCGCGAAGCCGACGATGCGGTTGCCGGCATTCTCGGCGCGCGGCCCGAGACCGCGCCACAGCCAGATCTCGAACTGCTCCTCCATGTTCTTGAACTCGACCCACTCCGTGCGGTCGAATTCCTGCGTCAGCGGCTTCGCCAGTTGCCAGCGCACCGAGTGCGTGATCGCGATGCCGCCCGGCGGCGCCGCCTGCTGCAGCCGCACGACGAAGCCGACCGCCGATCCGAAGCGGTCCTCGCCCGAGACGAAAACGTCGGCGAGCCCGACGCCGAGCCGCACCTCGATCGCGTCGATGGTCCGCCCGGCGTTCCGGTCCGCCATCGCGGTCTGGAACGCGATCGCCCAGCGCACGCTGTCCTCGACGTTGGGAAACTCGATCAGCGCCCCGTCGCCCATCGTCTTGAACATCGTGCCGCCGTGCTCGTCGAGCGTCGGCCGCAGGATCCGCATGCGGATGCGGGCGAGCGCCAGCAGCGTCCCGCGCTCGTCGCGCTCCATGTGGCGCGTGTAGCCGGCGACGTCCAAAGACGCCAGAACGGTCAGCTTGCGTTGGGCGCGCATGCTGCAATCCGTCCGGTATGGAGGTCTGGGCCGGTCAGCCGAAACATCCCGCTTCCCTAAGGGAATATCGCCGCCCAGCCAAGGGTAATTGCCCGTTTACGGCAGTCATTTAGCTGTCGTTTGCGTTTGCGGCGCCGCTCACTATATTGCGCCGCAAACAAGCCTCCCTCCGCGCCGTCGGCGCATCCGGGAATTGGATCGGGCGCGGCCGCCGGCCGGCGCCCTTTTTTGGTGAACACAAATGGCCCTCCGCAACGTCGCGATCATCGCCCACGTCGACCACGGCAAAACGACCCTGGTCGACCGGCTTCTGCAGCAGTCCGGCGCCTTCCGCGAGAACCAGAAGGTCGCCGAGCGCGTGATGGACTCCAACGACCTCGAGCGCGAGCGCGGCATCACCATCCTCGCCAAGGCGACGTCGGTGGTGTGGAAGGACGTCCGCATCAACATCGTCGATACCCCCGGCCACGCTGATTTCGGCGGCGAGGTCGAGCGCATCCTGTCCATGGTCGACAGCGCCATCATCCTGGTCGACGCCGCCGAAGGGCCGATGCCGCAGACCAAGTTCGTGCTCGGCAAGGCGCTGAAGATCGGGCTGCGCCCGATCGTGTGCATCAACAAGGTCGACCGCCCCGACGCCCGCGTGCAGGAAGTCGTGAACGAGGTGTTCGACCTCTTCGCCGCCCTCGACGCCACCGAGGAGCAGCTCGACTTTCCGATCATCTATGGCTCGGCCAAGCAGGGCTGGATGGCCGACAGCCCGACCGGCGCCAAGGACGAGGCGATGGCGCCGCTGTTCGACCTGATCCTGAAGCACGTTCCCGAGCCGACCATCGAGCCCGGCCCGTTCCGCATGCTGGGCACCCTCATCGAAGCCAACCCCTACCTCGGCCGCCTTATCACCGGCCGCATCTTCGCCGGCAGCGTCAAGGCCAACCAGGCGGTCAAGGTCATTGACCGCGAGGGCAAGGTCGTCGAGAGCGGCCGCGTGTCGAAGATCCTCGCCTTCCGTGGCATCGAGCGCGTGCCGATCGACGAAGCCGACGCCGGCGACATCGTCGCCATCGCCGGCCTGCCCAAGTTCAACGTCGCCGATACGCTTGCCGCGCCGGAAGTCACCGTGCCGCTGCAGGCCCAGCCGATCGACCCGCCTACGCTGTCGATGACCTTCATGGTCAACGACAGCCCGCTCGCCGGCACCGAGGGCGACAAGGTGCAGAGCCGCGTCATCCGCGAGCGCCTGTTCCGCGAGGCCGAGGGCAACGTCGCGCTCCGCGTCGACGTCGCCCCGAATTCCGACGCCTACGTCGTCTCCGGCCGCGGCGAATTGCAGCTCGCGATTCTCATCGAGACCATGCGCCGCGAGGGCTTCGAGCTCAGCGTCTCGCGCCCCAAGGTCGTGTTCCAGGAGGACCCCAAGACCGGCAAGATGCTCGAGCCGATCGAGGAAGTCGTCATCGACGTCGATGAGGAATACGCCGGCGTCGTCATCGACAAGCTGTCGCAGCGCAAGGCCGACATGATCGAGATGCGCCCGTCGGGCGGCGGCCGCATGCGGCTGGTATTCCATGCGCCCACCCGCGGCCTCATCGGCTACCAGGGCGAGTTGATGACCGACACCCGCGGCACCTCGGTGATGAACCGCCTGTTCCACGCCTACGCCGAGTACAAGGGCGACATTCCCGGCCGCCGCAATGGCGTGCTCATCTCCAACGAATCGGGCGAGGCCGTCGCCTACGCCATGTGGAAGCTGGAAGACCGCGGCCCGATGATGATCGAGCCTGGCGCCAAGGTTTACCGCGGCATGATCGTCGGCGAGCACACCCGCGACAACGACCTCGAGATCAACGTGCTGAAGGGCAAGCAGCTCACCAACATCCGCGCCGCCGGCAAGGACGAGGCCGTCCGCCTCACCCCGCCGATCCGCATGACGCTGGAAAAGGCGCTCGCCTGGATCGACGACGACGAGCTGGTCGAGGTGACGCCGACCTCGATCCGCCTCCGTAAATCTCTCCTCGACCCGAACGCGCGCAAGCGCGCCGACCGCGCCGGCGCGGCGTAGCCCCAGCATTTCCAACGCCCGCAGCAAGCCTGCAACACTGCGGCAAAAAACCTTAAGCCTGCGCGCCGTTCCCTCTTTGCAGCCGGAACCGCGGTGATAAGCTTTCGTTCATGACGACGCAGGTCATCGGCGTGAGACGAGCTGAAGTCCGTGACGCGGAAGCGATCACGGCGGTCCACGACACCGCGTGGCGCTTCGCTTACGACGGCATGATCCCGGCCAAGGAACTGACCCGAATCATCGCCCGCCGCGGGCCGCGCTGGTGGGACCGCGCCATCCGCCGCGGCACCGCGATCCTGGTGCTCGAGGTCGGCGGCAGCATCTGCGGCTACGCCACGGTCGGCGCGAATCGCGCCCGCAACCTGGCGCAGAAGGGCGAGGTCTACGAGATCTACATGAAGCCGGAATACCAGGGCGTCGGCCTCGGCACGCGGCTCTTCCTCGCCGCCCGCCGCGAGCTCGCCCGATTCGGTTTCGACACGGTCGTAGTCTGGGCGCTGGCCGACAACGAGAACGCCTGCCGCTTCTATCGCAACGCCGGCGGCCGCAAGGTCGCCAAGGCGAACGAACGCTTCGGCGAGGTCGCGCTGACCAAGGTCGCGTTCGCCTGGGGCAAGGCGTCGGCGGCCTAGGTCACTTCGCTTCCCACATCTCGACGATCGCGGCGAGCTGATCCGGCGCGCCCGCGATTCGCATCTGCTTCACCCGCTGCGCCGCGCCGCGCACCAGCGTCACCGCCGACTTCGGCCGGCCGAATGTCTTGGCCAGAAGCGCGATCAGCGCCGCGTTCGCCGCGCCATCCTCCGGCACGGCCCGCACGCGCGCCAGCGCGACTTCGCTGCCGTCCGACAGCGCACCGACCCCGTCGACCGAATCGCGGCTGGCCTTGGGCGTCAGCCGGACGGACAGGACGATGCCGTCCGCCTCGCGCCGGAAGCAGGCCAAGGCTCAGCCGAAGCTGCCGAGGAAAATCTCGAACAACAGGCTGCGCAGGAAATAGAGGAGCAGGATGAGGACGACCGGCGACAGGTCGAGCCCGCCGAAATTGGGCAGGATGCTGCGGATCGGCCGCAGCACCGGCTCGGTCAGCCGGTAGAGCGCGTCGGCGATCATGGCGACCGCCTGGTTGCGCGTGTTGACGACGTTGAACGCGATCAGCCACGACAGGACCGCCGAGGCGATCAGGACGTAGATGTAGATCTGGATGACGGTCGAGATGAGCGCCAGAAGGGAGTACATCGCGTCAGGCCCCGCATCGAAGTAGCTGCCGCGCCTCCCGCCGGCTCGGTCGAGCCTGATTTAAGCTGCGCCGGAAGCCCCCGCAACCCCTGGGCCGTCTGCGTCTCCGGACCGTTCTTGACAGCCCCGAACCGCAAACCCTAAATGGCCGCGCTTTGCCGCCTTTCGGCAAACCCATCAGGTTCGGGGCCGTAGCTCAGCTGGGAGAGCGCCGCGTTCGCAATGCGGAGGTCAGGGGTTCGATCCCCCTCGGCTCCACCAAAAGACACGTACAAGCGGGACCATTTCCACCGTTCTGTGCGAGATCAACGCCTTGGCGCTGCCGTTTGGTGCACCCCGCTGGCATACACACGGAGTGAAACAGGCGTCAGACTCTCTTCAACTCACCCTGAGCATCACATCCCTTATGATGCCGAATGGCGTGCCATCGAGGTGGCAAGATGAAGAACAAAATCCCCTCGAACAAAATCTCAATAAGGTCGTGGCTGACCTCGTCGTCTGCGTTGCGTGCCGCCCGATCAGATACCCGCGAGCCGGTACACTCGCGTCGCCGTACCGTGGAACAGATGGGCCTTTTCGTCGGCGGAATAGCTCGCCACGATCCGCTTGAACGTGTTCCAGATGGTGTCGTAGCTGCACGTTCCCTTGTCGACGGGAAAATTACCCTCGAACATGCAACGTTGGACGCCAAAGGCTGAAATGCACTCCTCGACATAAGGCCCCCACGCTTCTGCCAGTTCCGACGAGGAAGGCGGCAGCGCGCCGTTTTCAAAGCCAAACCCAAATAGCCGCATTCCAAAACCGCCAACCTTGACGGTGACGTTGTCGTGCTCGGCAAGCCGCTGCATGCCGGCCAGCCACTCGCCGAAGACTGCGTCACGGCGACCGGCATACGGCCCGATGCCAATTGGCCCTCCCGCATGATTGAGTACGATCATCGTTTCCGGAAAGGCGCCCGCGAGGTCAGCCAGCTCGGAAAGCTGTGTGTGGTACATCCATGCGTCGAATGAGAGGCCCAGACGCCCGAGGTGGGCAAAGCCCTGCCTAAACGATCGTTCCTGCAGCATGCCTGGCGGCGGGTCGGCCGTCGTGCCGCGAGCCGCTGGATCGGCATGCCACGCCGAGATGTTGCGAATGCCACGAAAACGAGTTGGCGCAGCCGCGACATGTGCTTCGAGCTCCGCTCCACTTCGGTCCCCGCTAGCGACTAGGTCGACTTTGCCGACAATACCGGCGCAAACACGAGTGTCGCCGTACAGACCGCTCGCACCCATGGCGGCCACGCCATTAGCGAATTCCGTCTCACCCAACGACTTCAATCGGGGATCACCATCGGCGCGATACATCGCCCTGCATTCGACGAAGACGGTGGCGCGAATGTTGTGCCGGTCGCTGATATCGCCAAGGAATTCGAAAAGCAGATAACGGCGATCTGGTCGGTCCCAGAAAAGATGGTGGTGAGCGTCGACGATGGCCAGATTCGGCTCCAGGATCTCCTCCTGCCGTTGCGCCAGCCAATCCGGCCGAACTCGAATATGCGGGCCCGGTTCGTTCGTTTCTTTCCCACTCAAGCGAAATCTCCCGATCGTGACTGGCAGTTCGATCAACCTGCGCTGGGAGTGCAGGCCATCGCGCAACGCTTCATCCAAGTCTGTCGTGACGCCCCCCGGACACCCGTTCCGCGAGCCGTGCTCATTGCGCCCCGCGGAGGAGCACCACGCTCGCCAGCGTCCGTTCGCGCGCGAGCTGTCAGCCCGACCCCTCGCGCGCGACGCTGGGCATCTTGATGAAGATATGACCCTCCATAACTTTTACCTCGAAGACCTGAAGATCGTTGGTTATGGGCGCGCAAAGCCCTTTGCCCGTTCTGATATCGAATCGGCCAGCATGAAGCGGACATTCGATCGCGCCATCCTCCAGCCACCCTTCCGAGAGGCGCGCGTACTCATGGGTGCAGATGTTGTCGGACGCGCGAAACTCATCGCCTGGAAGGTGATAGAGCGCGATTTCGCGATCACCGACAGTGACGGTCGTGACGCTTCCTTCGATCACCCCATCGACCCCTGCAACCATCAGCCAGTCGTCGTCCGTCAATAAATCCACCTCACGCAACCCGATGTCCGTTGAAAATGTCCGTTCGGCAAAATTTCACGATGCCGTCCGGAATGCCGGTGGCGCGTCCCTACGCGCGCTATTTCACCGTTGCGGTCTCTTTTTCGTAGGCGCCAGCATCTTCAAGCACGTGATTGGCGACTTTGAAGGCCTCCAGACCCGCCGGAATGCCGCAATAGACGGTTGCCTGCAGCAGCACTTCTTTGATCTCGTCAACAGAAACGCCGTTGTTCAAGGCGCCGCGGACATGCAGTTTCAGCTCTGAGGACCGATTGAGCGCCGTCAACATGGCCAGGTTGATCATGCTACGCGTCTTGAAATCGAGACCCGGCCTGCTCCATGCGAAACCCCAGCACCACTCGGTCGTAATGGTCTGGAACGTCATCATGAAGTCGTTGGCGTTTTCGATCGAGCTATCTACATAGTCGCTGCCGAGCACCGCACGGCGGACTTCCAGCCCGTCCTCGAAAAGCTTCGTCCGCCCGTTGAGATGACTCTTTCCGTTTGAAGGCTTGGGCATATTTGTCTCTGCTGGTTGTTGCGATATCGACGTCATCGCGGAGCGGGAGCGCTCTTCGGATTTTCGATTTCGACATAGATGTTGCGCGTGAAGCGGTAATGCTGGCGCATCCGTGTAGTCCAGGGCGTCGACTGAGCGGCAGCCTTGGTGTAGCCATCGCTGCGAAGCACGTCGGCGCTCTCTAGCTCGTAGATCGCAAGATACTTCGGTGCTCCTTCCACCGCGACATAACGCTTGGCATCGAGAAACCCCTCAATAGCCAGTCGCTCCGGCAGATGCTCTTCCCAATACCACCGGTTAAATTCCTCCTCGTATTCGGGCTCTACATCCATCGCGACTAACAGCAATGCCCGGGCTTCCTTGCTCATTTGTTCAAGCTCCTATTCCACCGACGAAGCGCACTGACGCGTTTGACCCATTCTTCTGGGCTTTGCTGCCGCAGCGATGAATCATAGGCGCGACCAGCGTCACATCGGTCCATCGATGGGCCGCAGAAAGCGCCCATCCTCGATGCGTTTGTCGCCATCGACATAGAGCGTCGGTTCGAGGAGGACGCCGTCGATGTGGATTTTGGACATGATCGTTCCGCCAACGTCGATGTTGGTCCCAAGCCCGAAATGTATGGAGCCCAGGATGTTTTTGTCCTCCCGCTGAACCCCGCGGATCATGGCCTTAGTGTTTATGCCAACCGACGCTTCTGCTGGACACAGATACGCATTTTCGTCTCCAAATTCGGCAAGGTGATTACGCAAGGTGTGCGCGTCCGCGCCGCCGTCGATCTTGACGATCCGTCCCTTGTCGATGGTGATTTCAATCGGCCCTGTGAGACGGCCGAGGTGATGCATGCACAGATCTACGACGAGCTTTCCGTGTGCGTTGTATTCGACCGGCGGCACATTGAATTCGCCGTTCGGGAAGAGAAAGCGCCGAAGCAGCGACTTCCGGTTCTGCACCTTGCCGACATCCTGAATCTTGTACGGCACGAAATCGTCGCCCGGCAGATTTGGAACAAAGATTCGGCCCTCAACCGAATATGTGAAATCCGTGCCGTACTTGGATGTGACGCGGCAGGTCTTGGCATCCCGACCGAAGATGTTGACCGCCACGTAATAATTACGTCGCGCCATCTCGAGCTGGTTCTCGGTCACAGCGCCCGATTGGAACATCTCAAGCGTCATGCCGCCATCCATGCAGATGGCGGCGATGCCCGCCTGCATAGCCTTAAGGTTGGCGGGCGAATGCAGCATCCCGGTCGAAGCTATGAGGACATTCGCATCCACAGTCAGCATGGCCGTGCAAACAGCTTCGGGCGGATCGAAATAATCAGCGGGACGACGATCGAAGATCGCAAGCGCGGCGTCGGCACCCAATTCCGAAAGGGTGGCCATCACCACCTGCCACACCCGCGGGTCGTGAGCGAAGTCGGTGATGACGAGAACCTTCATCCCCTCGGTGATATTGGCCACGAGAGGGGCCCTCAGGTACTTCATCGTTCCAGTCGTGAGCCCAGTCAAAGCCGCAGCCTCCTCAAAAGCACCTGCTCTCCAATCTGATCATATTACAGAATGTCTGTCACTATCATACAATCATATACAGAAAATGTCTGCCGACGTGGTGCGGTGCCCTTTCTCGCCTATTCTCGTAAGCGTAGCAGCAAAAAACATGTGCTTATCATGGGCTTCTGGCACAAGGAGGCGCCGCCTAGTTTGACTACGGTAGGACCGTATGATAGTAAGCCAACGTCGCGCTAGGACACGCTAGATTGTTTCAAAGCGTCGATGCCACAATCGGGGCGAGAGTTGGCGAACAGTCCGAGCGGCTCGCGCAGACAAGCTCATGGCGCAGCGATGCGATGCGCCGCGTTAGGCACCGTTGCCGCCGGCCGAGATTTCCCTAGTGACGCGATGGAGCAATAGAATGGCGAGGGTTCCCTACATCACCCGCGATGAAGCGCCCGCGGAGTACCGCGAACTCTTCGACCATTCTGCTTCAAACCGCGGCCACGTCTCCCATTTGTTCAGAGCGCTGGTCGCATCTCCGAAGCTGTTCAGAAAGCGATACGACTACAGCAACAGCCTGCGGGACGACACGGCCATAGACCGCCGCTATCGGGAACTGGCGGTGCTCACAGTCGGCCGGATCGCGAATTCGGAGTACGAGTTCACCCATCATGCGCGTTTGGCGCTGCTGGCGGGCGTTCGGCCCACGCAGATTGATGCACTCGCCGACTTCGAGACCTCGACGGAGTTCAATGAACAAGACAAGGCGGTCATGCGCTATGCCGTCGAAGTGACGGAGCAGATACACGTCAGCGACCAGACATGGGCGGCGCTCGCGAAATTCTTCAATCATCGGCAGCTCGTGGAGCTCGTGCTCATTGTCGCTTGGTACAATCAGACCGTCCGTGTGCTGATCCCGCTGCAGATCGAACTGGAGGCCGATACCGTGAATCGGTACGTGGCCGAACGCGAGCGGCACGGAGCGGATTGAGGATCCATCCGTTGAAATCCGATTGCGCCGCTGCCGACGCTTGCTCGCGATGACCATGGAGAGCGAATGACGGCTCGAGTCATGAAGGCGGGCGACATCCACTTCAACGTCGTGGTGGAGGGGCCACCTGGCGCGCCGTGGGTGGTCCTGAGCAACTCGCTCGCCACCAACCTATCGCTCTGGGAAAGCTTGGCCGCAGCCCTGCGCGGACGATATCGTGTGTTCCGCTATGACCAGCGCGGTCACGGCCTTTCCACCGCATCGCCCCCACCCTATTCCCTGCCGCTGCTGGTTGAAGACGTAGTCCATTTGATGGACCAAGCCGGGATCGAGCGCGCAAATTTCGTCGGAATCTCGATGGGCGGCGCGACCGGATGGGGACTGGCGCACCATCACCACGAGCGGCTCATCTCCCTCACGGTTTGTGATTCGGCATTGGCGGCGAGTTCCGCGGCGGAATGGGAGAAGCGTCTCGCGATCGTACGCTCGGAGGGACTTGGTGCACTCGTGGAACCGACGCTGGCACGCTGGTTCACCAGTCAGTCCATAGCCCAGGAAACGGATGCCGTCAGGCAAGTGCGCAAGATGATCCGAACCACCAGCCAGGAGGGATTCATCGGCTGCGTGATGGCGCTTCAGACCTACAGCTATTCGGAAGGAGTCGAAGCCCTAAGGCTTCCAGTGCTATTGGTCGCCGGCTCGCAAGACGGCCTTCGCCCGAAGACGATGGCGGAAGACGCGCGCCGCATCATCGGCGCCCGGCTTGCCGTAATCCCCAACGCTGGACATCTCTCCAACATTGAAAATCCCGCCGAATTCAATCGCGTCGTCGGATCATTTCTGGACGCGCAGCAACTGTAAGCACCGTCGGTCGGTTCAAGGGAGCGAAGACAGGAACGGCTTTACGAATTCGGCGAATTCTCTCGGCGCCTGATAGGGGCCCAGATGAGAAGCCGAAGGCGCTACGACGAACGTCGCGTTTCGAAGCCTGTCGGCAACGGCACGGGCTACACCGTCGGGCGGGTTGTTGTAGTCAAGTGCACCGCCCGCGACGAGCACCGGACACCGCATCTCGTCAAGGATCGGGTCGATGAACGTGCCCACGATACCGCGCACAGTCATCTCATAGCCCTTGGGATCGTTCTTGGAAAATATATCGTCGCGATAGTGGACGAAGTGGGCATCGTGGGGCAGCGGGCCGTAAGCTGTACTGACCGCCTCCTCGGCGATGAAATCCATTCCGCCGCCTCCCGACTTCATCTTTTCGAGCCGGGCGAGTGACAACTCCCGTTTGGCGCCCATCGTCGGGTTAGTGAAGACAACCGATCTGACCCTTTCTGGGTAAGTATGGGCATAGTAGAGGCTGATGACGCCGCCGACGGCAGTCCCCATGATGGACAAAGTGTCCAGGCCGAGTGCATGCCTGATGGCCTCGATGTCTTCGACATGATCGGAGATCGTCCACGGACGGGCCGGGACCGGAGAACGTCCGAAACCACGCTGGTCATAACGGATGCAGCGGACGTCCTCGCCCATCTCGGCAACGAACCTGTCCCAAAAGGTCAAATTCGCGCCCAGCGCATGAACGAGGAGAAGGGGCGGCGCACCCTCGGGCCCGCTGACTTGCACGTTAAGGTCAATCACTTGCTTCCCTTGCCCTGCAATGAGAGAGCGACCGAACGCGACGGGCGGACTGAACGAGCACGCGATCGAACTCGCCAGCTACGGAAACGATTGGCTTTTGAGGAATCCGAATGGACGCGATACAGAGCACTCACCTCTTTGAACGGGGCTCATGTCGTGACCGGCAGGAGGCTACCAGCGATGCAGAAATGCAAAATAGAGATCGCAGCCAATGTGTGACAATCATTCGATAATACTATAGTGGAGATTTTTCGTACTGCCAGCGTTCCGTTTCTTCATTTTTTCCAATATCTAACCGGATTCGAGCTTTGAGGCCCGAAGGGAAACAAATGGTCGACACGCTTCGCGTCGAGAAGATGCCTGCCCCGCTCCGCCAACGAGTGGTCGATAATTTGCGCGGTGCAATCACAGGCGGTCGCTTCAGGGCCGGGGACCGACTGGTCGAAAGGGAGTTGTGCGACGCTATCGGCGTAAGCAGGACGCTGATACGCGAAGCCCTTCGGCAATTGGAAGCCGAAGGCTTGGTCAGTGTGCTGCCCAATAAGGGCCCCATCGTCGCTTTGATGACCGCGGAAGAAGCGCGTGGCCTCTATCAGGTGCGCGCCGTCCTGGAGGGATTGGCGAGCCGTTTGTTCATTGACACTGCAACCGAGAAACAGAAGGCGCAATTGAGACAGGCCTTCAACCGCCTCACGGTCGCGTGCGAAGCCGATAACTTCCTGGAGGCCAGCGCGGCCAAGAACGACTTCTATGTGACCATGTTCAGCGGCTCTGGCAACGAGACCTTGCTGCTTCAACTCAATCAACTGTTCGCCCGCACCAGCATCCTGCGATCGATGACGTTGAACTACCCGAACAGGCTTGCCCAGTCCGCCAAAGAGATCGAGAAAATATTCCAGGCGGTCATGAGTGGAGATAAAGAGGCAGCCTGGAATGCGAGCGTGGCTCACGTAGAAAGCGCGGCAGCCATCCTGATGAAGATCATGAAGGCAAGGGAAGATTCATAGCTCGCCGTCGCGAGAGCTAGGCCGCGGCCGCCTGTGCAAGCGGCACTGAAGCATCGCGCAAGGCTTCCATATTCACCGGCTTTCGACCCCGGATTAATGCGCGACCCGCGCGTATGTCTGCAGCACGGTTGATTGCGGTTACACCGTTCACGGTCCCCCCCTTCGAAATATGCACGGCGGTGAAGGCGTCATCGCCGCCGTCGGCACGCACGACAGTCGTCTCAGCCTCTGTCGCCAACCCGACCACCTGGATGTTTGCGCGGTGCTGATCGGACCAGAACCACGGAATCTCGTCGTAGGCTTGAGTAGACCCCGCCATGGATCGGCCGACGCTGAGGCCATGATTCTGGGCGTGGGCCCAAGTTTCAAGCCGCATTGGCTGCTGGTAGATGGGATGGGGAAAGACCGCGATGTCCCCCGCGGCATAGATGTCGGCTAAGCTCGATTCTCCGAACGCGTTCACCAGGATTCCATTGTCCGACTCGATCCCGGCCTGCTCGGCCAGTTCGACGTTTCGCTTCATCCCGATCGCGGCAACGACGACATCGCAGATCTCGTCCGGCCCGTTCGCGCACGCAACGCGCAGTCTGGCGCCAACAGGGACAATCCCCTCGACGCCGACGCCGTAGCGGATTTCAACTCCCGCGTTTCTGTGTATCCGATCCACGGCCGCAGCGCCCTCCGGCGATACGCATCGTCCCATCGGCGCGGCCCCTGCCTCAAGGACGAGAACCGACGCGCCAAGCGCGCGTGCGCTCGCCGCGACCTCAAGACCGATCACCCCGGCGCCGATGCAAACGACGCGGGACGCCGAAACAAGCGCTGATCGCAGACGCCGAGAATCGGCGAGGTTCCGCAGGTAATGTGCATGTTCGGCGCCGGGAATGGCCAGTCGACGCGCCCGGCCGCCGGTCGCGATCAGGAGTTTGTCGAACGGTTGTGTCGCGCCATTGTCGAGTGTCAGGCGCCGGGCCTTGGCATCAATCTCCAGCACCTTCGTCTGAAGAAGCAGATCGATGTTTCGCTCATCGTATGTCGTCACGGACTGAAAAAACTTGACCGCCGGTTCCTCGGCCTCGGTCAGCACCGCCTTCGACAAGGGCGGACGTTCGTAGGGATGCCAAGGCTCGTCGCCGACGATTAGGATACGGCCGGCAAACCCGGCCTGTCGCATTCCGATCGCCGCCCAACTCCCAGCTTGTCCGGCACCGATGATGACGTGGAGCGGTTCCATGACTGGCGTTCTTGGGTGCGACTTCGGTGCGACTTCGTTTGCCAACTGCCGCTACGCAGCCTTTCCGACCTTCCGAGTGATGGCCGCGCGCAGAGCAAGCGACACGCTCCACAGGACGATGAGTATGGCGATGACGAGGACAACACCGCTCACGGGCCTCTGGAACAAGACCCAGTAGTCCCCTTCAGAGATGAGCAGGGCACGCCGCAGGTAGACCTCCATCAACGGCCCGAGGATGAAGCCAAGCAAAAGCGGAGCGGGTTCAAGACCAACAAGCCGCATGAAATATCCGGCGCCGCCGAACACGCAGATGAGCCCGACGTCGAACACACTGGAATTGATGCTGTATGTGCCGATACATACCGCGGTCACGATGACCGGATAGAGCAGGTGGGTCGGCACCGACAGAAGCTTGACCCAGATTCCGACCAACGGAACGTTGAGCAGGATCAGCATCACATTGCCGATCCAGAAGCTCGCAATGAGCCCCCAGAATATCTCGGGATTATTGGTGAGCAGAAGTGGCCCGGGCGTTATGCCGTGGAGCATCATCGCGCCAAGCATGACGGCCATGGTGGCGGTGCCCGGCACTCCGAGCGTGAGCATTGGGATGAATGCCGTCTGCGCCGCGGCGTTGTTGGCCGCCTCGGGTGACACCACGCCCTCTATGGCTCCGTGGCCAAAGCGCTCGGGCGTTTTTGATATCCGCTTTTCGACAAGATAGCTGAAGAACGAGGCGAGGGTCGGGCCTGTGCCCGGTAATGCTCCGAAGAAGCTTCCTATGCCGGAGCCGCGAAGGACCGGATTCACGGAGCGCCGCACGTCATCGGCCGTCGGGATCATCGACCGGAGTGTAACCTTCGCCTTGATGATGTCGGGCGGCGCCTCGGTGAACGTCGATATGATCTCGGTTATGCCGAAAAGTGCCATCGCCAGCACTGCAATGCTGATGCCGTCGTAGAGCGCATAGATGTCGAGGTCGAACCTTGGAACACCGCTGTTCACGTCGATGCCGATCAGCCCCAGAAGAATGCCGACGAGGACCATCGCTATGCCCTTGGCCGGACCGCTCTTGCCGATGCTCGCCGCGGCCAAAAGGCCCAGCACCATGACGGAGAAATATTCCGTCGGGCCGAAAGCAATCGCGAGATTTGCAATGACCGGCGACAGGATCATCAGCAGGATGATTCCGACGATGCCGCCGATGAACGAGCCGACACCTGTCATCAGAAGGGCTACGCCCGCGCGGCCTTGCCGCGCCATGGGATAGCCGTCAAGGGCGGTAACGGCACTGGCAGCGCCGCCGGGAACGTTGAGCAGAATCGACGTGATCGAGCCGCCGTATTCGGACCCGTAGTAGACGCCCGCGAGCATGATCATCGCGGTCACGGGATCCATGTAAAATGTAAAGGGAAGAAGAAGTGCGATGGTCGCCAGTGGGCCGATGCCGGGAAGAACGCCCACAAACGTTCCAAGGAAGACGCCGACAAAACAGTACGCGAGATTGTGAAGCGACAGAGCTATCGGAAATCCGATCGTGAACAGATCCATGGCTATAAGGCTCCTCCAAAGGCGGGAATTTGGAGCTCAAGGCCAACGACGAATAGTAGCCAGAACGCCAGAGTAGTCAGGCTCGCCAGGACGACTGTTTGCACGGGCCGGATTGTCTTGCCGCCGAGCGCGCACAGACAAACGCATAGGAAGACCGCCGGCACGAAACCGAGGTAGCTGATACCGGCTGCGAAGGCGGCCACACCGGCGAGGACTGCCGCGATCGCGCGCCACTCGACCTTCGGCAATGGGCCGCCCGCGCGGTTGAACGCCGGCACTATGATGATGACCCCTACGAGAATGGCGAGCGCGCTGACCAGCAGAGGAAACAGGCCCGGCCCTATGCGCGAACTCGTGCCGAAACCGTAGCGGAACGAGTTCAAGAAGAAGAACAGGCCGAAGAGGCTTATCGCCAGCCCGGCACCAATGTCCTTTATGTCCGGTTTCATGTTCCCCTCCCTATGTCCGGCTTCATGTCGCCCCGCCCCTCCCGACGTCAGATTGGCCGATTGAACGCTCCAACCGGAGACGGGTATCGATCGCTTCCCGTGGAGACAAAGCCTGCGGCGGACGCCGCTTTAGAGGCTGACGACCACATAGTCTTCTTCGACGACGACATCGATCTTCTCAGCGACATAGGGGCCTTTGGCTACCTGGGTGCCCGGTTCGATTTCGACTGGATAGTTCTTGGCCAGCACGCCTTTGGGGTCGAAATAGGATTGACCGGTCCGGATATCGAATTCCCAGCCATGCCAGGGACACCGGAGGATCTCGCCTTGGCGCGAATATTTGTACGCGCTCGGCAAGGTCGCTTCGATCAATCCGATAAGGGCTCCCTCACACAGACTCCCACCTTGATGCGGGCAGCGGTTGAGCAAGCCGAAAAACTCGCCCTTGATGTTGAAGATGGCGACCGGGCGACCTTTGATCGTAACCAGCTTGCGCGACCCTGGCGGGATTTCCCGCACCGCCGCGACAACGTGCTTGCTCAAGGCTGCACCTGTTGCTGAATCTTGGCCGAAATTGGCAAATGCCTCGCGGGTGGTCTCCCGCGAGGCATTTGCTGGGGCTATTGCCCGATGACGATATTCTGTTCTTTCACGATACGCGCCCAGGTCTCGACCTCGGTCTTGAGATACGCGGAGGTCTCGTCAGGCGTCATATAACGCGCCATCTTGCCGATGGCGGCCGCCTTCTCCTTGTACTCATCCGAAAGGGACGCCGTCTTGATCGCGTCGGCGACCTTGGCGAGTACATCCGGTGGTACGCCGGCCGGCGCGACCAGCCCGGACCAGGAGCCGACCGGAAGGGCCTTCATAGCGGGAAGAACTTCCCACAGCGTCGGGACGTCGGGGTAGTCCGGGAGGCGGGTCGGATTCGAGAAAGCGATCAGCTTCAGCTTGCCCGCCTTAACCTGCGGTTCCACATTCGTCCACGAGCTGACGGTAAAGTCGACGCGGCCGGAAAGGATGTCGGCGAGCGCTTCTGCGTCACCATTGTACGGAATGTGCTGCCACCTGACGCCGGCGACGCTCTGGATGAGTTCGCCCGTCATATGGCTCGACGAGCCAACGCCTGCCGAAGCGAATTTCAGCGTGCGCTTCTTCGATTCTGCAAAGAGCTCTTCCGGCGTGCTCGGCGCGAAACCCGGATAGGCGACGATCGCGTGCGGCGTGCTGTAGAAGATGGTCAGCCCTTGGAAGTCCTTGATCGTGTCATAGGGCAGTGACTTCTGGATCGTCGGATTCACCGTGAAGGCGCCCGACACCTGGGCCCAGGTGTACCCGTCAGGCTTGGACCGGTGCAGCGCGCTCATACCGACAACGCCGCCACCGCCCGGCTTGTTGTCGATCAGCACCGGCTGCTTCACGATCTTCGACAGGACGTCCGCAAAGACCCGGACGCCTATGTCGGAGGGCCCGCCCGCCGCATAGGTCGAGATGATCGTGATCGGCTTGGTCGGCCAATCCTCCGCCTGCGCATTTGCCCCGACGGTCAAGAGCGCCGCGGCTGTCAGTAATTTCAGCATGTTCAGCATGGTTCTTTTCCTCCGTTGACTATTTCGCGTTTTTTCTTGTGGCGAATGACGGTTCTAAAGACTCGGCAACTGTCAGAGTCCGTCCGGCAGCCTTGGCGCCGCACGCTTACGCTTTGACCGAGAGCTCCTTGCCCGGAGCGGTGCCGAAGACAAAGTGGGCGTTGCCGCGCAGGTACATTTCTCGTTGCTGGGCCGTGAGTCTGGCGACGGGCAGAGCAAGAAGCGGATCGTCGTAGTCCCAATGCGGATAGTCGGACGAGAAGCAAAAGCGATCCCATCCGGCCCAGCCGATGGCCTCAAGAAGCTGTTCGCGCTTTTCCGGCTCTTCGATCGGCTGGGTCGTGAGCCAGACGCTCTCGCGGATATATTCCGACGGGAGCCGATGGAGGTGCGGCGTCTCGCTTTTCAGCTTCTTGTACTGGGCGTCAAGGCGCCACATCAGAGACGGTAGCCACGCCACACCCGCCTCGATTATGACGACCTTGAGCTTCGGGAAACGCTCGAAAACGCCCTCCATCACTAAGCTCATGACGACCGCCTGACATGACGGCGAGTGACCAAACATTTCTTCGAAATAGAACGACGGCCAGCCGGAGCTCGTTACCGGATAGCCGCTGTCGCCGAAGGCGTGAACGCCGATCGGCAGGCCTGCCGCCTCCGCCGCCTCGTAGATCGGCCAATAGCGCTGGTTGCCGAGCGGATCGCCGGTGCGGCTCCACATCAGCACCTGGACGAAATCCCGGTTCTTAGCGCGGAGTTCGATCTCCTTCGTCGTTGCCGGTGCGTTGTTGTAGGGCACGACGATCGACGCTTTGAGCCGCGAGTCTTTTGAAACGTACTCGGCGATCTGCCAGTCGTTGACTGCGTGACAGTAGGCCTCGCTGAGGCCAGGGTGGCGCATGTCGGATCCGCTGCCGCTCGGATTGAGCAGGCCCATCTCCACATTGTTGGCGTCGAGATGTTGCTTCTGCAGGAGTGCGAGCCCGTCGCCCGTCTTCTTAGGCTGGAAGTCGCGACGCCACGCGTGCGGCTGCGACTTGGGATACATCGAACCGAACTGAACACCACGGCGCCGCGGCGCGCCGTAGATCTCCATCAGCTTCTGCCATCTCTCGTCGAGGAAGGGATAGAGCTCCTTGCGGCTGCTCATCGCCGGATGGATGTCGCAGTCTGCGATCGCAAGGCGGGACGCCGCCCGCGGTTCGTTCCGAATCTCCGCCGTGACGTTCATTGCGGTATCTCCCGTAGTCTCGGATAAGTCGCGAGCGGGTTATCGAACTGGATCTTCCGCGCGAGCTCTGCAGACATTCCCTTGGGCAGCACCTCGTTGCCGTCGAATTGCCAATGGGGATAATCGGTCGAATAGAGCAGCATCTCGTCGCTGCCCATGTGCGTAAAGAACCGCTCGAGCTGCGCGCTCGTCGGGGGCGCGTCCACAGGCTGCAATGTGAACCGAACGTGGTCGCGCACGGTGTCGCTCGGAGAGCGAGTTACCCAAGGAATCTCCTTGCGGAGACCTTTCCAATATTTGTCCATGCGCCACAGGCACGCCGGCAGCCAGGTGAACCCCGACTCCATGAAGACAAATTTCAGGTTGGCGAACTTGGCGAACACGCCCTCGGCCAGAAGGCTGGCGAGCGCATACTGAAAGCCCTGCGCTTGGGCGATGTAATCCTCGCTATGATAGCTCGGCCATCCCAGCGAGGTCGTCGGCTGCCGAAACATGCTGCCCGCATGAATTCCCACCGGGAGTCCAAGCCGATCGGCCGCCTCGTAGATCGGCCAGTAGAACGGCTTGCCCAAGGGCATCTCGGCCGAAACCGGCATCAGCACCTGAACGAATCGGCGATCGCCCGCAAGCCGTTCCATCTCTTCGACGGCGCGGTCCGGCGCCTGCAGCGGCAGGACGATCGACGAGCGCAGTCGCGGCTCCCTGTCGAGCCACTCGCGCGCGGTCCAGTCATTCACCGCATGCGCAAACGCAACGGCCATGTCGCGACTGAAGAGAAGATGCACGCCGTAGACGCTGTTGCAGATCGCGATGCTTGACCCGAACGCATCCATACCCTGCTCGCGGAGCTGTTCGAGGTTGGTGCCGGCCTTGCGGGCTCCATCCCTGGGGCGCCAGTCGGCCCGTGCCGTAATCGGCGAGTTCACCGGGTAAAGGACGCTTTCCATGTCCTCGAACCCCTGCTCCACCGCAGCGTCAGCCCAGTGGCCCGGGAAGTAGGGAAGCAGCGCCTTGATGCCAGGCACAGAGGGGTGGATGTCGCAATCGATGGGGCCATTGGCTATCGACATCTTGAGTCCCTCCCCTCCCAGGAAGTCCCTTGCCGACCGTACTCGCAGTCGCACTGACATCGGCACATCGGTTCATCAGATTATCATACGGTCTTACGATGGTCAATCAATTGGGACCGTACGAATGAGTCCAGCGCCCGACGTCTAGTCGGCC
This sequence comes from Bauldia sp., assembly GCA_037200845.1. Classification (NCBI taxonomy): domain Bacteria; kingdom Pseudomonadati; phylum Pseudomonadota; class Alphaproteobacteria; order Hyphomicrobiales; family Kaistiaceae; genus Bauldia; species Bauldia sp. Next base: position 192,145 of record JBBCGQ010000001.1, read on the forward strand.
CAGGTCGGTGTACAATAAGATTGACCGTTTGTATGACACGTGGTCGGGTGCGCATGTGGCAGGATCCATGGGCCGACGGCCAACCTTCCCTTTCCGGGTTTTTTCAATGACATCGCCTCAAACCACCGCCTTTCTAGGTCTGGGAATGATGGGCCTTCCCATGGCGTCACGCCTGGCGCGAAGGGGGTACGTCGTACGCGGCTACGATCCGGTCGCAGAGAGACGGGAAAAGCTCATCGAGGCAGGCGGACTTGCGTTCGATTCTCCGTCCGATGCCGTGGATGGATGCCAACGGCTGATCACGATGCTGCCCAACGGTCACGTGGTGCGGGAAACGCTGCTCGGCGGCGAGCCTTGCCTGGCGGGACTGTTGGCGAGGGACTGCATCGCCATCGACATGAGTTCCTCTTCTCCAACGGGCACACAGGAACTCGCCAAGAGGTTGGAGACCTATTCGGTCCGGCTTGTCGACGCACCCGTTTCAGGCGGCGTGGCTCGCGCTCAGAACGGGTCGCTTGCCATCATGGTGGGAGGTGAGGCCGAAGATGTCTCCGAGGTTCACCCCTTGCTGGCGGCCTTGGGAGAGTCGATCTTCGAGACTGGCTCCCTCGGTTCGGGCCATGCCATGAAGGCGCTCAACAACTACGTGTCGGCAGCCGGCTTGGCGGCGGCCTGCGAGGCGGTTCAGATCGGCCGTCGGTTCGGACTGGACCCGGAAATGATGATCGATGTGCTGAATGCCTCGACGGGGCGCAACAACAGCACGCAGGCAAAAATGAAGCCGTTTGTCCTGAGTGAAACCTACGCGTCGGGCTTCGCCCTTGGATTGATGGCAAAGGATCTCAGAACGGCCGACGATTTGGCTCGCAGCCTGGGCGTGCCGGCACCGCTGTCGAAGGCAAACGCGGCATTGTGGGAAGCTGCGGTCAAGCAGCTTGGAAACGCGGCAGACCATACCGAAATTGCCCGATTTCTTTCCTCCGAAGACGCAAAGAGCTGAAGACCTCGCCCCGGGGCTCACCCGGTCAACGTCCGCCGGGTGCGGCGACCGTTACGGGAATGGAGCCCTTGCCCTTCGCCGGATCTTCGATCCTCTAGTCTGCATCGCGAAGCCGTCGCCTTTCTGACACAAGGCGTGGCAAATGCCGCCGCACGCACGGCGGAGGGCTATCGCGCCGCCATCTTCGTGGCAGAAGCCCCGACCCCGCCCGTCCCCCGAGAAGCATTGGAGCGTCCGATGTCCGTCGAAGCTGTTGATTCCGCTCCTTCGTCTGCGACCGAGACGGCGGCCGTCAGCCCGCAGAATCTCAATTATCTGAACTAGCGCTGGATGTTCATTATCGTGCTGCCGCGCTGGCGCTCGGCACGACTTTGCTCCGCAACGTGACGACAACGCGCTATGCGCCGCTCGACATACTCTCGGTCGTGCTCTCGGCGTTGGCATTTGGCGGCCTGGTCTACGGCCTCTCCAGCTCCGGCAGGCAGCGAAGCCGCGATTCCAGCTTGGATTCCGCTCGCGGTCGGCGTCGTGGCGATGGCCGCGTTCGTGGCGCGGCAGATCCAGTTGCAGGCCCACGATAAGGCGTTGCTCGATCTCCGCACCTTCGCCTCGCGCGATTTCACGATCTCCGTGACGATGTTCGTGATCATGATGATGGCGATATTCGGCACGATCATCCTGCTGCCGATCTACATGCAGAACGTGCGCGGTCTCAGCACGCTGCAGACCGGCCTCCTGCTGATGCCGGGCGGTCTCCTGATGGGACTTCTCGGACCTTATGTCGGCCGCGTCTATGACTGCATCGGACCGCGGCCGCTGGTCGTGCCGGGCGCCATCGCGGTCAGCGCGGTGCTGTGGGCGATGATAATCATCAATGAGTTCGTGCGCTTCGTCTACGCCTGCATGTAAATGCGTGATGAGCCGTCGATCGATCCGACAGCACGGAACATCGACACCGTAGGGGGCTGGTGCAGCGCGTAAACGGCGCGTCAACTCCACCTAGCCAAACGGTGCACATTCATGGTACAAAATGATGTGCATCAGGGCATCTAAGTTATTGATCTGGCTTCACTAAGCGCCTCGGCTGCCATCGCCCCCTCGGCTCCACCATAGCCCCGCCGAAACGGCCGGCGTCCGAGTCGCCCTACAGGATCGTCGGCGGCAAGCCCCCGCACAGTTTGGGGAATCGATCGGAACGAGGCGGTGTCTACCGGAACGTCGCCGAAAGAGTGGCGATGCCCGCGAGGTCGGCCGTGACGGTCGCCCCTCCCGGTGGCACCGGCAATGGCGAAATGCGGGCGCCGGTGATCACGACCTGCCCGGAACGCAACCCGCCCGCCCGCGCCGCTACGTGATTGGCAAGCCAGGCGAGCGCCCCCAGCACCTGCGCAGTCGAGGCCTCGCCGGTTGCAGATCCGACAGCGACGCCGTCGAAGGTCAGGTTCATCGCGATCGTCGCCAACTCGAGCCCGCGCCATTCGTGCACGGCCGCGCCGCAGATGATCGCTCCGTTGCTCTGCCCATCCGCCACCACCGACAACGGAGCAACCGCCCTGCGGTTGACGTAGCGCGAACTCAGGATTTCCAGCGCGGGATGGACTGAACCGATCGCGGCCTCGACGTCGACGGCCGTGTAGGGCGCCTCCCGCGGCGGCAGATCGCGTGCGAAGCGGACAGCGATCTCGACTTCGATCTCCGGCGCTATCAGCAACGCACCACTCATCGAATCGGCCGGCGAGGCGAATACGTAAGGTGCAGCAACCGGCGCGCACCTTTGATCTGCCGACGCCGCCGGCATCCCCAGCTTCCAGCCGGCGATCGGTCCCTGCATCGCCACGACGGCATCCTGGATCGCGTAAGCATCGACAATCGTCTGGGGCTGCAAGGCCGGCGGCAGATCGGTTATCGGGCGCAGATTTTGCCGCGCGCTGAACAGAATTGCCGCCGCGCGGGCGACGTCTTCAGGCTGCACGATTTTGATCCTCCCTGCGGAATGTTTGTGAGGGTATTGAGCCGCTCAGCGGCCATACTCGGCCAGGTGACAGCTGACTACGTGCTGGACGGCGATTTCCCGGAGCAGTGGTTTCTGCTGGTAGCAGGCGTCCACGCGTTGCCGGAAACAGCGCGTGTGAAATGGACATCCAGACGGGATGTCGAGCGGGCTCGGCAGCTCGCCGTTCAGCACGATCTCCTGGCGGTTGCCGCGCGGATGCGACGGCAGCGCCGCGGAAAGCAGCGCCTGCGTATAGGGGTGCAGAGGACGAGTGAACAGCTCCTCCGACGGCGCCACCTCGACCAGCTCGCCCAGATACATGACGCCGACCCAGTGCGACATGTAGCGGACGGTATCGAGACCGTGCGCGATCAGCAGGTAGGCGACGCCCGTCTTCTCCTGCAGGTCCTTCATCAGGTTCATGATCTGCGCGCGGATCGAGACGTCGAGCGCCGACACCGGCTCGTCGAGCACGATGATCTTCGGCTTCAGCGCCAGCGCCCGGGCGAGCGCGATGCGCTGGCGCTGGCCGCCGCTGAATTCGTGCGGATAGCGGTCCATGGCCTCGGCGCTGAGGCCGACCTGTTCAAGCGCCTCGCGGACGCGGTCCTTGACGTCGCTCTTGCTGCCAAAACCGTTGACGACCAGCGGCTCGCCGACGGCATCGCCCACGCGCATGCGCGGGCTGAGCGAACTGAACGGATCCTGGAAGACCGCCTGTATCGCCTTGCGGTAGCTCTTGAGCTGCTTGCCGCGGAAGCCGGCAATGTTTTCGCCGTTGAACCAGATGGCGCCGCCGGTCGGGTCGAGCAGCCGGAGAATCATCATCGCGGTCGTGCTCTTGCCCGAACCCGACTCGCCGACGAGCGAAAACGTCTGCCCCTCGTTGAGCTCGAAATTGACGCCGGTCACCGCCTTTACGGTGGGCCGACTCCCTTTGGCGGAAGGGAAGTGCTTCTCCAGGTTCTCAATTTTGAGGAGCGGCTGATTCATATTTCCAGCATCTTGCGAATTGGCCGTTCGACAGGTCGAAACTCGGTGGCGTGACATCGGCGAGGCAGCGATCGAAGCGGTCGGCGCAGCGCTCGTAGAAAGAGCAGCGGGCGGGAATGTTGAGCAGGCTCGGCGGCTGGCCCTCGATGCTCTGCAACCGCTCCAGCCGATCGGCCCTGGGCGCGGAGTTCAGCAGCGCCACCGTGTACGGATGGCGCGGGCGGTCGAAAATGTCCTCCGCCCTCCCCGTCTCCACGATCTTGCCGGCATACATGACGGCGACGCGGTCGCACATCTTCGCGACCACGCCGAAATCGTGCGTGACGATGATCATCGCGAGGTTCTCGCGCTGTTGTATCTCCTTGAGCTGGTTGAGGTATTGGAGCTGGATGGTGAGGTCGAGCGACGTCGTCGGCTCGTCGGCGATGAGCAGCTCCGGCCGGCAGGCGATGGCGATGGCGCCGACGACGCGCTGGCGCATGCCGCCGCTGAGCTGGTGCGGGTATTGGGAAACGCGCGTGTCCGGCGCCGGAATCCCGACGATCTTGAGCAGTTCGATCACCCGCTTCTGCAGCGCCTCGCCCTTGAGGTGATCGTGGATGATGATGCCTTCGCTGACCTGGTCGCCGACGGTCAGCACCGGGTTGAGCGAACTCAGCGGGTCCTGCAGGATCATCGACATGTGGCGGCCGCGATAGTCGCGCATGGCGCGCTCGTCGAGCGCCAACAGATCGACGCCGTCGAACAGGATCTGCCCATCGACGATCTTTCCCGGCTCCGAAACCAGGCGCAGCAGCGACAGCGACATGGCGGACTTGCCGCTGCCCGACTCGCCGACGATGCCAAGCGTCTCACCCCGTTCCAGCGTGAAGCTGACGTCATCGACCGCCTTCACGACGCCACGGCGCGTGAAGAAGTGGGTACGCAGTCCCTTGACCTCGAGCAGCGGCATCAAATCTGCTTCAGCTTGGGGTCGAAACGGTCCCGCAGCCAGTCGCCGACCGAGTTGAACGAGAAGACGACCAGCGCGAGCGCCACTCCCGGGAAGACGCTGATCCACCACGCGCTGCCGAGGTAGTCGCGGCCGTCGGCCGCCATGTTGCCCCACGTCGCTGTCGGCGGCGGCACGCCGGCGCCAAGGAAGCTCAGCGTGCTCTCGGTCAGCACCAGCTCGCTGACCTGTAGCGAGCACAGAACGATGAACGTGTTCACGACGCTGGGCAGGATGTGGACCACCATGATGCGCGCCGCGGAGCAGCCGGCGACGCGCGCCAGCAGCACGAATTCGCGTTCCTTGAGCAGCAGCACCTCGCTGCGAATGATGCGCGAGAAGCGCGACCAGCTGATGATCGACAGCGCCACGATCGTGGTGCCGAGGCCGGGTCCCACCGTCATCACGAAGACCAGCGCGATGAGCAGCGTCGGCAGCGCCATGAACACGTCGGTGAGCCGCATCAGCACGGAATCGACGCGGCCGCCGACATAGCCGGAGACGATGCCGACGGCGAGGCCAAGCCCGCCGCCGAACAGGACGCCGACGCCCGCCACCACCAGGCTGACGCGGGCTCCGAAGAAGATGCGCGTCAGCAGGTCGCGGCCGAGCGAATCGGTGCCGAGCAGATGCAGGCCGTCGCTGCCGCTCCAACCCGGCGGCTTCAGCCGCGACACCAGGTTCATTTCGTTCGCCCCATAGGGCGTCAGCCATCCGGCAAAGACGGCGGCGAACAACGCCAGGCCGAGGACGACGAACGGCACCAGCGTCATGCGGCGCGGTGCTTTCCGGCCGCCGGCGAGCACCGGGTTGCCGGCGAGATCGGTGGCGGCCATCTATTTCGCTCCGCCGAACGCGACCCGCGGGTCGATATAGACGTAGAGAACGTCGACGGCGATGTTGATCGTGACGATCATGAAGCCGACGATCAGCAGGCATCCCTGGACGAGCGGATAGTCGCGGCCGATGATTCCGGAATAGATCAGCCGCCCGACGCCTGGCCAGGCGAAGATCGATTCCACCACGACGCTGCCATTGAGCAGGAAGGCCAATTGCACGCCGGCGAACGTGACCACCGGCAGGAGCGCATTCCGCAGGCAATGCTTCCAGATCACCATCGCCGGGGAGACGCCCTTGATGCGCGCGAGCTTGACGTACTCCGTGTCCATTACCTCGATCATGCTCGACCGCACGAGGCGGGCGATGCCGGCGAGCAGGAACAGGCTCCAGGTGAGTGCCGGCAGGACATACGATTGCGGCCCCTCGATGCGGGCGACGGGCAACAGCCGCAGGCGCACCGAGAAGATCAGCATCAGCATGAGGCCCGCCCAGAAGGCCGGCACCGACATGCCGAAGACGGAGATCACGCGCGTCAGGCTGTCGATGATGGTGCCGCGATAGGTGGCCGCCGCGATGCCGAAGGCGAAGCCGACGATCAGCGCGAAGACCATCGCCACCACGGCCAGCTTCAGCGTGTTCGGGAAGCTCTGCGCGAACAGCGTGAGGACGGGCTGATTGTACTTGATGGAATCGCCGAGATTGCCGTGCAGGATGCCGCCGATGTAGCGCAGGTACTGGACGTAATAGGGTTCATCCAGACCGAGGCGGTGGATCATTGCCTCGCGCGCATCGGGCGTGGCTTCCGACGGCAGCATCATGTCGACCGGATTGCCGATGATGCGCGCCAGCACGAACACGGTCGTGGCAAGGACGAGCAGGGTTATCACGCCCTGGATCAGCCGCCTGGCAATCTGTCGTCCCATACCGGTACCTCACATCACTAGCCGGCCGGTCGCGCGTTCGCGGCGGTCGGCATCAGGCCGTCAGATCCTTCTTTGACGTGATCAGTCCGTCTTCGTCGGCATAAAGATAATCGCCCGGAGCAATCGTCAGGCCGGCAACGCGGACCGTGACGTCCTTCTCGCCGTAGCCGTCGCCGCGCGGACGCAGCGGATTGGAGGCGAGCGCCCTTATGCCGATCGGTATCTCGGCGAGTTCCACGATGTCGCGCACCGCTCCGTAGATGACGAGTCCCGCCCAGCCGTTCTTGTGGGCGACCGCGGCGACGTTGCCGCCGATCAGCGCCCGGCGAAGCGATCCGCCACCGTCGATCACCAGGACACGCCCCTCGCCCGGCTGCTCGGTCGTGTGGCGCAGGAACAGATTGTCTTCATAAAGCCGCACGGTCGCAACCCGGCCGTGGAAGGCCGCGACACCGCCGTATTCCCGGAACACCGGCTCGGCGATCGCGACGTCCTGTTCGAAGGCGTCGCACAGGTCGGCGGTTTTCGGACTCATTCGTTATGCTCCATGATGCTCACGCCTCGTCGGCGAGTTTGCTCAATTCGTCGCGCTGATCGGGCGGCATGTTGAGCGCCAGCGCCGAGAGCGCCGTTTCGAGCTGCGCGATCGAACGCAGGCCGACGATCGGCGCCGTCACCGCCGGATGCGCCATGACCCAGGCAAGCGCGAGTTGCTCCTTCGGCGTTCCCCGCGCCTGCGCATAGGATTCGAGCGCCTCCACGATACGGAAATTGGCCGCGTGGCTGTAAAGCTTCTGGTATCGCGTCGTGGCGCTCATGCGCGTGTCCGGCGGCAGTGGCACGCCGGGCTTGTATTTGCCCGTGAGGAAACCGCCGCCCAGCGGCGAATAGCTGATCACCGCCAGCCCTTCCGCCTCGCACATGGGCAGGAGCTCGGCCTCCGGCGCGCGGTAGACGAGGCTGTAGCGCGGCTGCAGCGATACGAATTTGCTCCCACGCTGGCGGTCGCTGATCCACAGCGACTTCATCACCTGCCAGGCCGCGAAATTCGAGCAGCCGATGTAGCGCACCTTGCCGGCGCGAACGATGTCGTCGAGGGCGCCCAGCGTTTCTTCGAGTGGAGTGTCGGGGTCGAATTGATGGACCTGGTAGAGATCGACGTAGTCGGTCTGCAGACGCCGCAGCGAGATATCGATCGCATTCTTGACGACGCGGCTCGAGGCACCGCGCTCGTTCGGGCCTTCGCCGGTCGGATTGGCGAACTTGGTGGCGACGACGACGCGGTCGCGCTCCGATTTCAGGACACGGCCGACGATCTCCTCCGACTTGCCGCCGGCGTAGGTGTTGGCGGTATCGAAAAAATTGATCCCTTCGTCGAGGGCCCTGCGGATGATCGGCGTTGCAGTTGCTTCGTCGATCTCGCGACCGAAGGTCATGCACCCCACGCAAATCGGCGAGACCCGCAATCCCGTGTGGCCGAGCTGGCGATACTTCATGCGGGTCTCCGACGGGGCGTCGTACGCCGACGCCGCCGGTGGGTTGCTGCCCCTCTCCGGAGCCGCGCCGAACGCTTCGCCGTCATGCGAGGGCTACCGCAACGCTGCGGTATGCATGGGCGAAACGCGCTCGACGCGGTCTCGGGAGCGTCTAGGGGTATCTCACTATCCTCAGGACTGGACGTGCTTCCATTGCGCGAAGTACTTGCCGAGGCCTTGGCCCCAGACCGGGTACGTGAGCGAGACGTGCCTCCCGTTTGCGTAGAAGCCGGGGGCCGCGACGATCGGCAGGCAGCACCAGCTGGCGGTGCTGATCTCGACCATGCGCTCAAGCAGGTCGGCCGTATGAGCCGGGTCCATGCTGCTCTTGGCTTCGAGGTAGTCGGCGTCGAACTCCTTGATGTCCGGCGACTCGGCGAGGAAGTCGAGCACGCCGTACTGACTTGTCCAGATGACGAAGTCGATGCGGCCAAGCCGATTCACCGGCGAGGCATCGCACGCCATCTTGCCGATCAGCGCCGGCGACTTCGAGGTCGTGCGTACCTGGCGGTAAGCGGCCTTGTCGGCGGCGGTGACGTTGGCGTGGATGCCGAGCTTCTCCCAGTAGCCGGCGACCGCCAGCACGAGATCGGCGAGGAACGGCGCGGAGGAATCCGGCACCGACCAGAAGTCGAACGAGAAGCCGTCGGGATAGCCCGCGTCGGCGAGCAGTTTCTTGGCGGCATCCGGATCGTAGCGATACGCCTGCTTGGACCAGTCGGCCCATTTCTGGCGCGTCGCCGCGGTCATGTCGGGCGTAGCGCCGGCCGAAGGCGGCGGCATCTGCGCCTGGCCGTAGAACATCGTGTCGATGATCTCCTGGCGGTTGATCGCCAGTGACAGCGCCTCGCGCACCCGCACATCGGCGAGCGGCAGCCCCTTGGCCTGCGGGCGATAGGCGCCGAAGGTCCAGAAGCGCGCCAGCGCCACCATCCCGGAGAACGTGCCGAAGCCTTCGTCCTTCAGGGTCTTGGCGGTCTCCATCGACGCCTCGATGACGTCGATCTGGTCGGTCTCGATCATCGACTTGCGCGTCGATTCCTCGGGGACGAGATACAGGGTCAGCCGCTTGAAGTCCGGCGTGACGCCGCTCCAGTGGGGATAATCGACGGCCGCGAACTGGATGTTGTCGCCCGGCGTGTGGCTGACGAATTTGTACGGTCCGCTGCCGATCGGATGCGCCCGGAAATTGTCGATGCCGTTCTTCTCGATGTACGCCTTCGGGAAGATCACCAGGTACGGCTCGTTCGCCGGCGCGGCCGAGCTGTAGGCGAGCAGCGGCTGCGGCACCGCCGTATGAATGCGCAGCGTGTACGGATCGAGCACCTCGATGTTCGGCGTGTCGCCGAGCATCGAGCGCCAGTTGGACCCGTAGGTGGCTTCCTTCGATACCGCGCGGCCATAGCTGTAGGCCAGGTCGTCGGCCGTAAGCTTGCTGCCGTCGTGGAAGACGACGTCGTCGCGCAGGTGGAACGTCCACGACAAGCCGTCCGGCGCGGTCTCCCACGCCTTGACGATGCCGGGCGCGACTTCGCCGGTTTCGGGGTTGATCTCGAAGGCGCCGTCGTACAGGCCCTGCAGCATCAGATAGTTGGAGTTGCTGCCGCCGATGATCGGATCGAGCTGCTCGCCGTAGAAATCCTGCATGGCGACCCGCAACTCGGGGCCGTCGTCCGCCGCCTTCGCGACGATCGTGCTCAGTGGACCGGCGACCGCCGTGGCGGCGAGGCCGGCCAGCACCGTGCGCCGCCGCACGCCGCGCGAACCCGACGCCGTAGTCGAAACAGGCTTCATTGTTTTCCTCCCAATGTTTTTTGCGGACGGACTGCGCTTATTGGCGCGCAATCGATCGCCGCCACTCTCCCTCACCATGGCGCCGCGCCTCCCGAGCGCGTCGTCACGCATGCGTTCAGCCGACGACGATCTCGTCACCCTCCCATGAGAAAGTCGTGTTGAAACCCTGGTTCCTCGAAAGCTCCGCGACGTAGTCGACGACCACCTGACTGCGCGGATCCTTCTTGGGCAGCACCTCGGCCTGGACCTTCTGGTTGGTCAGGCAGGGCACGAAGCCCACCTTGGTGATCTTCTTGTTGGTGATCGCCGCCTTGACGATCATCGTCTTGCGGGCCTCGCCCGGGAACGGAAAATTCTTCCACTCCGGGTCGATCTTCAATTTGTAGAACTCGTGATGCTCCTTCACGAGAGACGTCTCGAGCAGCGTTCCGCGGAACGACTCCTGTGCGAAGTTGCCGAGACCGTAGAAGATGCCCTTACCCTTGTAGATCTCGACGCCGGCGAGCAGGTGGGCGTGATGCTGGAGCACCAGGTCAGCACCGCAATCGACGGCCGCGCGCGCGATTTCCTTCTGGTACATGCACAACACGTCCGGGACGAGGTGCACGCCCGAGTGTTGCGCGACGATGACGATGTCGGCCTGCGAGCGGACCTTACGGATATCCTCCCGCATGCCTTCTAGGTCTTCGCTGTTCGCCATCGTGACGATGCGCGGCGGCGTTCCCGGCTGCCAGTCGACCTGCTCGTAGAAGGTGGAGACGCGTATCGGGTTGGTGCCCGGCCGGTCGTAAGTCGCGTCGTAGCCTGGCGGCAGGATCGAGTTGTAGGCGAGGAAGGCGACGCGCACGCCGTTGCGTTCCATGAACACCGGCTTACGCGCCTCGGCCAGATCCTTGCCGACGCCGACGACTTCGATGTCGTTCTTCTTGAGCAGATCGATCGTGTCGAAGAAGGCTTCGACGCCGTAGTCGAGGCTGTGGTTGCTGGCGAACGACATGATGTCGAAACCGACGCGGCGAAACGACGGCACGTTCCCCAGCGGCGGACGGTACGGCACGTTCCAGCGAAAGCCGCCGAGTTGCCGCTCGCCGCGCGTTGAATAAGTCGTCTCAAGCTGGCCGAAGGTTATGTCGGCCGCTTTCAGGACGTGTGCGTTGAGCTCGAAAAGATGGTCGGCGGTCTCGTGCACGACCGCGCCGATATCTCCCACTGCGGCGAACGTCAGCGCGCCATTCTTTCCGTCACTCATCGATTTCCACATCCCGTTTTTGTGCGTTTCCGCGGCCGGGAAAACCGGCGCGGCAGTCGTCTCAGGTTGCGCAGTGAAGGGTTTTGGCGTGTTCGCCGGACGCACGGATCGCTTGGGCTTTTTCAGCTCTATAGCGACGCTTTTGTGCGTCTTCCTCCCTGTTCTCCCGATCGCGAACGTCGCAAACTCGCGCCTCCGCTGTCAAGTCTAATTATGCATTTTGAATTCGATTTTTGTAGTGCTGGGGCGGAGAGATTGCGATAGTAGGGCGCGCCAACGGCATTCGCCGCCGACGGCGGTTGCCAGCAACAGCCCGCCTTTCAAGCGGGCGCGCCAGAGAAGGGAAACCCATGGATGAGATAACGCGCCGGATCGCCGAATATGCCAGCGACCTGAAGTATTCCGACCTGCCGAAAGAAGTCGTAGCCGCCGCAAAAATCCGTCTCATCGACACGCTCGGCGTCGCGCTTGGCGGCAAGGATTGCAACGCGGTGCTCGCCGGCAAGCGTCTCACCGGCGGCGGCGCTCCCGACCGCTATCCCGGCCGCGTGCTCGGCAGTCGTTCACGCGCCAGCGCCGAGTCGGCGACCTTCGTCAACACGTCGATGATCCGCTACCTCGACTTCAACGACGCGGTACACGGCATCCATCCGAGCGACATGACCGGCGCACTGCTGGCGCTCGCCGAATCCGTCGGCGCCGACGGCAAGCGGCTGCTCTCCTCGCTCGTCGTCGCCTACGAGGTCGGCGTGCGCATGGCCAAGGCGACGCAGCTCCGCGAGAAGGGATGGGACCAGGGCTTCGCCGTGGGCATCGGCACCGCCGCCGGCGTCGGACATCTGCTGGGTCTCTCGGCGGAGAAGATCAGCCACGCCGTCTCCATCACCTGCACCGCCAACGTGCCCCTGCGCACATCCCGCGCCGGTGCCCTGTCGAACTGGAAAGGCTCCGCGACGGCCTTCGCCGCGCGCAACGCCGTATTCGCCTCGCTGCTCGCTGCCGAAGGCGTCACTGGTCCCGACAAATCCTTCGAAGGCCGCCACGGGCTTTGGGATCTCATCACCGGTCCCTTCAAGCTGCAGCCATGGGCGAGCGAGGGCGGCAACTGGATCATCCTGGCGACCAAGCTCAAGTTCTGGCCGGTCGAGGGCAACACGCTGACGATCGTTCCGACCGCCCTGCAGCTGCGCGAGAAGATGAAGGCCGATCAGATCGCCTCCATCGACATCGACACGCACTGGTCGGCGTGGCACGAGACGGCGAGCGAGCCGGAGAAGTGGGACCCGCAGACGCGCGAGACCGCGGATCACAGCATGCCTTACATCTTCGCCCGCACCTTCACGGACGGCGTCATCACCGTGAATTCCTACGAGCCGGCGCTCGCCGTCGATCCCGCCATCCGGCCGCTGATGAACAAGATCAAGGTGCACAATCCGGCCGACGTCGAAGCGATCTACAAGGGCGACGGCAGCTATCCGTTCACCTACTACCTGCGCACCACCGTGGTCGGCACCGACGGCAAGAAGACCGTGATCGAGGTCAAGAATCCGCGCGGCACGCCGCAAAACCCGATGAACGATGACGAGGTGGATGCCAAGTTCCTCGGCCTCGCCGAGCCGGTGCTCGGCAAGGCCGCGGCCGAGAAGGCGGTGCGCACGGCACGTGCCATCGAGACGGCGGACAAGGTGACGCCCATGCTGGACGCCATCGTCTACGAGTAGAAGTACGGCGCCATGTTTCGACCGACGATGGCATGGTGCGGCCCGGCGGCCCGCAACGATCACAAGTTGCGAGCCGTCGGACGAAGGGCCTATATACGGGCTTGCCGACATCAGCCAAACGCCTAGCGTCTGCGCCAATTGTTGGGGGCGAGTGAAACCCGGTTGGATATGAGATCTTCTGCAGCTGTTTCCATTCCGCGTCGCGCACTGCACGATGAGCTGACGGAACGCATCCGCGACCTGATCGTCGACGGCTATTTGCGGCCGGCACAGAAAATATCGGAGCGCGAGCTATGCGAACGTTTCGGCGTGTCGCGCACGCCGCTGCGCGAGGCGCTGAAAGTGCTGGCGTCGGAAGGCGCGGTCCGCCTGCTCCCCAATCGCGGTGCCGTCGTCAACGCCCTCACGATCAAAAGCCTCGAGGAACTCTTTCTGGTCGGCGGCGCGCTCGAAGCTCTCTCGGGTGAGATCGCCTGCCAGCGCATCACCGACCGGGAAGTCGCCGAAATCCGCAAATTGCATGAAGCGATGGTGGTGCAGTGGAAGCGCGGCAATCAACAGCGCTACAGGAAACTGAACCAGGCGATTCACGAGGCGATTCGCGAAGCCACGCGGAACGAGACGCTGAAGTCGACCTACCGGGCGCTGCCGGGCTACGTCCTCACCGCCCGTTTCGCGGCCAACCTGTCGCCCGAGCGCTGGGAGCGCGCGATCAAGGAACACGAGCAAATCCTCGCGGCCCTGACGGCAAGAGACGGCGCGGCGCTGGCGAAGATTCTGCGCGAGCATCTCTCCAACAAGCTGACCAACGTCAAGGAATGGCTGGCGGCACAGCACGCGCAGACGGCGACACCGATACCGGTGACGGAGCGGACCTACCAAAAGCGGCCCGCCACCGAAGGCTCGGCCCGCGGTGACTCGCCAAAACTCTAGCGCCTGGTCCGAAGTGCGCTAGTCGGTTGACGTCCTCCACCGAGACACCGGCCCTTCCGCGTGCGGCCGATCGCGGAGCGGCTCCGCCAACTACACGCGAACGCGAGCAAAAACCTCCAACGGTGTGCTTCGCCCGCGCACCGGATGCGGCGTCGGCGCCGCGAATCCCAGTAGTAGACCCTGAGCTTCGTCCGCGCCCACGCAGGCACGCATAGCGTCGACCAGATCGATGCTGGCAACGATATCGGCGTCCAGGTCGCGAGTCGCATGTTCGAGGCGGCTTGCGATATTCACGGTGTCGCCGATCGTAGCGAATTCGAGCCGATGGTCGCCCCCGATGTCGCCCAGCACGACCGGTCCCCAGTGCAATCCGACGCCGACACGAATGACCGGCTGGCCTTGCTCTTGCCGGTTCCGATTCCAGGCAGTCAGCGCGGTCGTCATGTCCCGCGCCGCCGCGAGCGCATTGGCGGCATCGCGAGGAGTGGTCTTCGGAGTGCCGAAGGTCGCCATGAGGCCGTCGCCAAGGTACTTGTCGAGCGTGCCGTGGTTGGCGAATACCGCCGCTTGCATGCGCTGATGAAATTCCCGCAGCAGCCCGATCAGGTCGACCGGCGATAATTTCTCGCCAAGGCTCGTGAAGCCGATGATGTCGGCAAAGAGAATGGCGACCGTCTGCTCCCGCACTTCGCTCAGCGGCCGATCCGCATCGGCGAGTTGCTCGACGAGGTTCGTGGAGAAATAGCGGGCAAGCTGCGTGCGTTCGCGCTCCGATTTCACTTGGCGCAAAGTGAGCGCCCGCGAGCGGTTAACCGCACCGGAAAGCAGACCGGCGACGACCAGCAGGAGAAAGTCCTGCTTCACGAGAGAATGAGCCATGACGGCGTGCGGATCGGTGCCCATGGTTGACCACCGCAGCCCGGGCAGGCCGGCGACCCAGAAGGAGGCCAGGGTCCACATGATGGCCGCAGCAGTTCCGGTCCAGAGCACCTGACGGGGAGAACTGGTCAGGGTGGAAAGGGCGATCAGGATCACGGGGAAAACGAGATTGTCGGAGCGCAGCAGCATCGGCAAGTCCGAGAAGTCGCTGACCCCGAACGGATTGGGATAGACGACGGCGAAAGTGGCCAGCGCAAGATCGGCGAGAGGGACGGCCCATCGCGTCCATTCCGGCGTTCCCGTGCCTTCCGGCCGTGGAACCAGAGACGCCGCTCCGGTCACGATGAACCCCAGCAGGAGCGCATAATAGTAAAGGACGTCGGGGAACGGATTCACGGCGGTCAGAAAGATCGCGACCAGCCCGAGCGCCGCCAGCCGAAGCCTGAAGGCAAGCTTCAGCCCGTTGCGCTCTTCCGCTGCAAAGGCGGTCTCAAGCCGTTGCGCCGGGGCCCGAGGATCGCGGTGCGGCTCCCTCGAAGCAGCGCTTGGCGGTTTAGGGTTCATGGCCGCCTGGGCGGGTGCTTGAGGATGGCTGCCGTGCGGAAAGGGAATGCGGGAGGCATTGCGCCGGTCTCGCTTCATGGCCGTGATGCTGACGTACTATGGCATGCCCTTGCCTTAAGCGGTCAGCCGGGGCTCGCGGGCCCAGCGAGCGGCGACGCTGGCCAGCGTCGCGTTTTTGACACATGCCCATGGCTTATGCCCGCGCGCCTGGCACAGGGCTATCGCGCCACCCGCGTTTTGTGGCAGAAGCCCCGCCCCGTCCGTCACCCGAGAAGCATTGGAGCGTCCGATGACCGTCGAAGCCATTGATGCAGCTTCTTCGCCCGCCGCCGTCGATGAGGCAGCGACGACGATCAGCCCGAAGAATCTCTCGGTCATCTATCTGCTGATCGTCTCGGCGTTCGTGGTGATTCTCAACGAGACGATCATGGCGGTGGCGCTGCCGCACCTGATGGCCGACCTCAACGCGACGGCAACTGCGGCGCAGTGGCTGACGACCGCGTTCCTTCTGACGATGGCGGTGGTCATTCCGGTCACCGGCTTCCTGATCCAGCGCATCAACACGCGCCCGATCTTCATCCTGGCGATGTCGCTGTTCAGCATCGGCACGCTGATCGCGGCAATCGCGCCCGGCCTGCCGGTGCTTATCTTCGGGCGCGTCGTCCAGGCCTCGGGAACGGCGATCATGATGCCGCTGCTGATGACCACCGTCATGACGCTGGTCCCGCCGGCAGCACGCGGCAAGATGATGGGTAACATCTCGATCGTCATATCGGTCGCGCCGGCGCTGGGGCCGACGCTGTCGGGCCTGATCCTCAACTATCTGAGCTGGCGCTGGATGTTCATCCTCGTGCTGCCGATCGCGCTGGCCGCGCTGGCCCTGGGCACGACCCTGCTCCGCAACGTGACAACGACGCGCTACGCGCCGCTCGACATCCTCTCCGTGATCCTCTCGGCGCTGGCATTTGGCGGCCTGGTCTACGGCCTCTCGAGCTTCGGCGAGCCGGCGGGCAGCGAAGGCGGCATCGTCCCCGCCTGGATCCCGCTCGCGATCGGCATCGTCGCGATGGTGATTTTCGTGGCGCGGCAGATCCAGTTGCAGGCGCACGACAGGGCGCTGCTCGACCTTCGCACTTTCGCCTCGCGGGATTTCACGATCTCGGTGACGATGTTCGTGATCATGATGATGGCGATGTTCGGCACGATCATCCTGCTGCCGATCTACATGCAGAACGTGCGCGGCCTCACCACCCTGCAGACCGGCCTTCTGCTCATGCCGGGCAGTTTGCTGATGGGACTTCTCGGCCCCTATGTCGGCCGGCTGTTCGACCGTATCGGGCCGCGGCCGCTGGTCGTGCCGGGCGCCATCGCGGTCAGCGCCGTGCTGTGGGCGATGACCCAGCTTGGATCGACGACGCCGGTGCCGTTCATTCTCGCCGGGCACGTAATATTCAGCCTCGGCCTCGCGTTCCTGTTCACGCCGCTCTTCACGACCAGCCTCGGCTCCATAAAGCCTCAGCTCTACTCGCACGGCAGCGCCATCCTCGGGTCGACGCAGCAGTTGGCCGGTGCGGCGGGCGTCGCGTTGTTCGTGGCGGTGATGTCGCTGCAGACGGCGTCACGCGCCGCCGCCGGCGCAAGTCCGGTCGAGGCGCTGGCGGGCGGCATCCGCGTCGCCTTCACCATCGGAGCCGTGATCTCGCTCTTCGCGATTCTGACGGCATTCTTCGTCAGGAAGCCGGCCGTGCAAATGGCCGAGATGGGCGCCGGGCACTAGACCCGCGTCTGCAGCGTCCCGGCGTAAGCCTCGAGCGCAGCCCGCGGCGCCTTGCCGATCAGCATGTAGCCGCGGCCGTTGTCGGTCCAGAAGACGATGTTGAAGCCTTCGCGCATTTCGAAGGCGGCGCCCTCGTCGGGTCGGCCGTTGGCGATGATGCACAACGCCAGCGGCCCGCTGTCCGACGACAGATAGGCGAGCTGCACCAGCGGCCGGCCGCGGAACTGGAACAGTTGCGCCCGCTTCAGAGTCGCGTCGGGCAGCGCCAGCTTGTCGGGCGACAGGTCGATCGCGAGCTTGCCGCCGATGTTGGAAAGCTCCTGCGTCATCGCCGGCTGGTCGTCCGGGATCGCGGCGAGAGTCTCGGTCGTGGTCAGCCCCTGATACTCGGCGACCACCTGCCGCCAGCCCGGCGGCTCCGGCGCCTTGTGCGTCAGGGTCGGCACGGCGTAGCCGGCGAGCCCGCCGGCAACGAAAATCGCGACCGCCGCCGCGATCGCCGGCAGCGACCACCACGACGAACGCGAACGCCGGCTGGCGCTCTGCTCGTGCCGCGCCACGAGATCGGCGAGCATCGCCGCCATGCGCGCCTCGGGCGCCGCCGACAGCAGCGCGTCGTAGGCCGGTCCGAACGCGCGCCCGCCACGGCCGAGCTGGTCGAGCCGCACCTTGAGCTGCGGTTCGGCCAACATGCGCTTCTCCAGCGCCGCGCGCTCGCCGGCGTCGAGTTCGCCGTCGAGGTATGCGGTCAGGATCGCGTCGTTGTCGGCGCTATCGGCCATGTCTTCCACTCTCCAGCCGGGCACCTTCCGCCCCGGCGTGCGTATCGCTGCCAAGTCCCGCAAGCTTCGACCGCGCTGCCGCCAGGCGCGACATGATCGTGCCGATCGGCACCGTCAGCGCCTCGGCCGCCTCTTTGTAGGTGAGGCCCTCGACGTAAACGAGGTAAACGGTTTCGCGCTGCACTTCCGGCAAATCCTGCACCTCCCTCAACACCTGGGCGGCCAGAATATTCGTTTCCGTGTCGCGCAATCCGTCGAACACCAGCACCGCGTCGGCATCGACAAGTCCTTGCCCCTGCCGGACTTTCCGGGCGCGGACTTCGTTCAGCCATATGGAGTGCAGGATCGAGATAAGCCAGCGGTCGAGGCGCGTGCCGGACTGGAACTGATGCGCCCGCTCCAGCGCCCGCACGCACGTCGCCTGGACCAGGTCCTCGGCCGTGTCGCGGTTGCCCGACAAGACGAGGCCGTAGCGCCAGAGCCGCTTGAGCTCGGCGCCGATGCCGGCGATCACAGGATCGTGACTATCCCCGCCCATGCGCCGAACGAATTTGGTACGCTTGCCTCGTGTTCATGTGTGGGAAGCTTACCGGGATGCCGCGGACCTGAACAGGAGTCGTGCTATGCGCCGATCGATCAACGTGCTTTTCGCCGTCGTCGCCCTCGCCTTCGCTCTCCCCGCCGCGCCGGTTTTCGCCGTGGACGACGCACCGGCCGCCACGCCGACACCTGTGGCCTGTAAGGCGCCCGAGGTGCCCAACGCCGACAAGTCGACGTGCGTCCCCTGCGCCAAGGGCACCAAGTACGACGAGGCCAAGAAGATCTGCGTCACCGTCAACGCCAGTTTGATGGACGACCGCGCCCTCTACGAGCAGGGGCGCGCGCTGGCGCTCGCCGGCTACTACCAGGACGCCCTCGCTACCTTCGCCGCGATCAAGAATCAGAACGACGCCATGACGCTGACCATGATCGGCTACTCCCAGCGCAAGCTCGGCCACACCGAGGAAGGCATCGCCATCTATCATCAGGCGCTGGCGCTCGATCCCGACAACGTCCACACGCACGAGTACCTCGGCGAAGGCTACCTCGCCGCCGGCCGCGTCGATCTCGCCGAACTGGAACTCGACACGCTGGCCAAGCTGTGCGGCACGACGTGCGAGCAGTATCGGGATCTGCAGACGGCGCTGATTGGCGACGGGGTGTGGCACTAGCACCGCTGTCGTCCCCGCGAAGGCGGCAACGCCGTAGACGGTGACGGTGGCGGAGGAACTCCGTCGCCGCATCCCCACAATCGTCATCCCGGCGAAAGCCGGGATCCAGTGCGCGAGGACCTCGGCGGACGCTGACGACTGCGCTGGACCCCGGCTTTCGCCGGGGTGACGTTGGAGTGTGGTGGAGAACGGCGATCAGCACTCACTGTGTCCCCGCGCAGGCGGGGACCTAATACACGCCGCTGGTGAAAACTAAGACGCAGCGATGCGCGGCCGGATCACCCCTGATCCGCCGGTGTCTACTGGGTCCCCGCCTGCGCGGGGACGACAACGAGGAGAAGAGTGACCGGACGGGAAAGAGCGATGCCGGGGGTCGACGGCTTTTGGTGCCCTCCCCCGCCCAGTTCTCTCGCTGGCCGACGCACAACCGATGGCCAGCTTGGCATCCCTCATCGCAAGCCGCTTGCCAGTCGCAGCGCCACCAGCCCTAGGCAATGGCCGGCAATCAATCGCAATCGATTGATTTTATTAAAGAAAAATTAACCGCCGCGCCGTTGCGAAACGCGAACCGTTTCGCAATTTGCGAGGTGTTACTCCGCCGCCTCGCGGGCCGCGACGCGCGTATCGCGCGACAGCCAGAGATCGATGAATCCATCGAGAAAAGCCGCGGTCTGCCAGTCGTGTAGCGCGCGGCCTTCGAAGTGATATTCGCGGTCCTGCTTGCCCGGCGCCGACGGACGCTCGCCCATGCGCTGGGTCCAGCGGTTGACCATCGCCGTCGTCAGCTCGATGTGGAACTGGATCGCGAACGCCGCCGGTCCGTACACGAACGCCTGGTTCGGAAACGTCTCGGCCGCGCCCTCGGCAAGCAGCGTCGCGCCGACCGGCAGGCCGAAGCCTTCGCGATGGAACTGATGCACGCGGTCCGGCCAGCGCATCAGCTTGCGGCCCGCCTCGGTTGCCTTCAGTCCGAACCAGCCGACCTCGATGTGGCCGTCGCCGTGCGGCCCGACCGCGGCGCCGAGATGGCGCGCCAGCATCTGCGCGCCAAGGCAGAGACCGAGAAACGGCGCCCCTTCGCGGAGCGGCACGTCGATCCAGTCGGTCTCCTGCTTCACGTAGTCGTCGGGATCGTTAACGCTCATCGGCCCGCCGAAGATCACCGCGCCGGCATGCTCCGCCAGCGTTGTGGGCAATGCGTCGCCGAAGCGCGGGCGGCGAATATCGAGGCGGTGGCCGCGATCGACCAGCCGGTGGCCGACGCGGCCCGGCGTCGACTGCTCCTGGTGGAGCACGATCAGGATCGGCTTGTGGCTAGTGGCGGCCACTGTCGCGCACCTTCTTCTTCAGCGCGATGCGCGTCGCCGTCGGCACGGCGAGCAGCTCGGCCACGCGCCACACCGCGTTGTCCTCGAATTCGTGCACCGTGCCGTCGGCGTAGACCAGCTTCCACATCATCTCGATGATGCGCTCGCGGTCGCCGATTTCCAGGCGCCGCTTGAGCACGCTGGTGAAGCCGTAAAGATCGACCGCCTCGGCATCGGCGCCCTCGGCCTTCTTCGCCAGCGACGCCGCCTCGTCGACCGACAGGGCAAAGCGGCGCGACAGGAGGTCGGTCAGCATCGTGCGCTCGTCGTCCGAAACGACGCCGTCGATCGCGATGACGTGGAAAAGCAACGCCGCGGCGGCGAGCTGCAGCTCGTCCTCGGCGGCCGGCCCGGGCGCACGCTGGGCGGTCGCTTCGCTGAGGAATCGCTTGATGGCGGCGAGCAAACGGGCGCTCCGGCAAGGAAAGTCGCGCCACTCTAGTCGCATCGCGGGAGGCTGGGAAACGCCGCCCGCCGTCGCAGCTCGCCAAAAAAGAAAAACCGCCGGGCGGACCGGCGGTTTTGAGGCAAGACTCAAACCCGAATGAGACTGCGTCCCTAGAACGACCGCCCGAACCAAAAAGCGGGCCAATAAGATGAAAGAACGAAAGTGCCTGAAGAAAAACTAGGTGATCACCGAATGGACAATGGCGACACTATTAATTCAACACCGACTACGCCCCTAAAACTTTCTCAGTAGCGAAACGCTTCGGGCCATTGGCGCGGCGAATCACTACGCAAATGATTCTGCGAAAACTGACCCGCGTTTGCAAGCATCTCGCGTGGGGCGCCGTGTAGCGGGGAAAACGGTGGAAGACGCCGGCTAACTGGTTCGCACGGCTGCGAGTTTTTCGACGATGCAGAACTCGCCGCCCTGGTTGAGGTCGGCCCTGGGGTCGCCGGTCATGTCGCTGTGGTCGTTGGCGAGCGACTCGGCGGCATAGTCCTCCGAGCGGTCGACCGGCCGGTAGCCCAGCGCCTCGGCCCGCTCGTTGGTCCACCAGGCGCGCCTGTTGTCCGACATGCCGTAGACGATGTCGTTTTTGACGTCCGGATGGTCGAGCCCGATGCGGATCAGTTGCGCGAGATCGCGCCGGCTGATCCAGATCGCCAGCCGCCGCCGGTCGAACGGCTTCGCCACCACGTGCCCGATGCGGATCGACAGCACCTCGGCGCCGTACTTGTCGGCGTAGAGGCTGCCGAGCGCCTCGCCGAACGCCTTGCTGAGGCCGTAGCGCGAATCGGGCCGCACGCTGACGTCGACCGGGATCGTCTCGGCCTTGGGGTAGAAGCCCATCGCGTGGTTGCTGGAAGCGAAGACGATGCGCCGCACGCCCTCCAGCCGCGCCGCCTCGAAGACGTTGTGCACGCCGACGATGTTCGACGCGAGGATCGTTTCCCACTCCGCCTCGTAGGCGTAGCCGCCGAGATGCACGACGCCGTCGCAGCCCGCGACCGCACGGCGGAGAGCGGCAAGATCGCCGAGCGAGGCCGGCGCTTCTTCCTCGCCGGCAACGAGATCGGCAACCGGCCGCTGGTCGGACAGCCGCACCAGATAATGCGGGCGCAGCAACGGCCTGAGCCCGGTCGCGACGCCGCCCGCCCCGCCGGTGATCAGGATACGCTTCATCTCAAGCCTCCGAACGGAAACGGGGACCCGAAGGCCCCCGCTCGTTCAATCCGTATGCGATTGCATCACGCCGCCGCGGCAAGCCGCTTGGCGACCGCGGCGGTGACTGGCGCCGGCCGCTCGACCGTCGACTTGATCGTGACGAAGCTGCGCTTCGCCGGCGAGGTCAGGATCGCCTCCATCACCTCGACGACATGCGCGGCAAGCCGGCCCGAGCAGCGCGGCTCGCGCTTCGAGCGGGCCGCATCGACCAGATCCGAGACGCCGAGCATGCGGTAGTTGGCGCGCGTCGGCTCGCTCGGCGGCCAGTTGTAAGCGCCGAACGAACCGCCGGCGCTGTCGACCTCTACGTAGTCGCCGCCGCGCGAGGAATAGAGGATCTTGCCCGAGAAGAAGTTCGGGTCCGGCACCAGCATCGAGCCTTCCGTGCCGTAGAACTCGATCGGGTTCGGATGGCCGTGCTTCCACACGTCCCACGAGGCGCCGAGCGTGATCTGCGCGCCGTTCGCGAATTCGAGAATCGCGTTGATGTTGGTCGGCGTCGAAACCTTGATCTTCTTGCCCTTGAGCGGGCCCTCGGCCGTGACCAGGCGCGTCGGCGAGCCCATCGAGGCCATCGCCGTCACGCTCTTCACGCCGCCGAGCAGGCTGACCAGCGTCGTGATGTAGTAGACGCCGACGTCGAACACCGGACCGGCGCCCGGCTGGAAGAAGAAGCCGGGGCTCGGATGCCAGTGCTCCATGCCGTGGCTCATGACGTAGGCGGTGCCGCCGACGACCTTGCCGATGGTGCCCTTGTCGAGCAACTGGCGCACGGTCTGCGCGCCGGCGCCGAGGAAGGTGTCCGGCGCGCTGCCGAGCTTCAGGCCGCGCTTGTCGGCTTCCTTGACGAGCTTGGCCGCGTCCTTGGCGTTGAGCGCCAGCGGCTTCTCGGTATAGGCGTGCTTGTCCGCGGTGAGGATCGACTTGGTAATGTCGTAGTGCACCGCCGGGATGGTGAGGTTCACCACCACTTCGATGTCTTTTTCCTTGAGCAGGTTGTCGGGCGTCAGCGCCTTGACCGAAAACTGCTCGGCGCGCTTCTTCGCGACTTCCGGAACGATGTCGGCGACCGCCACGATCTCGACGTTGCTGAAGCGCGGCGCGAGGCGGAGATACGCCTCGGAGATGTTGCCGCAACCGATGATGCCGACCTTGGCCTTCGATGCCATAAAACCTAGCCCCTTCCGATCAGACCGGAGACGTACTTGTAGGAATTGGCCGCGTACGAACGCCAGTCCGACGGGTTGTCGTGCTCCATCACCAGCAGGTTGGAGCCGGTCGACGAGATCGCCGGCAGCAGCGCCTTCCAGTCGATGACGCCGGCACCGACGTCGGTCCAGCCATCGTCCTTGGCGACGATCGGCTTGGTCGTATCCTTGATGTGGAACGCGGCGATCTTGCCGGCTTCCTTCCTGATCTCGGTCGCCGAGTCCGCACCGGCGCGGAAGATCCAGCCGATGTCGGCCTCGAAGCGCACGCCGTTGCCGGCGAGGATGTGGTCGATCGGCCGCGAGCCGTCGGGCAGCTTGGCGTATTCGAAATCGTGGTTGTGCCAGCCGAGCTTCAGCCCGGCCTCGGCGAGATGGCCGGCGTGCTCCGACAGGCGATGTCCGAACGCCTTCCAGCCTTCTACCGTCGAGGGCCGCGCATCGCCGCCGACGTGCGGGATGATCACGGTCTCGAGGCCCAGCGTCTTTGCCTGATCGATGACCTTGGCGCGGTCGGCTTCCAGATCGGCGAGCGGCATGTGCGCGGTCGGGATCGCGAGACCGAGCGCGTCCGCCTTCACGCGCAGGCCCTTGGGGTCGGCCTGGAAGTTGCCGCCGTACGGCTCGACGGCGTCGTAGCCGATCGCCGCGAGACCCTCCAGCACCGGCTCCAGCGGCGGAAATTTGCGCGCGCCGTAGAGCTGGAACGAAATCCGGTAGTTCGCCATGGCTTTATTCTTCGTGTTTGCGGGTGACTGGGAGTGGAAGGCCTAAAGGCGCGCGCCGCTCTCCGCATCGAAGATCGAAGCCGCCGAAGGATCGAAGCCGGCGCGAACCGTTTCGCCGATCGCGTATCCGTCCTCCGGACCGATACGCACCGACATCATGTTCTTGCCGACCGTGCCCCACAGTAGCGCATCGGCGCCCATCGGATCGATGAGTGAAACCGTCACGGGCAGCGTCGCGTGGCCGTTCAGGTCCTTCACCGAAAGCTGCTCCGGGCGCACGCCGAGCGCGATCGGCTGCCCTTCGGCCGGCGCGCCGATGAAGTTGTAGCCGTTGAGCGGAACCTCGCTGCCGTCGTCGAGCGCCACCACAACAGTGCCGTTCGCCTTCTTGATCTTGCCGTCGAGGAAGTTCATCGCCGGCGAGCCGACGAAGCCCGCGACGAACCGGTTGATCGGCCGGCGGTAGATTTCCTTAGGCGAGGCAAGCTGCTGGATGAGGCCATTGTGCATGACCGCGATGCGGTCGGCGAGCGTCAGCGCCTCGATCTGGTCGTGCGTGACGTAGATCATCGTCGAGCCGAGCTGGATGTGCAGCTTCTTCAGTTCGACGCGGAGCTCGGTGCGCAGCTTGGCGTCGAGGTTCGACAGCGGCTCGTCGAACAGGAACACCTCGACGTCGCGCACCAGCGCGCGGCCGATGGCGACACGCTGGCGCTGGCCGCCGGAAAGCTCGAAGGGCCGCCGCTTCATCAGCGGCTGGATCTGCAGGAGATCGGCCGCCGCCTTGATGCGCTTGGCGATCTCGGGCTTGGCGACGCGCGCCGTCTTGAGGCCGAACGACAGGTTGCCCTCGACCGTCATGCGCGGGTAGAGCGCGTAGGACTGGAACACCATGCCGATGTGCCGGTCCTTGGGCTCCTTCCAGGTGACGTTGTCGCCGGCGATCCAGATCTGGCCGCCCGAAATGTCGAGCAGGCCGGCGATCGAGTTGAGCAGGGTCGACTTGCCGCAGCCCGACGGCCCGAGCAGCACGAGGAATTCGCCCTCCTCGACGTCGACATTGAGGTTTTGCAGAACCTTCAGATTGCCGAAGGTGACCTCGAGATTGCGAACCGAAACATGCGCCATCGTCTACCCTTTCACCGCACCGGCAGCGATGCCGCGCACGAATAGTCTGCCCGAAACGAAATAGATGGTGAGCGGCACGAGGCCGGTCAGGATCGTCGCCGCCATGTTGACGTTGTATTCGCGCACGCCCTGGATCGAGTTGACGATGTTGTTGAGCTTCACCGTCATCGGATAGTTGGTCGGCCCGGCGAAGATCACGCCGAACAGGAAGTCGTTCCAGATGCCGGTGACCTGCAGGATGAGCGCCACCGTGAAGATCGGCAGCGACATCGGCAGCATGATCTTGAAGAACACGCCCCAGAAGCCGGCGCCGTCGACGCGCGCCGCCTTGAACAGCTCGGCCGGCAGCGACGCGAAATAGTTGCGGAACAGCAGCGTCAGCACCGGCATGCCGAAGATCGAGTGGATCATGATGACCGCCCACAGCGTCGAGTAGATGCCCATCTTCGACGTGAGCAGCACGAGCGGATAGATCATCACCTGGTAGGGAACGAACGACCCGACGAGCAGGATGATGAAGAAGAATTCCGAGCCCTTGAAGCGCCAGTTGGCGAGCGCGTAGCCGTTGACCGCGCCAATCGCGATCGAGACGATGACGCTCGGCACCGTGATCTTCACCGAGTTCCAGAAGTTGGTGTGCATGCCGAGGCACTCGAGCCCGGTGCACGCCTTGTTCCATGCCTTGTCCCACGCATCGAAGGTGATGTGCATGGGCAGCGAGAAGATGTTGCCAAGGCGGACTTCCTCGAGCCCCTTCAGCGACGTCGAGATCATGATGTAGAGCGGGATCAGGAAGTAGATCGCCGAGATGATCAGGACCGCATAGATGAAGATGCGCGACGGCGCGAAGCGCCGGATCGGACGCGGCCCTGTCGGGTCAATGGCAAGCGCGGTGCTGCTCAACGGGGTCGCGTCCTCTAGCTTTTCTTCTGGCCGAATTCGTAGAACGCCCACGGGATCACGATGATCGCGACGGCGGCGAGCAGCACCGACGAAGCGGCAAGGCCCTGCGCCAGGTTCGACACGAACATGAATTCGTAGACGTAGACGGTCGGGAACTGCGACGAGAGGCCCGGCCCGCCGCCGGTCATGGCGACCACGAGGTCGTAGGTGCGCACCGCGCCGGCCGCGAACAGCACCAGCGCCGTTATGAACACCGGGCGCATCATCGGAATGATGATCGACCAGTAGGTGCGCCACTTGGGAATGCCGTCGACGCGCGACGCCTTCCAGATTTCATCGTCGATGCCGCGCAGGCCCGCGAGCATCAGCGCCATCATCAGCCCGGTGCCCTGCCAGACCGCGGCGATGACCAGCGAGTAGACGACCATCTGGCGATTGGCGATCCAGTCGAACGTGAAATTGGTCCAGCCGAGATCGCGCACCGACTTCTGCAGGCCGAACGCCGGGTTGAGCGCCCATGCCCAGACGATGCCAGTGATGATGAACGACAGCGCGAACGGATAGAGGAAGATCGTGCGGAACGTGTTCTCGAAGCGGATCTTCTGATCCATGAACACGGCGAGCAGGAAGCCCAGCACGAACGTGAAGGCGAGCGAGAAGATGCTGAAGACGAAGAGATTCCTGACCGACAACTGCCAGCGCGAGGAGGTGAACAGGCGCGTGTACTGATCTATGCCGACGAAATCCTTCGCGAAATTGGACGTCGGCAGGATGCGCGAGCTGGTCAGCGAGTAGACGATCGTCCAGATGCTGCAGCCGATGAAAACGACGATCACGGTCGCCATCATGGGCGTCAACGCGATCTTCGACTGAAGATTACGGAAAATCTTGAGCGGCGGCTTGGTTATCGCGCTCGCCGTGGCGACGTTGGAAATCGGCTGTGCGGTAGCAGACATGACTTACTTGCCCCTCGCGCTCATCAGGAACGCGGCCCCTGGTTCGACGTGGCCGGCTCGTTTTCGCGAGCCGGCCACGCCAGTGGCTTGCCGTAAGGCTAGGTACTAGCCCTTCGGGGCGTTCTTGATGATGTCGACGAACGAGGCGAGCGCCTGGTCGACAGTCATGTCCTTGTTGGTGAAGAACTCGTTCTGCAGGTCGCGGATCTGGTTGATGGTGTCACGATCCATGATCTGAGCGCCCGTCGGGAAGATGTTCGCCGGGTTCTCGAGAATCTTCAGGCCCTTCTTCATGCAGTCGTCAGCCGCGGCCAGATCGACGTCCGGACGAATCGGCAGCGAGCCCTTCTTCAGGTTGAAGGCGACCTGCACCGGCTTCGAGAACATCGTCGAAGCAAGCAGGAGCTGCGCCTTGACGACTTCCGGATCCTTCTGCTTCGGGAAGTAGAACACGTCACCGCCCGTATCCAGAACCTCGTGGTAGCCGAGGCCCGGGAGACAATCGTAGTCGACGCCGGCCTTCATGTTGGCGACCGAGAACTCACCACGGGCCCAGTCGCCCATGACGTTCGCGGCGGCCTTGCCGGTGATGACCAGCGACACGGCGTCGTTCCACTGCGGAACGATCGTGTTCGGGTCGACGATCTGGCGGGCCTTATCCATGGCCACCCAGATTGCCTTCTCTTCCGGGCCACCGGAGGCGGCCAGGTCACGATCCTTGTGCGTCTTCAGGTAGAGGTCGATGCCACCCACGCCGACTTCGATGTCGCCGAGGAGCGTGCCGATCGGCCAGCCCTGGGCGGCCGAGAGGGGCAGGATGCCCTTGGCCTGGAGAGCCGGAGCGGCATTGACGACGTCGTCAAAGTTCTTCGGCGGCTCGATGCCGTTGTCCTGGTAGACGTGGCGGTTGGTCCACAGCCACTGGCCCGAGTGCAGGTTCACCGGAACGCACCAGACCTTGCCGTTGCGCGTGCAGGATTCCATCTGCGAATGCGGACGAACGAGGTCGTTCCACTTCTCGGTGGCGGCGAGGTCCGACAGGTCGGTCATCAGGCCGGCGTCAACCAGATCGTCCGAGTCCTTGCCCGGGTTGAACTGGGTGGCACCGGGCGGGTTGCCGCCCATGATACGGCTGATGATGATCGGGCGAGCCGTGTCGCCGGAGCCGCCGATGGCGCCGTCGACCCAATGATTGCCGGTCGCGTCGAACGCGTCGGCAAACACCTTCACGGCCGCGGATTCACCCGCAGACGTCCACCAGTGAGTCACTTCCACGTCGGCGGCGAAAGCCGGCCCACCGACGATCGCCGCGAGGGCAGTGGCCCCGAGCAGCGTCTTTGCGAAATGCGTCATTCCATTCCTCCCTATCTTTCCGTCCGCCGATCGGCGTCCGGCACAAGAAGCCTAAGACAATTCCAGACGAGCACTCCCAAGCGACAGTCCAAGTCATCAAACCCGCCGGGCGCAATTGTCCCGTCTGGTCGATTTCCGATCCGGAAAAGCTGGGGCGCATTTTTTGGCGCCCATTCCTCCCAGTTGTGGCGGGCGCGTTATCGCGCCTCTCCTTCTTTCAACAGCGGCGCCGATTGATCGCCGGTTACCGGCATGACGAACGGCGCAATTCGAATGGAAAATGTGTCGGGCGTTACAACGCCCAGTTCCTCTCCCTCACCCGCTCGAGTGCCTTTGCGGCACTTCTTGCTTCGTCGTCTTTCTCCGCAACTCCCATGCGGAGGAAGATTGGTCTCTATGACGCACGCCGATCAGACTCGCCAATCGCGCTGTAAACGATTACATTGGACGCTAATTACAAGTCGGCGCGAAGTCAATGCCGATGTAGGGAGCGACGAGACTTAACCGTCTCAACATGTCGAGAGCAACCGAAGCGCGAGCGAAACCCGGCTCCGTGACCATCCGCGACGTTGCCCGTCGCGCCGGTGTGTCGACGGCTACCGTCTCGCGCGCGCTCGCCGATCCCGAGCGCGTGGCGGAGGCGACGCGCGCCGCGGTGTTCGCCGCGATCGCCGAAGTCGGCTTCACACCTAATGCATCAGCGCGCAGTCTCCGCGCCCGCTCGACCAAGATGGCGCTGGCGCTGATCAACGGCATCGGCGACTCGTTTTACACCGCGATTCTGAACGCGATCGAGTCGACGCTTTTCGAAGCCGGCTACGGCCTGGTGATGGGCGACACGCGCGGCACGCCGGGCCGCGAGAAGCACTATGACCAGCTCGTCCGCTCCGGCCAGGTCGACGGCGTGCTGCTCTTCTCCGGCCGCCTGCCGCAGCAGGGCTTCGACTCGTTAGCCGGCCAGATACCGATCCTGCTGATCTGCAACGACATCCCCGAGCTCGGCGAGCTGCCCGTCATCGAGGTCGCCAATCGCGATGCCGCGTTCCAGATGGTGCAGTACCTGATCAGCCTCGGCCACCGCAGCATCGCCCACGTGACCGGCCCGGTGAACAACGTCGAGGCGAAGGAGCGGCTGCGCGGCGTGCACGAGGCGGCGATCGCGAGCGGCCTCGCGCCCGAGGATCTGATCGTGTGGGAAGGCAGCTTCTCGTTCGAGGCCGGCACCGCCGCGGCGCAGCGTTTCCTGGCGCTGCCGGTCCGCCCGACCGCCGTCTTCTGCGCCAGCGATCAGGTCGCGATCGGCTTCATCAAGGCGATCCGCGACGCCGGATTGTCGGTGCCCGAAGATGTGTCGGTCGCCGGCTTCGACGACATCGAATATGCCAACCTCCTGTCGCCGGCGCTGACCACCATGCGCCAGCCGCGCGCCGAGCTTGGCCGCCGCGCCGCCGAGCATCTCGTCCTGCGCATGAGCGGCGACCGCAAGAGCATGCCCCAGCGCACGCGACTGCCGTGCACGCTTGTGATCAGGGACAGTGTCCGCGCCCATCGCGGCGCGCCGCGCGAGCGTCATCCGACGGCGGCGATAACCGGCGCGCCGGTCTAGCCGGCTACCCGCACTCGGACGCGAGAATGAGCGGCATCCACAAGCCGTCGTCCCGGCCGTCGTCATTGACCCGAATGAACGGCGCGGTCGGAGATTGACCCCGGCCGAAGCTCGCATCGCTGCAAGGGTCGTCCGGATAGCAACCCTCGACCCGGATGAATGGCATCGTGGTGCCGTAGTCCTGCTTGAAGCCGGCGAAGTAGTCGCACGGATCGTCGTCGCCGCCGCACTCCACCAGCGTGAGCAGCGAGCCGAACGGCGAACCGCCGTGATAGGCGATCGGATCGCCGCAAGGTTCGGGCCGGTTGAATAGATCGTCGCTCCGCACTTCGCCGCCGTCCGGCACCTCTACCTGCTCGTGCTCGCCGGGCAGCAGCCCGCCGTAGAGCGGCCACGGCGCCACGCCGACGACGCGGAAGAATTCATCGTCCGGCGCCATCGGACCGGTCACGGTCCCGTCTTCCGCAACGAACAGCGCGTCGCCCGGCTTCAGCACGTATTGCTTGCCCTTGACGTTGACGATCACCGCGCCGTCGGCCTTGCCCTCCTGCGCGATGATCGCAAGGCCGACACCGGGCCTGTAGTTGCCATCGACGATCGTGCCGCGCGTGCCGATGGTGGCGACCGCGGTGTTGATCTTGTAGTTCGCCGACGCCTGCGAGCCGCTGATGAAGCGGAACGCGCCCTGCGTCGCGTTGATGACGACGCTGCCGGCGCCGGTCGTCGGATTGTAAACGAACTTGTCGAGCGTCACTTCCGACTGCGGCCCGACCGACAGGCTGGTCTCGTCGAGGAACAGCAACTGCGCCATCGACTTGACGCCGGTCTTGATCACCTCGTCCTGGAAGATATGGCTGCCGGCGACAACCGACTGCGATCCGCCACCGGTGATCCCGCTGACGTCGTTTTGCGCCGCCGAGGCGACACCAATGTTGCTGGCGGCATGTGCCGACTCAAGGTGCGCCGCACCCGTTAGCAACAGCACCCGCAGAGCAGCAAGCCCCAGCCGGCCCATCATCGAATCTCCTGGTCCGCGTCTCCAGTACGGCGAGTCTACGCTGCGCTTTTTGCGCTTGCCAGCAAGCGCCATGGTTAATCCGTGCAAAAGGCGGCAGGTGTTGCTGCAGTGCCATAGCCAAGCGCGGACTCGTTGGCCTACCGTCGCAAAACGAAGATTCGAAGGGGAGCGGCGGCACCCACATGCTTCGCGGCATTGCATTGACATTGACGGCGACGACAGCGCTGGCGCTCGCCATGCCCGCGGCGATCGCCGACGAGCTGACGGCGGCCTATGCGCGCGTCCTCGCCGACCCGACCAATTCCGAGATCAGCATCCAGTACGCCC
Organism: Bauldia sp.; assembly: GCA_037200845.1. Lineage (NCBI taxonomy): Bacteria > Pseudomonadati > Pseudomonadota > Alphaproteobacteria > Hyphomicrobiales > Kaistiaceae > Bauldia > Bauldia sp. Next base: position 223,596 of record JBBCGQ010000001.1, read on the forward strand.
AGCTTGCCGAATCACGCGGCGAATACCGCAAGGCGCTGTCGGCGTATGAGCGCGTGCTGATCAACGATCCCGGCAACGCCGTCGCGAGAGACGGTCTGCAGCGTGTCCGCCGAATCATCCAGCCCGCCGAGACGCAGAAGACCGTCGAGGTCGGCGCGACGTGGCAGTCGAACGTCCTCCGCTCCGAGATGGCGACCGACGATGTGCTCGGCTACGGCAGCTTCCGCGTGCGCGACGAGCGCGCCGCCGGGCTTTATCGCTGGCGCACGAACCTCAATTTCTACGGCGAGGCCTACGCCCACGAGACCGAGATGAACTACGCCGCCCTTAACGGCGACCTTGGCCCGATCGTGGACATCAAGGGCACGGACTTCTCCGTCCGCCCGGCGGTCGGCGCCGGCACGGCCTTCCTCAACGGCCGCACCTACTACTGGGACGTCAACGCCTCCGCGCTGTTCGAGGGCTATCTCAACGGCGCCTACCAGTGGCTGCGCGTCCGCGCCGGCTACCGCCAGTACGACCCGTCGTTCACGTCCGGCAACGGCACCTACGTCGATGTCAGCAGCCGTGTCGCCATCCAGGACGTCTTCCACGATCGCGACAGCCTGTCGGTGTCGCCGTGGTTCCGCTGGAGCAACATCAGCGGCTCGTCCGAGGACGGCCCGACCGAATTCGCCACCGGCCTCTACACCGAGGCCGGCGCGACCCTCGAATACGCCAAGGCGATCGCCAACAACCTCTCCGCCTCGGTTAATCTGAAGATGTTCGAGCGCACCTACGCCGACATCGGCAGCGGCAGCCGCCAGGACTGGTCGACGGCGCCCGGCGCTTCGCTCGTGTTCCGCAATCTGCTCGGCGCGCAGGGCGACCTGCGCTTCGACTACAAGTACGAGTGGAACAACTCGAGCATGAGCACCCACACGTGGCAGAACCAGTCCGCCACCGTCGCGATCGTCTTCCGCCGCTAGGATCGGGGCCGGGCTAGGCGCCCGTCAGCCACAGCACCGTGACGATGCCGATGTAGGTCACGTGATGCGCGAACTGGTCGGCGCCGATGCCCCACCAGAATTCGCGGTCCGCCTCCACCCAGCCGGTGCGGGCCATGATCTGCTGCTTGGTCCAGTCGATGTGATAGTGCAGCAGGAACTCCACCACGACGATGCCGGCCCCGACGAGGAACGTCGGCGTCATGATCAGGAAAACCGGGATCGTGAAAATGCCATGGATGCCGGCGTGAACAATGCCGCCGGGATGCCCGTAGGTGCCCTTGTTGGCGAGCTGGTAGTGGGTCTGCAACGGGTAGTCGCAGATGAAATGCTTCACCTGCAGATAGAGGAGCGCGACAAGAACTGCCGCCGTTGGGTCTGTCACGTCTCGCTCCCAGCCATCGCGTCACCGCAAGAAACCGTACATCCGCCCGGAATCACCATATGTGAAACCGGTCACATGGCCAATTTGACCTTGTTTTGAAGGATATAGGGTTACTTTGAAGTAGCCGTAAACGTGCCGTCCCAATCCGCCGGCGGCGGGCTGGAGCGCCATTCGGTGATGCGGTGGCGATAGACGCCGTAGAGCGCCGCCAGCCCATGCACGCCGAAAGCCTCGCATTCGGCGATCGCCGCCTCCGCCCCATCCCAGTTCTGCGACCGGTAGGTGGCGAGCATCGGCTCGTGCCGCGACATCAGCGTCAGGTACTGGTCCGAACTCAGCCCCAGCGCCTCGGCGGCGGTGTAGATGCGCGTCGGCTTCGCCCGGCCCTTGACCCGCATCAGGTCGAGCTCGATCGGCCGGATGTCCTTGATCCGCTCCACCGTCGGCTCGCCGAGCACGATCGGCACGCCGTACACCTTCGACAGCCCCTCGTAGCGCGAGGCAACGTTCACGTCGTCGCCGATCGCCGAATAATCGAAGCGCTGCGACGAGCCGAGGTTGCCGACGCAACAGTCGCCCGAGTTGATGCCGATGCCGATGGCGACGCGCGCATGCGTCTTGCCCGCCGCCTCCGCCTGCTTGCGCCACTCCTCGTTCAGCGACTCCATCCGCTTGATCATCGCGAGACCGGACTGCAGCGCGTGCGTCGCGTGGTCGGTATCGTCGAGCGGCGCGTTCCAGAACGCCATGATCGCGTCGCCCATGTACTTGTCGATGGTGCCGCGGTTTTCGAGGATGATCTCCGACAGCGGCGTCAGCAGGTTGTTGATGAACGTGGTCAGCTCGTGCGCCGTCATGCGCTCCGAGATGGAGGTGAAGTTGCGCACGTCGCAGAACAACAGCGTCAGCGGCCTGACGACACCGCCGAGTTCCAGCTTGTCGGGATTGGCGATGATCTCGTTCACCACCGTCGGCGAGACGTAGTAGCCGAACGCGCGCCGCACCTCGCCGCGCTGCTGCTCGACGCGCCGGTAGACGTAGATGGTCGCCGTCGTCACCAGGATGAACAGCACCACCGCCCCATAGGTCGGATCGAGAAGCTGATTGTACTGGCTGTAGGCGATCCACCCGCCGAGGAAGAGCGCGGCGATAACGGACAGGCCGAGCGTCGCCGAGTACAGCGCCTGGATGCGCGGCATAATGGTCGCGAGCGCCAGGCCCAGCACGATGGTGATGAACACCTCGATCTGCGTGGCATAGTCGAGCCGCGTCAGCGCCCGCGTCGGGTCGAGCAGCCGCTCCAGCGTCTGCGCGTGCACCTCGAAACCCGCGATCGACGCATCGATCGGCGTCGCCCTGAGATCGAGCAGGCCGGAGGCGCTGGTGCCGACGATCAGGATGCGCCCGGCGACCTCGTTCGGGTCGTTGGTGCCGTTCAGCACCTTCCACGCCGGAATGTAGGCCGCGCGATTCTGCGGCCGGAATTTCAGCCAGATCTGGCCGTCGAAATCGGTCGCGATCTCGGTCGCGCCGACGCGCACGTGGTTGAGGCCGGTGTTGCGCCCGTACGCCGTCTCGCCGCTGGCGTTGGCGCCCTTCAGCACGTAGGAGCCGGCGCCATAGGCGACACGCAGCGCCTCGGTCGACAGCGCCGGCACATACTGATTGCCGATGCGCAGCACCAGCGGGACGCGGCGCAGCACCTGGTCGCGGTCGGGCAGCCAGTTGACCGAGCCGATGCCCTTCGCTGCCGCATCGAGCTCCGGCAGGTTCGCCGCCGCGCCCTGATAGTTGGTGATGAACGGCGCCGGATCGTCGCCGGCGATGGCGAAGCCCGCCTTGAGCGGCGGCGGCGCCGACGGCGTCGTGTTGAGCGCGGTCGCCAGCACCACCGGCGCGGCCGCGACCGCATCGGTGAAAATCTGGTCGTGCGTTTTGCGCCCGGCGACCACCGGCGCCAGGATCGCCGCGTCCTCGGGCGACATCAGCTTCACCGCCTGCTCAGGCGACGTGCGGTCGGGCTCCGAGAAGAAAATATCGAACGCGATGACCGCGGCGCCCTGCGCCGTCAGCTTGTCGACGAGGTCGGCAAGGATCGTCCGCGACCACGGCCACTGGCCGATCTTGGCGAGCGAATCTTCATCGATGTCGATGACCCTGACCGGCAGGTTCGGGTCGTACGTCGCCGGCCCTAGCCGCTGGTAGGAATCGAAGGCGATCAGCCGGAGCGCCTGCACGAAGAACGGATCGGCGAAACGGATGAAGGTCGCGCCGCCGAGGATGGCGACGACGATCACGATGTAGAGCGCGCTCGAACGGTTGAATCGAAACATGGTCTCCCCGCGTCCCAATATCGCGGACGTGGCGCGCTGCTTGTCAACAGGCCTCCGCCTTGTAATGTCGCGCCGCAATTTTTGCCGCCCCCGGCCGGGGCGGCGACGGGGAGCGACGGGGGAAGCGATGAGCAAGGTGTTCGTGATTGCGCAGGGCGGCGGGCCGACCGCCGTCATCAACCAGACGGTCGCCGGCGCGGCGCTGACCGCGATGAAACGCTACCCCGGCGCGAAGGTTCTGGGTGCACGTCACGGCGTCCGCGGGCTGCGCGACGGCCACTTCGTCGACCTCAGCGCGCTTTCCGAGACCGACCTCCGCCGCATGGCGATGACGCCCAACGCCGCGCTGGGCTCGACCCGCGACAAGCCCGACGCCGCCTATTGCGAGCGCATCCTGCACCAGCTCGACGCGGTCAAGGCCGACGCCTTCATCTACATCGGCGGCAACGACACCGCCGGCACCTGCCAGATCCTGAATTCCAGCGGCGGCGACCACATCGCCTTTGTCCACGCGCCGAAGACCATCGACAACGATCTCGTCGAGAACGACCACACGCCCGGCTTCATCTCCGCCGGCCTGTTCGTCGCCCACGCCTTCCTGTCGGTCAGCCTCGACTTCCACGCGCTGCCCGGCATCTACGTCGGCATCGTCATGGGCCGCCACGCCGGCTTCCTCACCGCCGCCGCCGCCGCCTGGAAGCAGACCGAGCGCGACGGCCCGCATCTGGTCTACGTCCCCGAGATTCCCTTCTCGACCGAGCGCTTCGTCGAGGACGTCCGCGCCACCCGCGAGAAGCACAACTACTGCATCGTCGCGATGTCGGAAGGCGTCACGACCGCGGACGGCAAGTCGCTGATCGAAAGCCTGCTCGGCGACGCGCTGGAGCGCGACTCGCACGGCAACGTGCAGCTTTCCACCAACGACCTCGGCATGGCGATGCAGACCGCGCTGTCGGCCGCCTTCCCGAAAGCCCGCGCCCGCGTCGACACCTTCGGTTACCTGCCGCGCGCCTTCTCCGGTACGGTCAGCGACGCCGACCGCCGCGAGGCCTTCGAGACCGGCGTCTTCGCGGTCAACGCCGCCGAGTCGGGAAGCTGCTCGGTCGCGCTCGGCAACGAGCAGGGCTCGGTCGCCATCCGCTCCGTGCCGCTGGCCGCCGTCGCCGGCAAGACGCGCCTGATGCCGCGCAACTTCCTCGACGACGCCGGCACCATGCTGGCGCCGGCCGGCAGGGCATATCTCACCCGCCTCCTGCCGCCGCCGCCGGATACCTTCCCGCCTTTCGTCTGAGGCGGTTTTCCCGTTTAGCGTCAGCGGCCGACAGAAAAGATTTGCCGGCCGGCGTCGCTCGGCCCTAGGCTTGAGCCAATCGGCTCGGGGCGAGGGCGATGCCCGCGAGCCTTGTAGTGCTCACGGGAGTCCCATCCATGAAGCTTTCGTCATTTGCGCGGGTGGCCCTGGCCGCCCTTGCCATTTCAGCCACCGCCGCGGCGCCGGCCTTTGCCGAGGTGGTGCTCCACCGCGGCAACGGCAGCGAGCCGCAGACGCTCGATCAGGCGCACACCTCGATCGACGTCGAGGCCAACATCCTCAAGGACCTCTACGAGGGCCTCACCGTCTACGACGCCGGCGGCAAGATCATCCCCGGCGCCGCCGAGAGCTGGACCGTGTCCGACGACGGCCTGACCTACACCTTCAAGATCCGCGACGCCGCCAAATGGTCGAACGGCGATCCCGTCACCGCCGACGACTTCGTCTATTCCTTCCGCCGCATCGAGGACCCGAAGGAAGCCGCCGGCTACGCCAACATCCTCTACCCGATCAAGAATGCCGAGGCGATCAACACCGCCAAGCCGGAAGCCCCGGTCGCTATCGACACCCTCGGCATCAAGGCGGTCGATCCCAAGACGCTGGAGATAACGCTCGAGCGCCCGACGCCGTACTTCATCACGCTGATGGCGCACCAGACCGCGCTGCCCTTCCACAAGGCCGAGATCGACAAGTTCGGGCCTGAGTTCGTGAAGCCCGGCAACATGGTCTCCAACGGCGCCTTCACGCTCGCCGAGAACGTCGCCAACGATCACGTCACCGTCGTCAAGAACGCGAACTACTGGGACGCGGCGAACGTCAAGATCGACAAGGTCATCTTCTACCCGACCGACGATCAGGCCGCCGCCGTCCGCCGCTTCGAGGCCGGCGAGCTCGACGTCAACTACTACTTCCCGACCGACCAGTTGAAGTTCCTGCAGGACAAGTTCGGCAAGGAAGAGGTCCGCATCCCGCCGGCGCTGTCGACCTACTACTACGCTTTCGACGAGCGCCAGCCGCCGTTCGACGACGTCCGTGTCCGCCGCGCCCTGTCGATGGCGGTCGACCGCGACTTCCTCGGCCAGTCGGTGTTCTCCGGCGCCCAGTTGCCGCTCTACTCGTTCGTCCCGCCGGGCATCCCGGGCTACACGCCGGCGGTGCCCGACTTCGCCTCGAAGTCGCAGCTCGATCGCGAGGACGAGGCCAAGGCGCTGCTCAAGGAAGCCGGCTACGGCGAGGGCGGCAAGCCGCTCAACGTCGAGATTCGCTACAACACCAACGACAACCACAAGAAGGTCGCGACCGCGGTTGCCGACATGTGGAAGGCGCTGGGCGCGAACGTGACGATCTCGAACTCCGACACCAAGTCGCACTACGCCTACCTGCAGGAGGGCGGCAAGTTCAGCGTCGCCCGCGCCGGCTGGGCTGCCGACTATCCCGACCCGGAAAACTTCCTCTACCAGTACATTTCGACGACCGTCACCTTCAACTACGGCAAGTACAACAACCCGAAGTACGACGACCTGATGAAGCAGTCGTACGCCGAGCGTGACCCGGCCAAGCGCTACCAGTTGCTGCACGACGCCGAGCAGTTGCTCATGGACGAGCAGGGCGTCGCGCCGCTGATGGTCTACGGCGCGCCGTGGCTGGTTTCGTCAAAGGTCCACGGCTGGCAGGACAACGCCGCCAACGAGCACCAGAGCCGCTTCCTGACGCTCGACCAGTAGGCATCGCTATCGCGGGGCGCCGCCGCCTTAAACAAGAGCGGCGCCCCGCCTCTCACCAGGGGACGCGATGCTGCGCTTTGTGCTCCGCAGATTGCTGAGCGCCGTGCCGACGATTTTCATCGTCGTCTCGATCTCCTTCTTCCTGATCCGCTTCGCGCCCGGCGGCCCGTTCAACGTCGAGCGCGCGCTGCCGCCGCAGATCATGGCGAACCTGATGCGGGCCTATCAGCTCGATCAGCCGCTGGGCGTGCAGTACCTGCACTATCTGTGGAACGTGGCGCATCTCGATTTCGGCCCGAGCTACATCTACCGCGACTTCACCGTCACCCAGTTGATCGCGCAGAGCCTTCCCTATTCGCTGGAGCTCGGTTCCTTCGCCCTCATCATCGCGGTCGTGGGCGGCGTCGGCGTCGGCGTCTTCGCCGCGCTCCGCCAGAACAGCGCCGTCGACTATGGCCTGATGTCGGTGGCAACCATCGGCCTGACCGTGCCCAACTTCGTCGTCGGCCCGGTGCTGTCGCTTATCTTCGCCGTAATGCTGCGCTGGGCCTCGGCCGGCGGCTGGGGCAACGGCACCGTCCGCGATCTCATCCTGCCGGTGATCGCGCTGGCGCTGCCGCAACTCGCGATCTTCGCCCGCCTGACGCGCGGCTCGATGATCGAGGCGCTGCGCACCGACCACGTCCGCACCGCCCGCGCCTACGGCCTGCCGCCGCGCGTCGTGGTCGTCGTCCACGCGCTCCGCGCCGCGCTGCTGCCGGTGGTGACGTATCTCGGCCCCGCCGCCGCTGCTGTTCTCACCGGCTCGGTCGTCATCGAGACGATCTTCTCCATCCCCGGCGTCGGCCGCTACTTCGTGCTCGGCGCGCTCAACCGCGACTACACGCTTGTCATGGGCACCGTCGTGCTCATCGCCGTCTTCATCATCGTCTTCAACCTGATCGTCGACCTGCTCTACGCTTACCTCGACCCGCGGGTCCGCTATGACTGACGTCGCCGCACCCGTACCGACGGCCGGCCGCAGCCTGACGCGCCTCGCCTTCGACCGGCTGAGTCGCAACCGCGCCGCCGTCGCCTCCATCGTCGTGCTGATCGCGATCGCCGCGCTCTACGTCTTCGGCCCCTACTTCACGCCGCACGCCTACGACCAGGTCTTCGAGTCCTACGTCCGCACCGCGCCGAGCCTCGAGCCCTACCCGCGCGCCGACACGCTGCAGCAGGTGATGACAGCCGCCGCCCAGCAGGCGCGCGTCACGCTCGCGGGCTTCAAAGTCGAGGGCCAATCTTTCCAGGCCACCTTCACCTCGCCGACCACGATCGACCCGCGCGTCACCCGCTACGTCGACCGCACCGACGAATTCGACGCCTCGAGCGTCACCGACACGCGCGACGACGGCCGCACCCTCGTCGTCTCCGGCAGCGTCCACCGCGAATATTTCCCGATGGGCACCGACGGCAACGGCCGCGATCTCTTCGCCCGCATCATGATCGGCGGCCGCATCTCGCTGACCGTCGGCATCCTCGCCACCTTCGTCAGCCTCCTCATCGGCGTCACCTACGGCGCCATCTCCGGCTTCGCCGGCGGCCGCGTCGACAACGTGCTCATGCGCATCGTCGAGATCCTCTACTCGTTGCCCTTCATTTTCCTGGTCATCGTTCTGGTCGTCTTCTTCGGCCGCAACTTCATCCTCATCTTCGTCGCCATCGGCGCTATCGAGTGGCTCGACATGGCGCGCATTGTCCGCGGCCAGACGCTGTCGCTGAAGCGGCGCGAATTCATCGCCGCGGCCGAGGCGATGGGCGTCGATGACTGGGCGCAGATCCGCCGCCACATCATCCCCAACACCGTCGGGCCGGTGATCGTCTTCGTCACCATCCTCGTGCCACGGGTCATCCTTTTGGAAAGTTTCCTCTCCTTCCTCGGCCTCGGCGTGCAGGAGCCGCTGACCAGCCTCGGTGCGCTGATCGCCGAAGGCGCCGCCAACATCCAGGCCGCGCCCTGGCTGCTCATCTTCCCGTCGGTCTTCTTCGTTGCGACGCTTTCCGCTCTCAACTTCCTCGGCGACGGACTGCGCGACGCCTTCGACCCCCGTGACCGGTAAGGAGCGAGCGCTGATGGCGGAAGCGGTGCCCATCCTCGAGATCAAGGGACTGGACGTCCGCTTCGCCACGCCCGACGGCGAGGTCCACGCCGTCCGCGGCATCGGTCTCGCCGTGAACCCCGGCGAAACCGTTGCAATCGTTGGCGAATCGGGCTCCGGCAAAAGCCAGGCGATGATGGCCGTCATGGGACTCACCGCCGAAAACGGCACGGTCTCCGGCAGCGTCCGCTATCGCGGTGCCGAGATGGTGCATCTCGGCCAGCGCGCGCTGAACCACATCCGCGGCGTGAAGATTTCGATGATCTTCCAGGAGCCGATGACGTCGCTCGATCCGCTTTATTCCATCGGCCGCCAGATCGCCGAGCCGCTGATCTACCACCGCCGCATCAGCGCGCGCGACGCGCGTCCGCGCGTGCTGGAACTCTTGCGCCTCGTCGGCATCGCCGATCCCGAACGCCGCCTCGCGTCGTATCCGCACGAACTGTCCGGCGGCCAGCGCCAGCGCGTGATGATCGCGATGGCGCTGGCGAACGATCCCGACATCCTCATCGCCGACGAGCCGACGACCGCGCTCGACGTCACCATCCAAGCGCAGATCCTCGACCTGCTCGCCGACCTCCGCAAACGTCTCGGCATGGCGATCGTCTTCATCACGCACGACCTCGGCATCGTCCGCCGCTTCGCCGACCGCATCAACGTCATGCGCCTCGGCGAGATCGTCGAGAACGGCGCCACCGCCGACGTCATCGCCTCACCGCAGCATCCCTACACGCAGATGCTGCTCGCCTCCGAGCCCGCCGGCGCGAAGCCGCCGCCGCCCGACGGCGCGCCGATCCTTCTCGACGCGCGCAATCTCGCCGTCACGTTCACCATCGGCGGCGGCCTCCTCGCCGGCGCCCCGCATGTGATCCGCGCGGTCGACAATGTTTCCCTCCGCCTGAAGCAGGCGCAAACCATTGGCGTAGTTGGCGAATCCGGCTCAGGCAAATCGACGCTAGGCCGCCTTCTGCTGCGCCTGATCGACGGCAAGGGCGCCGTCCGCTTCGAGGGCCGCGACCTGATGGCGCTCGACCGTCGCCATCTCCGCTCGCTCCGTCGCGAATTGCAGATCGTCTTCCAGGATCCGTACGGCTCGCTCTCGCCGCGCCTGACCGTCGGCGAGATCGTCACCGAGGGCCTGCTCGTCCACGAGCCATCGCTGACGCACGCCGATCGCGCCAGGCGTGCCGGCGAGGCGCTCGCCGAGGTCGGCCTCGATCCCGCGACACGCAACCGCTACCCGCACGAATTTTCCGGCGGCCAGCGCCAGCGCATCGCCATCGCGCGCGCCATCATCCTGAAGCCGAAGGTGATCGTCCTCGACGAGCCGACCTCCGCGCTGGACCGCAGCGTGCAGAAGCAGATCGTCGAGCTGCTCCGCCGCCTGCAGCGCGATCACGATCTCTCCTATCTTTTCATCAGCCACGATCTCGCGGTCGTGCGCGCAATGGCCGACTACATCCTGGTGATGAAGGACGGCAGGGTCGTCGAGGAAGGTCCGACGGAAGAAGTCTTCGCCACGCCGGCGAATGACTACACGAAGACTCTGATGGCCGCCGCGCTCGGCTAGAGCACGAGCAGCGCGCCGCCGATCGCGATCAGCGGCCACGCCGCAATCGGGCTGAACAGCACACGCAGCCAGCGGCTTTCCGGCCGGAACCCCACACCATGCACCAGCGCCGCCGACACGCCGATGAGCAGAAGCGGCAAGGCCGTATGCAGCATCGGCGTCATCGTCGTGCCGAGCGCATACGGATAGAGCATCAGCAGCGCGCTGACCGCGAGCCCGACCGCCAGCGACACAAACCGCGCCCACGGACGGTCCATTGTCGTGCTCAATCGAGATCGCCCCGCGCCGCGCGGTCGCTCTCGTGCACCTCAAGCCACATCGCGTTGAGGATGGCGAAGGCGCAGGCAAAACCGGCGCCGAGGACCCAGGTGAAGTACCACATGGCTTGGTCTCCTCAGTAGTTGTGCGTGGCGGGATTTTCGACGGACGCGATGGTGACGCGCCCGCGCAGCACGCGATAGACCCAGGCCGTGTAGAGCAGTACGACCGGCAGCAGCACGACGGTGCAGAACAGCATGATCAGCAGCGTCAACTGGCTCGACGATGCGTCCCATGCCGTGAGGCTCGAGTTCGGATCGAGCGACGACGGCAGCATGAACGGGAACAGCGACAGCCCGGCCGTCGCGATGACGCCGGCGATCGCGACGCCGCTCGCAACCAGGGCCAGCGCGTAGCTCCGCCCGCCGACGAGCAACGCCGACAGCGGCGCCGCGACGTAGACGACGAGCGGCGCGACCAGCGCCCATGGATGCGTACCGTAGTTGTGCAGCCACGCGCCCTTCTCCGTCGCCACCGTCTTCAGCAGCGGATTGGACGGCCCGTCCGCCGCAACGACGCTGGTGATCGTGTAGCCGTCGAGCCCAAACGCGACCCAAAGACCCGCCAGCGTGAACAGCACCAGCAGCGCCAGCGCGGCATAGCGCGAGTACGCCGCGGCGCGGCTGCCCACCGGCTCGCCCGCCTTCAGCGCCAGATATGCCCCGCCATGCATCACCAGCATTGCGACGCTGACCAGCCCGGAGAGCAGCGCAAACGGCGTCAGCAGCCCGAACAGGTTGCCCTCGTAGGCCATGCGCATCGTATCGTCGAAGCGGAACGGCGCGCCGAGGAACAGATTGCCGAACGCGACGCCGAAGATCAGCGACGGCACGAGCCCACCGACGAACAGCGCCCAGTCCCAAAACCCGCGCCAGCGCGCATCGCCGAGCTTGGAGCGATACTTGAAGCCGACCGGCCGCAGAATCAGCGATAGCAGCACCAGGAACATCGCGAAGTAGAAGCCGGAGAACGCGACCGCGTAGATCATCGGCCACGCCGCGAAGATCGCGCCGGCGCCGAGGATCAGCCAAACCTGGTTGCCCTCCCAAACCGGCCCGATCGTGTTGATGGCGACGCGCCGCTCGCTGTCGGTGCGCCCGACGAAGGGCAGCAGCATCGCCGTGCCGAGATCGAAGCCGTCGGTGACGGCGAAGCCGATGAGCAGCACGCCGAGCAGCAGCCACCAGATGAGCCGCAGGGTTTCGTAGTCGAGCAGCATGATCGCCTCCTACTCCGCCGGAACCATGGAAGGCACGGGCTCCGAGCCCGCCGCCTCGCCCGGCCCCTGCCGGATCGCCTTCAGCATCAGGTAAACGTCGACGATCGCCAGCGTCGTGTAGAAGACGATGAACCCGATCAGCGTCGTCGCGACGTTGCCCGCCGAGATCGAAGACACCGCCAGGAACGTCGGCAGCACGCCTTCGATCACCCACGGCTGCCGCCCGACCTCGGCGACGAACCAGCCAAGCTCCGCCGCGATCCACGGCGCCGGCAGCGTGACGAGCGCCACCCACAGGAACCAGCGGTACTTGGTCAGGTGCCGCCGCGCCGATAGCCAGAAGGCGAAGGCGAACAGCGCGATGAAATAGAAGCCGAGCCCAACCATGATGCGGAACGACCAGAACAGCGGCGACACCGCCGGGACCGTGTTCCACGCCGCCGCGGTTATCTCCGCCGACGTCGCGTTGAGGATATCCGGCCGGATTTTCTTGAGCAGCAGCGCGTAGCCGAGATCGTTGGCATGCAGCGCAATGTTGGAGCGCGCCGTCGTGTCAGTGCGGTCGACCTTCAGTTTCTCCAGCCCATCGTAGGCGACGAGTCCGAGCTTGATCCGCGTCTCGGCGTTGGCGACGAGATCGACGATGCCCGGCACCTCGGTGTTGATCGACCGCGTCGTGATCAGCCCGAGCAGCCACGGCACCTTGATCGCAAAATCCGTGCGGTGCTCCTGCATGTTGGGAATACCAACGAGCGTGAACGGCGCCGGCGCGGGCTCGGTCTCCCACATCGACTCGATCGCAGCGATCTTCATCTTCTGGTTTTCCGTCGCGGTGTAGCCGCTCTCGTCGCCGAGCACGACCACCGACAGCGCCGACGCAAGGCCGAAGCTGGCCGCCACGGTCATCGACCGCTTGGCGATCGCGACATGCTTGCCGCGCAGCAGGAACCACGCCGAGATGGCGAGCACGAACACCGAGCCGGTGACATAGCCGGCGCTCACCGTATGGACGAACTTGTCCTGCGCCACGGGATTGAAGATCACGTCACCGAAGTTGGTGACCTCCATGCGCATCGTGTCCGGATTGAAGCGCGCTCCGACCGGGTGCTGCATCCAGCCGTTGGCGATCAGGATCCACAGCGCCGAGAGGTTCGAGCCGAGCGCCACCAGCCAGGTCACCGCAAGATGCGATACCCGCGAAAGCTTGTCCCAGCCGAAGAAAAACAGGCCGATAAACGTCGCCTCGAGGAAGAAGGCCATCAGCCCCTCGATGGCGAGCGGTGCGCCGAACACGTCGCCGACGTAGTGGCTGTAGTAGGCCCAGTTGGTGCCGAACTGGAACTCCATGGTGATGCCGGTGGCGACGCCCATGGCAAAGTTGATGCCGAACAGCACGCCCCAGAACTTCGTCATCTGTTTCCAGATTTCGCGTCCCGTCATGACGTAGACGCTTTCCATGATGCCGAGCAGCAGCGCCAGCCCGAGCGTCAGCGGTACGAACAGGAAGTGGTACATCGCGGTGAGACCGAACTGCACGCGCGACAGCGTGACGATGTCCATCATCTCGTTCATGGGGCGGTGTCCTGATTGACGGTGAGGCGTGCATCGACCGCGGCGGCATCGACGACCGGGCGCTGGCTGGGACCGAAGACGAACAGAGCGGCAGCGATCACGATCACGGTTTTGACGACGAGCACGACGGTGACGTCGCGTGCCAGCGGGTTCTTGAACATCGGGTCCCTCGCTACGCTCTCGCGGTGACGACCGCTTTGATCTGGATCAGAATCAACGCTTAACCGGCGGCGACCATTGCCATGCGTACCAGTTCCGACAAACTCCCCGCCTGCATCTTGGTCATGACGTTGGCGCGGTAGATCTCCACCGTCCGCGGGCTGATGCCGAGATCGAACGCGATCGTCTTGTTGGGTTGGCCGGCGACCAGCCCGTCGAGCACCTGCTTCTCCCGCGCCGATAGCGTCGCGATCAGCGACCGCACCCGCGCCTGCTGCGACTCCCGCTCGCCGTCGTGTCTCTGCCGTCCGAGCGCCGCACGGATAGCCGCCAGCAGACTGTCCTCGTCGAACGGCTTCTCTAGGAAATCCGCGGCCCCCAGCTTCATCGCCTCGACCGCCAGCGGCACGTCGGCATGGCCCGTGACCACGATCACCGGCAACTTGAAACCATCGTCGTTGAGCCGCTGCAGAAGCTCCAGCCCGGTCATCTCCGGCATGCGGATGTCGGTCACGACGCACCCCGCCGCGTCCTTCGTCAGCGCGCCGAGAAACGCCGTCGCCGAAGCATAGGTCGCCGCCGGAATCTTCACCGACGACAGCAGGAACGACAGCGAGTCGCGCACCGCATCGTCGTCGTCGATGATGTGCACCATCGCGTCAGACGACATCGGCGGCCTCCTCACGCTTTACCGCGCGGAGCGTGAATCGGAACACGGTGCCGCCGCCGGTGTTCTTCTCCGCCCAGATGCGGCCGCCGTGCGCATCGACGATGGTGCGCGAGATCGACAGGCCGACTCCCATGCCGTGCCGCTTGGTCGTGACGAACGGCTGGAACAGTTGCCGCGTGACCTCGTCGGCCAGTCCCGGCCCGGTGTCGGCGACCGCGATCTCAACCGTGCCGTCGTCGCGCGCCGAGGTCGCGAGCGTCAGCTCGCGCCGCGGCGACTCGGCCATCGCCTCGATCGCGTTGCGCATCAGGTTGAGCAGCACCTGCTGCACCTGAACGCGATCGCAGAGCACGAGATCCGCCGCCGGATCGAACAGGAAGCGCACGCGCACGTCGCGCTCCTTGGAGCCGACCAATGCCAGCGCGCTCGCCTCCTCGATCACCTTGGGCAGGCTTTCGACGCGCCGCTCGCTCTCGCCGCGCGAGACGAAATCGCGCAGCCGCCGGATGATCTCCCCGGCGCGCAACGCCTGATCCGTCGCCTTGTCCATCGCATCGCGCACCGGCGCGACGGCGTCGTTGCCCTCCAGTAAGCGTCGGGAACCTTTGAGATAATTGGCGATTGCCGACAGCGGCTGGTTGAGTTCATGGGCCAGCGTCGAGGCCATCTCGCCCATCGCCGTCAGCCGCGAGATGTGGACGAGCTCCGACTGCAATTCCTGCAGCCGCGCCTCCGTCACCTGCCGCTCCGACAAGTCGCGCACGAAGCCGGTGAAGAAGCGCTGGTCGTTGGAATGCATCTCGCCGACCGACAGCTCCATGGGGAACGTCGAGCCGTCCTTGCGCTCGCCGACGACGACGCGGCCGATGCCGATGATGCGCCGCTCGCCGGTCGTGAGGTAGCGCACGAGGTAGCCGTCGTGATCGCCGCGATAGGGTTGCGGCATCAGCATCCGCACGTTCCTGCCGATCGCCTCGGCCGGCGCATAACCGAACAGCCGCTCCGCCGCCTTGCTGAACGACGACATCGTGCCGTGCTCGTCGATGACGATCATTGCGTCGGGCACCGTGTCGAGGATCGAGCGGAGGTGCGCCTCGCGCGCGACGAGGTCGAGCGTCCGCGCTTCCGCCTCGCGCCGGCTGCGCTGCAGCCGGTCGCCGAACCACGCGAGGCCGAGGCCGACCGAGACGAACGCGAGACTCGACACGACCTCGGGCAGCGTCGACCAGCCGGAACCCGAATCGACGACCGCCGAGCCGGCAAGTCCCAGCACGATCGCGAACAGCCCGGGCCCGAGACCGCCGAGCATCGAAGCCGCCAGCAGCGCCGGCACGAACAGAATGAGCAGCGGCCGCCCTTCCAGGAACGGGCGGAGCGCGACGGCGACGCCCAGCGTGACGGCCACCGCGGCGACCGCCGCAAGGTATCCGTCGAGCCCCTCCGAGCCGATCCGGAATCGCGCCAACCTGTTCATCCTCAAGGCTTTTTCGCCCATTGCCTAGTCGGGGAGCCCGCCGCGTGCACCTCAGGAGAATCCCGTAGGGAGATTACCTGAATTTCTCCCCGCCAGGCGCGCCGCTACCTCTGATGCACCACAACGGGAGACGGCCATGCTGCACCAGAACATCACCGCCCACGGAGCGACGCCGCTGCCGGTGGCATCCGGCGGCCTAGCTACCGCCTTCGCCTTGCGCGCCGCGCCCATCGCCTTCGCCCGCAACGCCGAGATCTACGGCGAGGACGAGCCGGCCGAATATTTCTACGAGGTCGTGACCGGCGCGGTACGCACCTACAAGGTGCTGAACGACGGCCGCCGCCAGATCGGCGCCTTCCATCTTCCCGGCGACATCTTCGGCCTCGAGGCCGGCGCCGCGCACGGCTTCAGCGCCGAGGCCGTGGTCGACTCGGTCGTCCGCGTCGCCAAGCGCACCGGCATCGTCGCGCTCGCCGCGACCGACGCCAGCGTCGCCGCCGATCTCTGGGCGGCGACCGCGCGCAGCCTGCGCGGCGCGCAGCAGCACATGCTGCTGCTCGGCCGCAAGAATGCCGAGGAGCGCGTCGCGAGTTTCCTGCTGGCGATGGCCGGCGCTTCCGGCGGCGAGATCATCGAACTGCCAATGTCGCGCCAGGACATCGCCGATTATCTCGGCCTCACCATCGAGACGGTGTCCCGCACCCTCACCCACCTCGAGGCACAGTCGGCCATCGCCTTGCCGAGCGCGCGCCGGATCGTAGTTAAGAACCGCGCCGGCCTGCAACGCCTCGACGCCTGAAGGGAAACATCATGTACCGCACCATCCTCGTCCATGCCGACAACGTCCGCGACTCGACCCCGCGCATCGCGCTCGCCGCCGATCTCGCCCGCCGCTTCAACGCAACCCTGATCGGCGTCACCGCCGGCCTGCCGCGCCTGCCGATCGAAATTTACGACGCCGGCCTCGGCACGGTCGCCGTCGGTCCCGACTACACCGAGCAGGACCGCAAGCAGCTTGAGGCCGAATTCTCCAAGGCCGAGGCGACCTTCGATCGCACCACCAAGGGCGCCGGGCTGGAGACGAGCTGGCGCGCCACCTTCGGCCCACCGTCAGAGGCCATCGTCGCTGCCGCCATCGCCGCCGATCTCGTCGTCGTCGGCCCGGGCGACCGTTCGCTGCTGGGTGACCTCAGCGTCGCCTCCGCCGCCGACGTAGTGCTGCGCTCCGGCCGCCCGGTGCTGGTCGTGCCGGACAACGTCCAGCAGGCCGCGGCAAAGACCGTCGTCGTCGCGTGGAAGAACACGACCGAGGCCCAGCGCGCCATCGCCGACGCGCTGCCCTTCATGAAGGACGCCGAGAGCGTCGTGCTCGCGGCGATCAGCGAAGGCGGCGAGCGTCCGCCGAACCTGCCCGATGCGGTCGCCTTCCTGCTCCGCCACGGCATCGCCGCCAAGTCCGAGCTGATCGACCCGAAGGGCGCCGCGATCGGCGACGTGCTGCTCGATTTCGCCCGCCGCGCGCAGGCCGATCTCGTCGTCGCCGGAGCCTACGGCCATAGCCGCTTCCGCGAATGGGTCTTCGGCGGCGTCACCCGCGCCCTGCTGATGCGCTCGACCGTGCCGGTGCTGTTCAGTCACTGACGGCGCAGCACCAGCGCGGCAAGCGCAAACAGCCAGACCTCGAAGCTGCCGATGGTGGCCCTCTCCGCGAGCCCCATCGTCGGCGCGAGCTGCGCCGTTGTCGCCGCGGTCCACAGCCCCGTCGCGACGATCGCGGCCAAGCATACGACCGACAGCATTGCGACGCCGCGCCAGCCCGGCGCGCGCCACGTCGCCCACGCCACCGCGCCGACCGTCGCCATGGTGCCCAGCGAAGCAACGGCCGCCAGCGCGATGTGCGCCGTGCCGACCGCGGTCAGCGGAGCGCCCGGCATGTCGGTCGGAAACAGCGCCGACATCCCGAGACCGGCCGCCGCGACCACGATCAGCAGCAGCGCCGCCACCGCAATCCCCCGCCGGTTGGCGCCGGCCATGGCGCGCGGCAACGCCAGCGCGAATGCGATCACCAGAAAATTGTAGACGACGAACACCGCGGCGACCGCCACCCGGCTGGGCGCCCCGACCATGGTGAGTTCACTGATGGTATTGGCGACCGCGTTGTAGCGCGGATCGAACCAATCCCCGGCGACGACCGCGACCGCGTAAATGACCGGAGCGGCAAGCCCGGCGAGCAGCGCCGCCCGAAGCGGCGTCACGGCGTGCCCGCGTCCTCGCGCACGATCTCGATCTTCGCCCGCGCCACCAGCGCGGCGAACGCGCCGAGCACCGCCAGAAGCGGCGCACCGAGCGCCACCGCGCTACCGGCGATGGCCCCGACCACCAGCGGAATCTCGAGGATCAGTGACCCGTCGGCCGCCATTATCCTGAGCCGCCGCACCTTCCCCTCGGCAATCAGCTCCCTGATTCGCTCCATGAGCTGCGCGCCGTTGACCTCGATTTCTTCGGTCCACGTCCTCTTGCCCTGATCGCCCATGGTCGTGTCTCCGCTTGTGCCCGCATGGCGGGAAGCTGGACCGGGCCGTTCCCGGCCGCCTTGACGTGGGTCAAGCGGCAACGCGGGTGTTGCGGCGGCGGCGGCAAAGTGCAACAGAGGCCGCCATGTCCGCGACCTCTGACCAAGGCGAATCGGAACCCGCCGCGGCCCGCACCGCGAACGCCGAGCCGCTGCTCCGCTGGCTGATCCGCGCCGCGAGCCTCGGCGCGCTGAAGCGTGAGGCTTCCGCCGCCGCCCGCGCCGCGGCCATCCGCGTGATGCTCAGCATCGCCGCCGTCCTGCTCTGGCTGCTGGTCGCCGGGTTCCTGCTCGGCGCCTTCGTGGTCTGGCTGGCGGGTCTGGTCGGCGGGATCGCCGCCGCGGCAATCGTCGCCGCGGTCTTCGCCATCGCCGCCATAATCCTGCAGGCCGTCGCGGCCCAGATGGCGAGGCACCGCCACCGCTTCAATTTCACGGCAGAGTTTGGCAAGGACGCGCCCATCGATCCGACGACCATGGGCGCGCTCGCCGTGGCCGCCCTCGCCGGCTTCTTCGTCGGCAACCGGGGCAAGCGCTGATGCCGAACGCCCCCGCCCTCGTCACCGGCACCGACGGCGGCCTCCGCGCCACCGGAAGCTGGACCACGGCCCACGCCGCCCTGCTCGAAACGCTGGCCGCCGCTCCCGCCGCCGACACCATCGACGTCAGCGGCATCGAGCGCCTCGATACGCTCGGTGCCTGGACCATCGAGCGCATCGTGCGGGCCCGCGACACCCGCCTGGTCGACATGCCCGACCGCTACCGCGACCTGTTCGACGAGGTCCACGGCGCCGTCCGCACGCCCGCCAAAAATCGCGCGCCGGCCCGCGGCCCGATCGCACGGCTGGAGCGCATCGGCCGCTCCACCGTTGGCGGCTTCGTCGATTTCGCCGGCTTCCTCGCCATGGGCGGCGCCGTCGCCGTCGCCTTCGGCCGCGCGATCGTAAACCCGCGCGCTTTCCGCCCGACCTCGATCGTGCATCATCTCGATCGCGTCGGCTGGCAGGCCATCGGCATCATCCTGCTGATCACGTTCCTGATCGGCGGCATCATCGCGCAGCAGGGCATCTTCAACTTCCGCCGTTTCGGCGCCGAGGACTACGTCGTCAATCTCGTCGGCATCCTGGTGCTGCGCGAGATCGGCGTGCTCATCGTCTCGATCATGGTCGCCGGCCGCTCCGGCTCGAGCTACACCGCCGAGCTCGGCTCGATGAAGATGCGCGAGGAAGTCGATGCGCTCCGCACCATGGGCATCGATCCGGTCGAGATCCTCGTCCTGCCGCGCATCATCGCGCTTATCCTCGCGCTGCCCATCCTCACCTTCCTCGGCTCCATAGCGGCAATCGTCGGCGGCGAGCTGGTCGCCTGGTCCTACGGCGGCATGAGCCCGGCGATATTCCTGACGCGGCTTCGCGATGCCGTCTCGCCGCACGATTTCTGGATCGGCATGATCAAGGCGCCGGTGATGGCGCTGATCATCGGCATCGTCGCCTGCACCGAAGGGCTGAAGGTCAAGGGCAGCGCCGAATCCCTCGGCCTGCAGACCACCGCGTCCGTGGTCAAATCGATCTTCCTCGTCATCGTGCTGGATGGCTGCTTCGCCATCTTCTTCGCGTCGATCGGCTGGTGACGATGGCGAGCGCCCCGATCATCGACGTCCGCGACCTCGCCGTGAAATTTGGCGATGCCGAGGTGCTGCGCGACCTGACGCTCGCTGTTCCCGCCGGCGAGATTCTCGGCGTCGTCGGCGGCTCCGGCGCCGGCAAGTCGGTGCTGCTCCGCACGATCATCGGCCTCGTCCCCAAGCTCGCCGGCACGATCAGCGTCTTCGGCGTCTCCGAGGATCAGGCACGCGAGCGCGACTGGCGCGCCGTCGAGCGCCGCTGGGGCGTGCTGTTCCAGCAGGGCGCGCTGTTCTCCTCGCTCACCGTGCTGGAAAATATCCAGTTCCCGATGCGCCAGAATCTCCGCCTCTCCGAGAAGCTGATGGCCGACCTCGCCATTCTGAAGCTCGAGATGGTTGGCCTGTCGTCCGACGACGCGGCGAAATTCCCGGCCGAATTGTCCGGCGGCATGGTCAAGCGCGTCGCGCTCGCCCGCGCCCTGGCGCTCGATCCCGAGATCGTCTTCCTCGACGAGCCGACGTCGGGCCTCGACCCGATCACCGCCGGCGAGTTCGACCGCCTGATCCGTACGCTGCAGCAGACGCTCGGCATCACCGTCTTCATGGTGACGCACGACCTCGCCTCGCTCGAGAACGCCTGCGACCGCATCGCCGTGCTCGCCGACGGCCACATCGTCGCCGAGGGCCCGCTCTCCGCGATGCTCGCGTCCAACCATCCCTGGGTCCGCGCCTATTTCGGCGGCCGGGGCAAGCCCGCCCGCTCCCCCCTCGTGCAACGGAACTGACGACCATGGAGATCAGAGCCCGCTACGTCTTGATCGGCCTGTTCGTGCTGGCGGTTATCGTCGGCGGCTTCGGCTTCGTGTTCTGGCTGAACAACGCCGGCGGCCTCGGCGAGCGCACCACCTACCGCGTCGAGTTCGACGGCTCCGTTGCCGGCCTCTACACGGGCTCGCCGGTTCTCTTCAACGGCCTCGACGTCGGCGAGGTCACCGGCATGTCGCTGCTCCCGGCCGATCCCGGCGCCGTCGTCGCGACCATCGCCGTCGACAGCCGCACGCCGGTCAAGAGCGACACGCGCGTCGGCCTGATCTTCGCCGGCCTCACCGGCACCGCCACCGTGGCGCTCGCCGGCGGCACCGTCGGCTCCGAATTGCCGGCCTCGACCGACGGCCAGCCGCCGCTGCTCGTCGCCGACCCGGCCTCGCTCAAGGACATGACGCAGGCGGCCCGCGACGTGCTTTCCCATATCGACGAGGTCGTCGGCCAGAACTCGGACGCCTTCAAGGTCGCGGTCGCCAACATCGCCACCTTCGCCGAGGCGCTCGGCCGCAACTCCGGCCGCGTCGATGGCATCCTCGAGGGCCTGGAGCGTCTGACCGGCGGCAAGACCGCGCCCGAGCCCACGACCTACGACCTTGCCCCGCCGACGACCTTCGCCGCGATCCCCGCGGTGCCGAGCGAGCAGCTCGCCGTCGCGACGCCGACCGCGGTCATCGTTCTCGACACCCAGCGCATCGTCATGCAGACCGCCGACGGCATCGCCCCGGCCTTCCCCGACGCGCGTTTCGCCGACAACCTGCCGGCGCTCTTCCAGGCGCGCATTGTTCAGTCGTTCGAGAACGCGAACTACCTGAAGGTTGGCGCCGACGGCGGCGACCTCGAAGGCGATTACAAGCTCGCCCTCGACCTCCGCAAGTTCCAGATCACGACCAACCCGGCGCCGGCCAGCGCCGAGATCGAATTCTCCGCCAAGCTGCTCGACTCGGACGGCAAGGTCGTCGACGCGAAAATCTTCACCGCCAGCGCACCGGCGACGGCCACCGATACCGCCGCCGCCGCGGCCAAGGCGCTGAACGATGCCTTCGACCAGGCGACGGCCGATCTCGTCGTCTGGAGCCTCGCCGCGATGAACGCCAACGCGGACGCCGCGCCGGCGGCCGACGACAAGGACCTCGACCTGCCGCCGCCCTCGGACGACCTGAAGCCGCCGGCCGACGATGCCGCCCCGGCGACCGACGCTCCGGCCGCGACGGATGCGCCTGCCCCGGCGGCTGCGCCCGCCAATCCCTAGAGGTTTGCGACAGATCAAGGCGACCCCTGCCGGCTTTGGCTGAAGTGACGGAAATCGTCACCAGCCGGAGCCTGCCATGCCTGTCGAATCGATCATCGCCGTGAGCGTCGTCATCACGATCTTCACGATCTTCGCCCTGACGCTTGCCTGGGCGAGCAGCCGCTAGGGTGCATCAGGGTCGCGCCGAGCGAGCTGCAGGCTGTGCAGCGCGGCTTTTGCCGGAGCAGGTCGCTCGATCGTCCAGGGTGGCACCGGCAAACCTTGACCGTTCTCGCACGGCATCGATATTCTGCCTCAACCGAAGGTGGAGCGCGACGCACAATGAAGCACTTAGCTTTTGGCGGTGTGGC
Organism: Bauldia sp.; assembly: GCA_037200845.1. Lineage (NCBI taxonomy): Bacteria > Pseudomonadati > Pseudomonadota > Alphaproteobacteria > Hyphomicrobiales > Kaistiaceae > Bauldia > Bauldia sp. The sequence continues at coordinate 246,079 of JBBCGQ010000001.1, forward strand.
GCTGGTCCTGCTGCTGAGCCCGGCATTGGCAGTCGAAGAAGCGCCGCTCACAGCCTTGCCGCACCCAGGCGAACTGTACACCGCCGCCGGCAGCTATGATCCCTCACGCGGTGGAACGTCCGACGCCGATCAAAAAGCCTGCGAAAGTGGCCCGAGCGTCATTGGCTTGGTCGAGGAGCCTGCCGCCAAGGTCGGCTGGGTTCACGGCGGCGCTCCGACAGGTGTAACTTTCGCCGCGGCCATGGGGGTCTATGGACCGGCCCTTATGGCCGGACGGACCGAAGTCGCCGATCAGGCGAAGTCTCTCCTGTTGAAATGGGCGAAAGCCGACGCCCTGCGAACTTACGAAGCCGCCACCAGTGGAAATTGGTGGGCGGCCTACGAAGTGCTCCCGGTCGCAATGGTGACGTTTCGTGAGCTCGACCGACTCGGGAAACTCTCCGGCGAGGACCGGACAACCATCGAGGGATGGCTGGGACACCTCATAAAGATCACGCGGATCGGAAAAGAACTACCCAAAGGGACTGCCGGATATCGCGACGTGGAACAGCGCGTCAACAATCACAACACGCGAAGGAATCTCGTCGCCGCAATGTGGGCGGTGCTTCACAATGACGTGGCGATGTTCAACACCGCGGTCGAAAACGGCTACGTCAGATTTCTTGAGAACATCAAGGACGACGGCAGTCTCTACGATGCCAATCGCGGCATGTGGGCGATGCGCTATTCCGCGTACAATATCTCGGCAGCGTTCTTTCTCGGCGAGGTTGCGGCCCATCAGGGCGTGGACCTGTTTACGCGTCAGCGTAACGGGCATTCTATTCACGATGCAGTCCGGTTCCTGCTCGATGCAGCCGACGACCAGGCCATCATCAACAAATACGCCAAGGCCGACATCGGCATGAAGGGCCTGCCCTTTCGGGGAAGCCAGGATCCGAGCTGGCGTTTCGACCTCGACTTTGGAACGGCAATCGGCTGGTTCGAGGCGTATCTCGCTCGTTTCCCCGCATCGGAAAACGCGCCCCGGATACGTGCGCTCGTCGCGAGATACAAAGTCGAGCAAAGTGAGGTCGTCAGAGACCTGAGTTTTGGCAACGTCACCTGCATCTACGGTGCGACAGCCGCAAGGCTGACGCCACCGGGCGCCGAGGTGGTCGTGACGACAGAGCCGCCGACGATCGTCAGAACGGAGGAACAATTCTCCAAACAGCCGGACGGTAGCCCTGCAGAATTCAATGTGCAGTGGAGAACGATCTTCACATCAGGGGGCGGCGAAAACGAAGCCGAATACCACATCGAAGGCGTTTATGTTCCGCGCCTGGCAGACATGATGCTGCTCAGTATCATCCCGAATGCTCCGATTGGTTCTAAAATGGCGCCTCCTGGCCTTCAGAAGTGCGGGTACGTCAAAACCCAATTCTGGGACGACACGCAGCCGCGAGTAGTGATCGACTTCAAGAAGGTCGATGGGGCCTGGTCAGCCCCTCAGGCCGACTGCATCGCGTCGCTCCTGAACCCGAGAGCTGCGACGTCGGTGAGACTGCTGGCTCACACGTTCAATAAGATCGTTGCCGACTTTGTAGCTTCCGGCAAAGCGAAGGCCATTAAACACCCGGGGCTGCGCGCTTGGGCAAACGATGTCGCCGCCGGCAAGGTGCTAATCCAATAGGGTGGCTCGGCTGCGAGCCTCTCGCTATCGATCGCGGTGATGACCCGCTATTTGATCGGTGCCGAACTGACGTCAGTCAGTTCCAAAAATTCCAATTATATCAAAATGTTACTGGTGCGCGGAAGGGAACCGCACACGCGCTCTAACCAGCTGAAATCATTGGGACTACTACTGCGACAAAATGAATCGTACCCGCAGGCGTACCCGCACATTTTTCTCTGAAACGGGACTCGAACCGCAGCCAGTTCGAGTCCTTTGATCAAGAGACCTGAAAGCTCCAACTTGAGATCGGCCAAGCGCCGCCAAGAGGGTCTCCGAGATCGAAGTCGAGAGTACGCAGCTTTCCGTTGACTGCAAGATGCAGCAGATCAGAAAAAAGAAGTCGCGTGGTGCTCAACGACACAAAGAGGCTCACCAGCTCGATGGCGAGAGAGCCAGGCACGCGCGGTAGCTTAGCCCGCGAGGAAGCGATCAACACGACCACCGTGGGATGACCTACTGCGTCGGCCATCGCTTCTGGATGCGACACCGCCGAGAAGATGATCGTGGACAGTTCCGTGGATCGCTGCTCCTTCTGAGGATGCGACGCTCCAAGCCGCAGGCTCGAAAGGCCAATGATATCCGCCCGCCAACTTCCCAACGGGAGCGCCATCAACTCAATCCTTCCTAGCCGACCAAGACCTTCCGATCGCAAATTGACGCTCTATGAGGGGCGCACTTTGGCACGCATATACAGACGCATCTTCTGTGCATGCGTTTGCACGTCGGGCAAATCCCGAGGCGACATAGATTCCAGCGGCTTCCCGTCAGTCTGACTTTAGAAGCAAAGCGCTTCTCCGTTCTTCTCTCATGCGAGGCGCGGCGAAGCCGGGCATTGCCTGCCCGTCTTCGCAAGATTCGCTATCTGAATCAGAATGGCTGGATGCAGGGGCTCACGCTGATAGGCCGCGTCGATGCCCGCAACGATCAGCGGGTATTCGGCATCAAGGAAGCTGATCGGTTCGCGCACATCCACGTAATCGGCAAGACCGGAACCGGTAAGTCGACATTGCTGGAAAACATGGCGCGCCAGGATCTGCTTCAGGGCCGCGGAACGATCGTCATCGATCCGCACGGCGACATGGTCGATCGGCTATATCGGTCTCTGTCCGAAGAAGCACGCTCGCGAACGACATACGTCGACATTGCCGATCGCTCACAGCCGTACGGATACAATCCGCTTCGTCACGTCGGCGAAAAGTACGCTGCGATAGCGGCGTCGGGTCTCATGGACGTGTTCAGGAAGCGGTGGACCGACGCCTGGGGTGTCCGCATGGAGCACATCCTCCGCAACACCCTGCTGGCTCTTCTCGAATTGCCGAACGCGACATTGGCTGACGTACCGCGGCTCTACTCAGACAAGGCATTCCGGCGGTCCGTTACAGCGGGTACCCGCAATCCGGCAGTGCGCGCCTTCTTCGAACAGGAATTCGATCGATTGGCGAACACCTATCGCTCAGACGGTCTCGCGCCGATCCAGAACAAGGTCGGCGCATTTCTCGCTGACCCGCTTATCAGACGCTTCGTCACCGAGCCGAAGAGCGACCTCCATTTTCGCCGAGAGATGGATGCCGGTCGCAGCATCCTCATCAACCTTTCGAAAGGACGGCTCGGTGAGGACAGCTCCTCGCTGCTTGGTGGACTCATCGTGACAACAATCGGCCTTGCTGCAGCCAGCCGAGCCGAAGCGCCGGAGGCGGAGCGCCGCCCCTCGTTCATCTACATCGATGAGTTCCAGAGCTTTACGACCTTGGCGGTCGTCGAAATGCTCACTGAAATGCGCAAGTATGCGGTTGGCTTCACGATGGCCCATCAGTACCTGCACCAGCTCGCTCTCGAAGTCAGGCACGCAATTTTGGGCAACGCCGGAACCCTGATCGCTTTCCGGCTCGGCGCCGAGGACGCGGAAATCGTCTCGCGCGAACTCGATCGAATATTCAGCCCCTCGGATCTTCTGCGCCTCGCCAACAGGGCAATGGCGCTTCGGCTGATGATAGACGGACAGCCGTCGAGGCCGTTTAGCGCACGCACGATATGATTGCGACACCCCTGGTATGAACGCGCAAACGTGCCGGTCGCCGTCCTTTGTGACCCAAACTCCAAGCTGCCTTCCGCTGATTTCATTCCGACAGCCTGGTGCGAGTTCGTAGCTTTATCGTCAGCCCCTCGAATTCTACCCCGGCCAACGGCCGCCATCGCGAAAGCGGTGGCATTGTTGACCTGAAAGGCCGCTGAAGAGCGCCTAGGCAATCTCCCGTTGCCAGCGACCGCCACGGCTGATTCTATGGCCACCGACGCGGAGCGATCTGGGAAGGCGGGCGGGCGGCGTGACCGAGCTAAGCTTCAAAGGCAAGGAGTTCGTTTATAACCATCACCTCGCCGTGCCCTTCCGTCCGCTCGTTCCGGACGCGAAGAAGGGCATCGGCCCAGTGGCCCTTGATGGGAATCTGATTATTCAGGGCGACAACCTTCACGCGCTGAAGGCGCTCTTGCCATTCTACGCAGGGAAGGTGGACTGCATCTTCATCGACCCGCCCTACAACACCGGTAACGAGGGTTGGTCCTACAACGACAACGTCAACGCGCCGATGATCCGGGAATGGCTCGAAGCCAATCCTATCGGTATTGAGGACGGGCTTAGGCACGACAAATGGTGCGCCATGATGTGGCCGCGCCTTTGTCTGCTTAGAGATCTGCTGGCCGATGACGGCGTCATCTTCATTTGCATAGATGACAACGAACTTTATCGCCTGCGCACCATGTTGGACGAAATCTTCTATAGGGCAGAGAACTGGATCGGCACAATTGTCTGGAAGAATGTAACAGACAACAATCCCACTAGGATCGCGGTCGAGCACGAATACATCATCTGTTTTTCAAGGGACAAAGACAAAGTCGGGAAGATTTGGAAGAGCACGATCTCTGACATCAAGGATGCGCTTATCGGTGTCGGCAAAGACCTTGCCGCAAAATACCCCGATGACCGCGAGCTTGAGCATGAATATGCGAAGTGGTTCCGCGCCCACAAAAGCGAGCTCTGGCCTCTGGATCGCTACAAATATATCGACCGGGGCGGCGTGTTTACCGGGAGCCAAAGCGTCCACAACCCCGGCAAGGAGGGCTATCGGTACGACGTTATCCATCCCGTGACTAAGAAGCCCTGCAAGCAGCCACTCATGGGATACCGTTTCCCAAAGGAAACGATGGACGACCTTCTTGCCGCGGGCAAAATACTTTTTGGCGACGACGAAACCAAAATCATCGAGCTGAAACTCTATGCTCACGAGTATCAGGAGAAGCTGCCGAGCGTAATTGAGCTAGACGGCAGGACTTCAGCATACGAGCTCCGGTCGATCTTTCCCGAGAAGAAAAAGACATTTGACCACGCGAAGCCTAGTGCTCTTGTGGAGCAGATTCTTTCGTTTGCCACGAAGAAAGATGGAGTCGTCCTCGACAGCTTTGCGGGCTCGGGTACGACTGCGCACGCTGTTCTTAAGCTCAATGCCGCCGATGGGGGCACACGGCAATTTGTGATTGTCGAGGGCGAAGATTATGCAGATGAGCTTACTGCCGAGCGTGTCCGACGCGTAATGTCTGGTGTGGCCGGTGCCGAAGACGAACTAGCCAAGGGTTTAGGCGGCACCTTCACCTATTGTGTACTTGGCGAGCCGGTAGAGTTGGACCAGGTGTTGACCGGTCGGACCTTGCCCTCTTTCGTTGGGATCGGCGCAGAGTTATTTCGGATGGCGACCAATCGTGCGCTGGTCCCGGCAGCCGTGCGCGAAGAGGACTTCTATCTTGGCGAGGCGGACGGGCAGCATGTCTGGCTGATCTACCGGCCCGACCTTGAATGGCTGAAGACGGCGGACAGCGCCCTGACGCTTTCCCGGGCCAAGGCTTTCGCCGCAGCAGATTCGAAAAGGCGGCACCTTGTCTTCGCGCCGGCGCGCTACGTCTCGCAGAAGATGCTGGACGAGCAAAACATTCCGGTTGAGTTCGTGCCGCTGCCCTTCGCTCTCTATCGCATCGACCGGAGCTGACGGAATGTTTCGCCAGCTCGACTACCAGGACCGAGTTCTCGCGACGCTCGACGCCTACCTGGATGTACTCAAAGACAAGAAGGCTCGCGCAGATAAGATTGCCGCCCTCGCAGCGCAAGACCCCGCCCTTGGGCTTCCCATTCCCGACTTCGCGAAGGAAGCATGGGAAGGGCTGAAGACCGCAGGCAAGCTGCCCGCGTCACGTGCGGCCATTCCATTTTCGCAGCGCGACGACGGATGCAAACGACCTGTTCCCAACGCCGTTCTGAAAGTTCCCACCGGTGGTGGCAAGACATGGCTAGCGGTGTCTGCCGTGTCGCGCGTCATCGGCAGCTATCTTGACCGCAATGCCGGCTTCGTCCTCTGGATCGTGCCCAACGAGGCAATCTATTCGCAGACGCTCCGCCACCTCAAGAACCGGCAGCACCCCTACAGGCAAGCCCTCGACCGGGCGGCGGCCGGTCGGGTGCAGATCATGGAAAAGACCCATCGGCTGGATGCTCGCGACGTGGACACCCAGCTCTGCATCATGTTGCTGATGCTGCAGTCGGCAAACCGGCAAACGCAGGACTCGCTCAAGATGTTCCAGGACCGTGGCGATGTTCATGGCTTCTTTCCGCCGGAGGGCGAACAGCAGGCCCACCAGGCAACCATCGAGGCAACTCCCAATCTCGACGCATACAAGGGCATGTTCCCGATGGTGAAAGATTCGTTGGGCAATGCCTTGCGGATCATCCGACCCGTCGTCGTGCTGGACGAGGGACACAAGGCAATTTCCGATTTAGCATTTTCCACCCTCTACGGCTTCAACCCTTGCTTCGTGCTGGAGCTGACAGCCACGCCCATCGACGTGCAGCCACGCGGCGGGCAGAACCCACGACCGGGCCGCTATACCAATGTGTTGGCCGAAGTGACAGGCCGCGAACTGGACCGCGAGGGCATGATTAAGATGCCCCTCAATCTCGATCCCAGGCAGGGCAACGACTGGAAGGCGACCCTCAACGCGGCGCTGTTGAAGCTCGACGCAATCGACGCCGACGCCAAGAAACTCCGCGCCGAAACCAACCGCTATATCCGGCCGATCATGCTGATCCAGGTCGAGCGCACCGGCAGAGACCAGCGGGACGCGGGCCATATCCATGCGGACGACGTGAGAGAATGGTTGCTGGCGCAGGGGTTCGATGACGCTGAAATCGCCATCAAGACGGCGGAGCAGAACGACCTGAATAGTCCCGAGAACCAGGACCTGCTTTTGCCCACAAACCGCGTGCGCGCGATCATCACTAAGCAGGCCTTGCAGGAGGGCTGGGATTGTCCCTTCGCGTACGTGCTCTGCAGCCTTGCCGCCAGCTCGAACCTCAATGCGATGACTCAGCTTGTCGGGCGCATCCTGCGCCAGCCGGATGCGCTCAAGACCGGTATCTCCTCATTGGACGAATGCCACGTCATCACCCACCGTGCCGGCACCGCAGATGTAGTGAGTGCCATTAAGGACGGACTGGAGCAGGACGGGCTTGGCGACCTTGTGCTGGAAGTCACCCAGGGTGACGCCGGTGGAGCAAGCAAGGTCACGCGCAAGATCGAGCGGCGGCCAGCCTTCGACAAGACCGAAATCTATCTGCCCAAGGTCATGGTCGCGGACGGCAGCAACGCGCGCGACCTCGACTACGAAACCGATATCCTGTCCGTGATCGACTGGCGCGGCTTCGATCCCAAATCCATTGCTGCGAAAATTCCCGACAACGCCCAAGCCGCCGAGAGCCAGCTGCAACGCATTCGTCTTTCCGACAATGACGATGTGTTGTTCGTCGGCGAAATCATCGCCGCGAACAGCGAGCTTCTGGCTTTTGACCCTGCTTATGCGGTGCGGATGGTGTCCGACATTGTGCCGAACCCGTTCGTCGGCCGGGAGATCGTCGGGGCGCTGATCAAGGCGCTTAAAGCGCGTGGCTTTGATGACAAAAAGCTGGGGGCATTTGCTAGCTTGATCGTAGAGGAATTGCGCAAGGGATTGGACGCGGAGCGCGCCGCGCGCGCCGAAACGCTCTTCAAGGCAGAAGTCGCGGCCGGGAGCATCCAGTTCCGACTGCGGATCGACGGCCGCAATTGGAGCATCCCCCATACGGTGGAGACTACCGAGCCGCTCAATGGTCGACAGCTTCTTTCAAAGTCGGGCGGGCCGCTCGAAAAGAGTCTCTTTGCACCCGTCTATGAAAACGACCTCAACGGCGACGAGCGGGACGTTGCCGTCTATCTCGACGGCGAAAAGGCGCTCAACTGGTGGCACCGCAATGTCGCCCGGACGCAGTACGGCATCCAAGGCTGGCGAAGGGCCAAGATATATCCCGACTTCATCTTCGCCGTGCGGCAGGACGGAAATGCCGCGAAGATCACCGTTCTTGAAACTAAGGGCGACCAGCTCGACAATCTCGACACGGCCTATAAGCGCGACGTGCTCAATTTCCTGTCCAAGAATTTCGCGTGGGACCACACCGCTCCGGTCGGCGAGCTTGAATTGGTCAAGAATGGGGGCGAGTCAGTCAGGGCTACCCTCATCCTGATGAGCGAGTGGGAGGCCAAGCTGCCGAGCTACCTGCAATAGAGTCTGTTGCCGACGTCAGCCGCAGAGATGACGCAGTAAGTCGTGGCTGGCGTCTCAACAATCCCTTCTACACCGGCGTGATGCGCATTCGGCGCGATGGCAACTGCATCAGGGGATTCACGAGCCTCTGGTGCTCGCGACTAAGCGGTTTGTAATGAGTTTTTCGAGATTTCCGATCGACCCAGCGCCTCGTTTTCAATTGCGAGCGTCAGACTCTCGGCCATCGCGTATGCCAGCGCTCTCCGTCGCTGCCGCTCGGCAAGGAGCCGTATCTCTGATTTGTCCGCGTACGAAGCCTTCCTCAACAGTTGCAGTGCGACCGCAATAGGGTATTCGAGCGGATCTATCGTGTCGGCCAGCGCAACTTGGCGCAAAAAGCGCAGAGCTTGAGCAATCCTCGCGCCCTTGGTTTCAGGCGATACAGGCAAAGGTACGTGGCTCAAGGATTCCAAATTGTACAGCGACCTAGCCAATCCTTCCCAAGCTTCTCCGTACACGCTGTCTGTCGCCAGCACGAGTGATACGTCAAGCGCCGAGGGATCTGCGCTCAGGGGCGCGTCGCCGGTCGAGGCAAAATCGATCAGTATGGCATCCTGGCCGGTTACCCGCACATTTTCTCCGTGAAGGTCGTTGTGCGCCATCGCATACCTGAATTTGATAACTGGCAGATCAAGAAGGCGCTTTTCCAAGTCCTCATAGGATAAGGTTGCTCCCAAATCCTGGCGAGCTACGCCAACATGGCTCGCCAGGGTGTCACGCCGTTTCTGTTTGTAGGTCGACGGCAGACAAAGTCGCATGCGTTCGGTCAGCGTTACAGCGGCGACCTTGTTAACCCGGTCGAGATGCGCCTGTTGGCGCCAGCCCTTCAGGGCGACATCGAACAAGGACTGTAACGCCGGCAGGCCTGCGCCGCGGTCGACAACTGCTTGAAGGGACTCCGACCGCTCCACAAAATTGCCGACGATTACACCACGCGCAAATCCGAGCGCACAGCGCGATGCATCGAGATTGGGTCTTTGATTAAAAGGCACATGCAGCGTCGTGCACTCCATGTAGTTCCGAAGTTCACGATCAATGGCCTCTCGCGATCCGAACTTTACAAAGAAGGGCAGCGCTACCGGACCGGCGCGCGAGTTGATAAGCCGCGCGTACGCCTGGAATACCGACGTCGAACCTTGTAACACTGGAACGAGTGTCAGGCTGCTGCAATCGCTAAAGGCGCGCGACAGCAACAAGGTGTCTTCGGCACTACGAAGTTTCTCGCCGCCGATTATACTTAGGTTCGGCTTCCAGGCAGGCGTTTCCGCCGTGCGGCTTATCCGTCTTATGGCGTTCTCCGAAGCGGTCTCAATAAAAATAAGATGCTTGCCATTCTGTGCGATCCGATCGATGGCGTCACCGACCTTTGGCACGTCTGGGAAATCGCATAAGAACACAGGTGTGAGACCGTGCTTAACCGCGGCAATCATCGCATCGTTTTGCGGTTGACCATCCCACTCGACGATCAATCCTTTGGCGCCAGCAAACTCGGTATCGGACGGATGTCGATCGATCTGGATGAGCGCGATATCCCGAGCCCGGCACAGTGTCGTGACTTCCGGCGGCGGTGGCGACTTGCCCCACCACAAGATCGCGTCACGCTCCATCAGCCGAAACTTGTCGGAGGTTTTGCAAAAAACCGGGTCGGCGAACCGTCAGGCTGCAATGCAATGCGATCTCGGTCTTGAACGATCCGGTCAGGCTCGTTTCCGCTGCCTTCAACAATAAGGTCGACCTGCGGCTCTAGTTGTCCGAGAACCCGCACCTGAAGCCCCTCGACGACGGCTTGCGAGATCAAGAAAGCCTTGCCGTTGACCTCGATCCGGTATTGAGGCTGGTCATCAGACATCGTCTTGATCCCCCATGTACTCAGGGGACGCGGCAGCGAAGTGTCGTTCGTCTTCTGACATCACGGCAAGGCGACTACGCACCAACGACCGACATTCCCAGAGCACTTCCCAAGGAGGTTCAGCAAGTCTCGCGGCGATTTCTTCAAAATGTATCGGCTGGTTACCGCTTGGTGGCAGTTGCTCGAGAACATGTTGGCGCAGCTCGCTGTCACTCCAGGCACCACGTTCGTCGCCACGTCCCCACAGGACCTTGTCGCGCCACAGGATAAAGTGTGCTTCGCAACCCGTGTCGCGCCACACCGACGGATACAGCGTTAGCTCACCCCTCGGGTTACGATACAGGCGCCAGGCCTTTCCAGAGCGAATGTCGAGATTGATCGTTAGAACGTCCCCACAGCCATCCGGGCACCGCATCACGAGGGAACGCAGGACACCTCGCTCGACAAGGGCTACGTCGCCGGGTTGCGGGACTAGTCTGACGGCCTCGGCCTGACGCTCCACGGAGCCTTTTAGAGCGATTTTCGATGCGCGCTTCATTTCAGTCGCACCGGTAACGGCGCCGTGTCCCCCGCGCCCGCGGTTGAGTCCGGCCCACAGAAACTACAGGTGGGTATGGGAACGGCGTCAACAGCAGCGACGCGCTGTCGATTTCCATCGTACACCAGATACCGGGCTGGCGCATTGACGCCAGCAACCATCGAAAGAAACATCGTGCCCGCCAACGAGGCGACGGTGCTGTTCAGAGTAATGACGGCGGGTTGGACGATGCCTTGGCTACTATTGAAATATGGATCAACCGCACGTTGCTGCTCCGTCATGAGTTCACGGCGAAGCTGATCTGGATTGATGTGGTTTAGACACCAAAGGCACGCCAATCCGGGAGCTAGCGCCTTCACATGACCGGCAAAGCGAACCGGCTCTTCGGCCACAACGTGGATAGCCACACCCATGTCGATGGCTGGTATCTCGTATTGATATACCAGCTGATTGATCAGGTGGCGGCTAGCCTGCGAATCGGTGCAGCAAAAGATGAAGTCGGCATCAAGCAACGCACGGGCAGGTGCCTGGTCGACGATATCACCGACGATGGTGCTCACCTCTGAGTTTGGACGGATGGCCTTGATCATCCGTTCGGCAACCTTGACCTTTGGCTGACCGACGTCTCTGGGGACAGTCCCCACTGTCCGATTGAGATTGGTCTCCTCGACCACATCATGATCGATCAGCACAAATCGTGCGGCACCGAGGTGCGCTAGCTGCTGGGTCACGACTGACCCCGTGCCCCCGAGTCCTACGACGGCGATTCGAGCGGCCTCGACGCGCTGCTGGCCCTCAACTCCAAACGCTCGCACCTGTCGATCAAACACGGGGCGCGTTTCTCCAAGGATCGAACCAGCTTCCTCCGAAATTGTGGACCCTACCTGCATCACGCGAATGGGTTCGCTTTGTCCGAGTTGACGTGCCGCCAGGCTATCGACCGCAAAGAGGAGCGCACAGTGTGGCACCCCAGGACTACGACTGCCGGCATATTGAGACAGCGCGATTTCAGTTTTGTCATCAACGCTTGAGAAACGCGCCTCGCCCCGTTGGTGGGGATGTGTGTGGCAATAAATCAAGGACCAACGGTTTTCCCTCGCTTTGCGTTCAAACGGGAGACCAAACGCCGCCGTCAATCGCACTGAGGCAGCCGTGCGTTCTTCGTAGTCAGAAGGGCCAGCAATGTGGACCTCTTTCACCAGCAGCCGCCAACTGTCGCTCCCGGCAAGCCTGACCGGTACGCACAGAAGTATCGCAGCGCTTTCTAAATTGTCCTCCCATAGGGCCGCGCGGAGTTCGTCGCGCGCCCGGTTTGGAAAGACCAGCGTTATCATTGAGGCCGCCGAAAGCGATCCATGATGATCCCAACGAAGGTCAGAAGATCATCACGATTTGGGTTCCAGTTCTTCGCCGCTTCGACTACATGCCATGAAAACCAAAGTGCCTGTTGGTTTGCTTCCGGTATCTGGTTGACTTGGCTTGCCTGAGGTTGCTGACCATTTGCCAGACGCAGTTCTTGATCGGCCCAAAAACAATCCGGTGCGGGCCCCGGATAACCAATAGGGACGACAAAGCGGACGCTGCTGGTTGCCCGCGACCAACCTTCCGGCAGAGACACCGCCGGAATGGTCACCAGCCCGGCACCGGAAGGCAGCGCCGTTAGAACCGCATCTGGATAGCGCTGCTTAAGTCGCTCGAACTGCTTCTGCGTTATCGGTGATAGCATCGATCAAGCGCCAAAGTTGGTTGGCGGCTTTGAGAAGAAATGCTTGATCGGATGGCCCTGTCCGGCCTCAAGTGAAACGCTCTCCCCATCGGCGATCGCTTTATCAGCATGCGCGCCGTGGCCCTCAAGGATCAGCTCATGGGACACGTCGAAAGCGGGGACCGTGGCTTTAATCATTTCCTTGATTTGCGCGCCGGTGGCCACTGCCAAGTTCGAGCTGATCTTGTCTTCGACAAAGAAGAAGCGGTAACGCTCGCGGGCCAGCTCCAACGTAAGAAGTTCGTGATTGCCGGCGATATCCCCTAGCGTGCGATCCAGGTTAGTCAACTCATGGTCGCCATGAAACAGGCTGTAGGTCGTGAGCTTGCCATGCTCCTCGCCCTCCTGAAGTCCAAACGCGATCAGCGCGCGGCCCCTTAGTGAGCCAAGGGTTTCTTTGCGCTTGGCATTGTTGTCGCGCAGCTCATCGCCCGATTTTGGGTACGTGACCAGTACGTCCAATTTCCGGTCATCATTCATGATGCGTTCCCCGCGGGATCTCCGCGCCCTTCTGTCTCGCGACTCTCACGTCGCAGCACCTGCGGTTATCATCGATGGACTTGTCGCTGTCAATACACACCAAAAAAATGGAAGTAATGTGTTCATTAAACACGTATTGTGCGCCGCATTGACAGTGCGAATCGGGTAGGTCATTACTGTGACGCATGCGAATCGAGGCTGTGTACAAAGAGATCGGGCGCAACATCCGAACGCGCCGACGACAGATGGACGCCTCACAGGACAGTGTTGCTCAGCACTTGGGAATATCGCGCGCGACTCTAGCTAGCATCGAAACGGGGCGTCAGCGCGTTCTGGTGCACCAACTCTACGGGATAGCGAGCGCACTAGGTGTTGGCCCAGGCGATCTCCTGCCGCCGTCAGCGACCACGCAGGGGGACTTGCCCGAAGCCGTTTCAATCGGTGGCGACGTCAGTCCTAAACAACGCAGTGAAGTGATCCGCCTGATTTCGTCCGTGCACACCCGAACGCGCAAATAGGAGGTTCGGAAAGAATGCCTGTGGCGCACACCAAGACGATTGAAGAGCTTGCGGAACTTTTACTCCGAGAGGTGAATTGCGACAGTGTCCCGGTTCCCGTTGATCGTATTGCGAAGCAATTAGGGGCGCGCCTTCGCTACGCGCCCTTGGACGAAGAGCTATCAGGAATGATTTTCATACGCGATGGCACGCCCATAATTGGGGTGAACTCGCTGCATCATTCAAATCGCCAGCGGTTCACAATCGCGCACGAGATCGCTCATCTGCGACTTCATCCGGAGCTAATCACGTCGGCTGTTCATGTGGACAAGGGATTCGCAGTGCCTGTGTTGCGGCGAGATTCATTGTCGGCCCAAGGGACGGAGAAACTCGAAATAGATGCCAACCAATTTGCGGCAGCGTTGCTAATGCCGAAAAGGCATTTGATCGCGGCACTGGCGAAGCTTTCAGGTGACATCGACGATGATGAGCCTCTGCAGGACATGGCCCGAAAATTCAAAGTCAGTGTTACGTCTCTACACTACCGCATGCGCAATCTGACAAGCGATATTCGAAAAACGAAAGCATAGCTCGCGAATTTTGCGCTTTCGGGTCGGGCGCGGTGACCATATGGCGCGCGCAGGTCGCACCCCGCTTTTGGTTGGCAATCAGGCGCGCTGCCTCGCCGTCGCTTACGCGTGGCGAAGAAAATGCGAGCGACCTATCGAGAGTTACCCCCGATTGCCGCTGCTCATCGCGAAGGCAGGTTGTGAGCCGCGATCTCGATCTGTCGCTGAACGCGCGGCTCAAAAGCGTGGCCAGTGTGCTCGCTACACTTTGACGAACAAGTCCGTCGTGTACATAAGACCACGCCAAAAGTCAGGCTGCGAACCGCAGCGGCGGAGAGCCAGGTTTTCTCCGAGCGCAAAAGTTCGAATAGCGCCTCGATATGCGAAACGCCGCTCAGACAAGTACGACTCGGTTCGAACTTTTCGTCAAACAAGGGCACCCTAAAAGGAGGGTTCGAAAAGTTGCCAGTCACGCAAGTATTTAGGCGCGAAAGCAGATAGCGCCTCGCACGATTTCTTGCTGCGCGTATAATGCTAGTCGTTGGGCGGCGACATAGCATGCAACAAAACTGGGAAAACAAGTTTTCAACTTGGGCGCAACCTCCGGGAAAAACGGAGACCGAGCGCTGCGAGAACACAGAAGCAATGGTCCGAAAGGCCATTCAGGCGAGCTCGAAATTAAAGGCCCGCGATGTGAAGGTGTTTTCTCAAGGTTCTTATAGAAACCGAACGAACGTCCCCGGCGAAAGCGACGTGGACATCGGTGTTGTGTGCTTCGATACGTTCTTCCCCAACTACCCATCAGGCACCACTCGAGAGACATTTGGTAATAGCCCTGCCAGCTATCACTATGCGCAATTCAAGGACGAGGTCGGAGAAGCTCTTGTCAGCTACTTCGGCGCCGGGGCTGTGTCTCGTGGGAACAAGGCTTTTGACGTTCGCGAGACCACCTATCATGTCGAAGCAGACGTGGCGCCCTTCTTCGAGCATCGGCGCTACGCTACGGATGGCACCTACATCTCGGGCGTCGAAATGCAGCCTGACAAAGGTCCGCGCATAATTAACTGGCCGGAACAGCAGTACGCCAATGGTGTAGCAAAGAACGATCGAACTGGACGGAGCTATAAGGCTCTCATTCGCATCATCAAGAATCTGCGCAACGAGATGAATGATGCGAAAGCCCCACAGGCAGCGCCTATCGTGGGCTTTTTGAACGAATGCCTGCTTTGGAATGTCCCTGACGCGACGTTCCAGCAGTCGACATATTGGGCGGCAGTGCGAGGCGCACTGGTCTCCCTCTTCGGCAACACGCAAACCGACGCAACTTGCAGCGAGTGGGGTGAGGTGAGTGAGCTAAAATACCTCTTCCGGCCGAGCCAGAAGTGGACCAGGCAGCAGGCGAACGACTTCGTCGTGGCGGCTTGGAACTACCTGGGGATGACCTAAACGCTATGCTCACTCGCCTCCACATAACCCTCTTGTTGATACTCGCGGTAGCCGTATGGGCTGCCACGCTCGTCGTGCTCGGAATCCCTCTGAGTTGGGACTACCTGAAGCCGTTCACCATCGCGGTCGCGGTACTGACTACGATTTGCATCGTGTTCGACAAATGGCTCTGGAGTTTGTCCGTGTTCAAGGGCTGGCTGGTGCAACGGCCAAACCTAAACGGCACGTGGAAGGCGACCCTAGCGTCGGATTGGAAGGATCCGCAGACCGGTCAGTCCATCCCGCCGATCGAGTGCGTGATGGTCATCACTCAAACATTCTCGAAGATGACAACGCGTCTGTTCACGCCTGAGTCCAATTCCTTCCTCTATGCCAATCGTCTCGTGTGCCAAGACGACGGTGTCTTCCAGCTCTACGGAATCTATCTGAATACGCCCAAGGTGGAGCTGAGGGGACAGCGCAGCGAGATCCACTACGGCGCGCTCATCCTCGAGGTACGCGGCGATCCTCCGACAAGTCTCGCCGGCCACTATTGGACCGATCGTGGCACCAAGGGTTCGCTTGAATTGTCGAACCGCCAATGGCGTCGGGTGGCAAGCTTCAACGAAGGTGCAATGATTTTCGGACTGAGCGCCGCGCCTAGCGGTCATTCCTGATTGACGTTATCTTTCTTCGAACTGTCGGGATTGTCGCGGACGTATCTGCGACCCCCGATCTTCACGACGTGCGCTCCAGGATGCTTCCCAGCCTCGACCTCTTTGACGACTTGCGGTCGTGGCACATTCTTTCGTGAGCCGACATCGTAGTGCTCGTTGCGATCGTTAGGTCCGTCACGCCTGCCGCGGATATTTGTCATGACGCAAAGTATAGACCTTCTCGCCTAAGTTGACGAGGGCGTCGTGGATATGCTCGGAGTTCGGCCGCCCGCAGTCGCGATCTCCTCCGGAGAAGCGTTCGGCATCAGGCGCTCTCCCACAGCGAGCGCGTGTGATCCTTCTCGGGCTCCTTTTCCATACGGGATGAAGCCGTATTCTACGGCACGAGATTCCAAGGGCGCCACAAGCTGCGTCTTTGCTCCTGAAGCAGTTCAGCGCATCACGGTCGGCGTGACCTGATCACGCTGCCAGCTGAACATGGTCGTTCGCTGCCTTGGCCGCCCCTTTCGCGGACGCGAATATCAACGTGGCAACATCCTTAGCTGTAAGCAGCTTCGGATTTGCGTCAGGCGCAAAAGTTCGAATAGCGCCTCGATATGGGTCACAACACGATATGGAGGAACGTTGTCGGAGCTCGCGAAGTGGCGAACACAGCTCAACGACAACGCTTTTTCCGTATGCCGAAAAGTTCGAAACAGTCTTGCAGACCAGATCGCGACTTTCCGGCGATGGCGCTGCTTTAACAGCCTCTGACAACGTTTTTATCAGTTCGAATATATCCGCTACCTCACGCGCAATCCCCTCAGCCGAAGGATCACCTTCTTGGGCTTGAAGTGCTAGACGACGCTGATCAAACAACAAACTCGCCTTGCGCCGTTCAAATGCACCTCGGTCGATGAGGCCCTCGATCAGCGCATCGGTAAGCTTGTCGAGCTTCTGATCGATCTGAGCGATATGGAGCTGCGCGGTGCGTTTGCGGTCTTCCGCTCCGTCTGTGTCGACCTTCTGCAGAAGTGATATTTCGTATTCAACCTCCGCCATTTCCGCGCCGCTGAAATCTGTCGCGCCACGATATGCGTCGGACACGGCGCGCCAAATCCCGTCCTCGCGAATGCATACTTCGACGCACGTTCGCGTATGGCAGCGATAGTAGACGCGGCCCTTCTTGAGCTCGCCGGTCAGGATACGGCCGCACACTGCGCAATGGATGAGGCGTCTGAAGAGGAACGCGTTGGTTCGCGTGCGCGGCGCGGTCTTCCCAGCGAGAAGCTGACGGACTTGATCGAAGAGATCGACAGGAATCAGAGGCTCATAGAGCCCCTGATACGAACTACCGTCGCGCCGAATACGCATCACGCCGGTGTAGAAGGGGTTGTTAAGCACACCAGACATGCCATTGGGTGACAGCATTTTCCCGGTGTGCCCGACCAGTCCTTCGTCGAACATGTGTCGCCGCAAAGTCTCCAGCGAAAACTCGCCGGTGGCGTAAAGTTCAAACGCACGCTTCACCAGCGGCCCGAGGCGGGGATCAATCTCTTTACGCTGCCCACGCCCGCGATCGAGGTATCCGACGGGGGCGCGCAACGGATACAGGCCCTGCTTGAGCCTGCCGTAAAAGCCCTTGCGCGTCTCCTCACGGAGATTTCGGATGTAATCGGCTGCAACGACCGCCTGGATATCTGCCGACAAGCGACCACCGCGTGACCCTAGATCCAGGCTCTCGGTCGCAAAGTGCATTTCCGTTCCGCTGTCGATCAGCTCTCCTAGGTCAGCCCAGTCCTTCAGGTTTCGAGCGCTGCGGTCGATCTTGTGCATCACGACACCGTCAGCACGGCGGGCTCGCAGTAATCGCAACATCCGACCAAAGACGGGCCTGCCACGATGCGCTGCTGTTTCGCGCTCTTCAAACCATTCGCTGATACGCGCGCCTTGGCGTGCACAAAACGCTTCTACCGCGGCACGTTGCTCCTGGAGAGAAACGCCCAGGCCTTGTTTGGGGGTCGAAACCCGAATGTATCCGTAGAAGACTTTCATGCTGACGATTACGGCTGAATCGTAGAATCGTCGTCGGAAAGAGTCGAATCGGGGGTTGTGGATTGCGCCGCACGACGCGCCTTTGCAATTCGCCGAAGCGTCGCAAGTATGTCGCGAAAATTCTGCTCTGCAGCAGTGATCTCCTCGTCCGAAAGATCGGCGCATAGGCGTCGAATAAAGGGGATGGGGTTAGAAACATTCATGGGTTTCGCTGCCGCTAGTGGCTCTCCCATGGTCGCCGTTGTTCCGAAGCATGCAAAGACGGGCACGATCAGCGCGTTTGCCCTCGCGACAAATTTCGGGCGCGTGGCTCGATCCACCTCAGATGGCCTGCCCGTCTTCCGCGCATTGGAGACCGCGATACGCTGGTGTGTGATGCATCTAGCCAAGCAATCGACGCGACCGGCGACGCTATCAATCGTGTCCGCGCGGCTCAAGGACGATGGCCTCGTCGAGCTGATCGTCGCTCAGGACGGCTCGACCGCATTCGCGGTGTCGAAAGGAGCGGATTGGCGTATCGCGCATGAAGTAATAGACGCGGGTGGCCAGCGCTTGGTCCCTTACTCTCGGGACAACAGCCTTATCCGCAACCGCGTGGTGCTCTTTCCGGAAGCGCCACTGGAGTACGGCACAAAGGCGGACTTGCTTGCGTCCATCGCACTCTACATCGATCGCTATGTCGATCTATCGCCGGCATTCCTACGGCTGGCGGCACACTATGTGCTGCTCAGCTGGGTTCACGACAGCTTCAATGAACTGCCTTACCTGCGTCTGCGCGGCGAATTTGGGACCGGCAAGACCCGCTTCCTGCTGGTGGTTGGCTCCATCTGCTAGAAGCCAATTTTCGCCAGCGGCGCATCTACTGTGTCGCCCATCTTCCACATGCTGGATGCCTTCCGCGGCACCTTGCTCATCGACGAAGCCGATTTCCGCTTCAGTGACGAGAAGGCGCAAATCGTCAAGATCCTGAACAACGGAAACGCGCGCGGCTTCCCTGTTCTGCGCACGGAAAGCCAGAATGGCCGGGAATTCAGCCCGCGCGCTTTCCACGTATTTGGACCTAAGGTCGTCGCCATGCGGGGACAATATGACGATCCCGCTCTGGAGTCGCGGTTCCTCAGCGAACGATCCGGCGGTCGACCGCTAAGAGACGATATCCCCATCAGCTTGCCGCCGTCACAGGCGCAGGAAGCTCAACAACTGCGCAACCAGCTTCTGCTGTTCCGCTTCCGCAATGCGACGAAGTTCGGTCCCACTCGCATCACAAATCTCGAACTGCCCGCGGTCGAGCCGCGGCTGTTGCAGATCCTGGCGCCGCTCGCGGCCATGGTCGACGACCGCGAGACTCTGCAATCTCTGCAGGAGATCGCCACCACAAGCCACGCTGCACTCCTCGATGAGCGAGGTGCCACGGTAGAGGCGGACATTCTGCTCGTGCTGCGCAATCTTTGCGATCGGCAGCCCGAGCGCAGCATCGCCCTCCGCGATATCGCGCGATTATTCGCCGCTGTGTTTGCCAAGGAGTACGGGCACGTCATTACGGCTCGCTGGATCGGGAGCGTCATCCGCCGCCGCTTAGCGATCGTCACGAACAAGAGCCATGGCGTATATGTCATCGCTCTAGGCGAGCGGCGGAAGCTCCGCCACCTTTGGGAACGTTACGGCATCACCGCCGAGGATGCGGCGCGGCTGCCAGTAGGCCAAGGCTGACCCGCTACGGGGACGGCGGTGGAGCGGGTAGACGCCTGCCAGAGTCGGGAGGGCATCTCACTAGGACAGGACGCGCCCGAGCCGGTGGCTTTTGTGTCCACCACGTCCACCTAATCCCCACAAACCGCAGCGTCACCGCAGCCGCGAAAATTTGCGCCAGCAGCAAATCCCGGGCAGCGACTCAAAGGCAGATGTTTTTACGACGCCACGTGTCTCATGGTTGCGGAAGATGGAGTGGTCAGACCGGCTACATTGTTGCAAGCACACACCTTGCATCCTGCTGCGTCTTTTGTGTTCGCTTGCCATTTGAGAAGATGGAGCCAAGAGGCCGGACAGGCCTACCCAGCCTTCAATGCAAATCGTCCCATTGATCCAACTGAAGAAGCGGCGACAGGAACTGCATCTCAACCAGAATGAGATCGCTGCTCTCCTCGGTCTTGGCGATGCCTCCGTGGTCTCCCGGCACGAGGCCGGTTTGCATGCGCCAGATTTGCGGACCGCCTTTGCCTATCAGGTGATCTACGGCCGGGCGCTCGATAAACTCTTCCCCGACGCCTTCGATGAAGTAGCCGCGGACATCGCAGCTCGAGCCACTGCGTTCGCGGCGACTCTTCGAGGGATTCCCCGAGATCAGCGCGTGAACGCTGTCTTGCGCAAGCTCGCCGAACTCACCGGCGACGAAACCATTGCCTATGGAGAAAACACCCTCTGGTAACAGCCTGGTACTGTCGATCGCGCCAGTCTCGCGCGGCTTCGGATACGCCTTCTTTGAAGGGCTCGACGTTCTTGTCGACTGGGAAACACGGGACATGCATGTCACGCGCGACCCCGAGGAGAAGAATCGGCGTAGTCTGGCGGCAATCGAGACCCTCCTGGCACGTGGGCCGGCGGCCGTTGCCCTGCCAGCGTGGGACGACAAGCGCCGCTCCGCTCGCGTCCGAAAACTGATCCGCGCCACCGCAGAGCTTGCGACGATGCACAAGCTCCCGGTCGCGACGCATACGCGGGCGGAGATCGACGAGGTGTTCGCCGGACAGGGTGCCAAGTCGCGTTACGAGATGGCGCGTGTCGCCTGCAGGATGTTCCCCGAGCTGCTCGACGAACTGCCGAGGAAAAGACGCCTTTGGGACGGCGAGCCGTTCAAGATGGGGATGTTCCAGGCGATCATTCTAGGGATTGCGCACCTAGCGTTATCGAAACCTCCGCTGACAGCGCCCGGCTAATGCCGACGTTCTCGCTGCTCCCGTTGCGACCTCTATTGGCCGCAACAACCGATGGAGACGGCAAATGGCCTGGTTTCGAAACCACTACGCCTGCGCCCGCTGCGGCAGGACGTGGTGTGATGAGTGGTCAGCGACGTGTGACGATGACTGTCCCGATTGCGGGGCACGGCACATGTCGCCAGCACGCAGCGACGATCTTTCAGAACGTATCGATGAGCAGGACGGCGCATTCCTCGCGTGGCGATCGGACGAAAGCGCCGAGGACGAGCCGAACTATACGCTCGTGGGTTCGTTCGTCACCCGCGAAGCGGCAGCGACCGCGCTCGGGAGGCAGCCATGAGCGCCGACGTCGTCCGCGAACTCAACGATGCGTTCAGGCGCACGTTCGCGGGCGGCAAGGTGTTCATGACGGCCGGCGTTATCGCACTGCCGGACATGGTCAAGGCTGCTGCGATGCTGGCGGTTACTGCGTTCAATGAGTTTGATGCGGACAACGATCCGTACGCCGAACACGACTTCGGCGCCTTCGAGCTTTGCCAACGCCGCTTCTTCTGGAAAATCGACTACTACGCGCCGTCGCTGGACGCTGGATCAGAAGATCCCGCGGATCCTACGAAAACCCTTCGCGTCCTCACCATCATGCTCGCGGAGGAATACTGACGCCGCCGTCCTGGGCGCTTGCCGGAAGCACCCCGGCGAGCGAGGGGTCGGCAGCGCGGCACGTCTGGAGGCTCATAATGGCGGCTCGCCGCCATCTCCCACCGGTGCGTCAAGCCCGCCATCTCGGCGGGCTTTTTTATGCCGTGCCGCGCAACTCGCGCTCGAGATCGAGCGGCGGATACCCGGCGCGCTGCCACGGCTCACGGAAAAGAGCTGCATCGGGCTGCAATGCCAAATCCGGATGCAGGAAATCCGGCACCGTCTTTAGCAGTAGGTAACTGGCACCCTTCCCACCCGTCACATCCAGAATGAGTTGCTTTATATGCTCCATATGCGCCGCGTTGATGGTCACAATGGGCACAAGCATGTTGGAGAAGCCGAAGTGCTCCTGGTACGCGCCGGTGGCAACGATCTCCCGGTAGCCAAGGATCTTGCGCAGGATCGATGTGCGGTGAAGGTCCGCCACGGTGAGCGGTTCGGTATGCCGGTCCACCTCCACTCCCGGAAAATAGAGCGTTCGTGTCCGGCCGTCATTCAACCGGCGCTGCAGCGCGAATGGCTGGCCATCGGGACGAAGCCGGAACCCCAGAACCTGGCCCTGATGCGAAAGATTGATGGGCATGGGTTCGAGCGTAAACGGCGCCGCCGGTCTCAGAGCGAGCGACAAGCCCTCCCACGCCAGGAATTGGGTGCCAGGCGTTAGCCGCGCACCGAGCTCAAGCGCAGCGATGACTGAGCAAACCATGGCTTCGTGTGCAAAGATGCCGCTGACTGGAAGAGTCGCCGCTGGTGCGTACCCGCCCGCCACAAGGGCCTCGCGCCCTCGCCGGCCAAGCTCATATGTTGCGTGACGGTAGCGGGCGTTCAGCGTCTGCCACTGTTGGGGCGGTCGATCCAGATACCCCTCGTGGTACAGGTCGCCGAGCCGCTGCTTCAACCTAATCGGGTTGCCGCCGACAAACTCGCCGAGGAAGTTGGACGGAAGGTACCGGTAGCGCCGGAGCAGTCTGAAGATCTCTATGTCACGCGGACTCGTCCAAAGCTTCTTGCCGGTCGGTTGGCGGCGAAAGCGGGAACGTCGCTGACAGCTCTCAGGTGAAATATCCATGGCATCGACGTACGCGTTTCGCCGGACGGCGCAACGTCGCGAATGACGGCCTTTGTCTCGCTATGTGCGGCGATGCGCATCGATGACCAGCGAAGAAAAATTTCAGTTTTCGGTCGCGCGCATGTCGACGTCATCCGGATCGCGGCGCTGCCTCGCTTGCTCGGGCGGCTCGGGGGGCGGCTCGGAAGCCGCCGCGGCCTCGACGCCGTAGCGCTCGCGGTTGCGCTGGCGGATATCGCGATGCTCGACCGCTGACATCCGGGGAAGGCCTTCGACGGTCCCGAACGGCACCGATAACCGTACGGCCGCAGTCGTGCGATTGCGGATGTAGCACGCGAACTCGCTCGAGGCGTCGTGCTTGCGGGTAGCGGCTATGAAGTTGGCGGTCGTCCGCATGTCCGGCGCTAACAGACGCGCATCGTGGTCGGACACGCCACCCGCCATCTTGATGGAGGTGTTGGCGGCGACTGCGGACCGGAGCGCCGGCGACAGCTGATCCATATGCTGGTGGGCGAAGAGCACGCCCAGCTTGAACTTGCGCGCCTGAGCCAGGAGCCGTTCTAGGTTGATGTCAAAGTACTCGGCCGCTTCGTCCACGACTAGGTACGCCGGCACGCGCTGGCTCTCTGGAATCGCGACGCGCTCGAATGCGGCGTTCAGAGTGAGCGCAATCATGTACCGCCCGAACAACGCAGAAGCGTCGGTCTTGAGTAGGGCCTTGGATGTGTTGATGAGCACGACCTTGCGTGACTGCATCGCCGCGAACATGTCGAACCTGTTCGTCGGCGCGGCGAACATCCGCTCGAATGCCGGTACCTGAAGCACGGTGTACAGCCGCCGCGCTATTTGCTGGCGCGTCTCGCCGAACGCCGTCTTGTTGAAGAACTGGTTGCTGAAAAACGCTCTGGCCGTGGGGTCCAGCTTGGCGATGTGAGAAGCGAATGGCGTAGGGTCGTTCGTTTCCATTAGTTCGCGGAACGTATGGATGGTTGCTCCTGGAATGGCGAGCATGAGCCTAGTGATATAGGCGAAGGCGGTGCCCTGCTTGGCTGTCAGGTCGCTAGCCAGCGCACCGAAGACGTAGTTGAACAGTTCGATGATGGTGGCCTCGACCTGCTCGCGGATCGCGCGGGAGTAGCCTTCCAGGCGCGCGGTCTTCACATCGAACATATTGAGCGCGGGCGAGCAGTCGTCCTCCGGATCGACAATGACGAGCCGGTCAGTCTCCTGGAAGAGCGCAAGCCGCTCCAGCTTTCTCAGCATGTCGCCTTGGCTGTCGACGATGATGAGCGCGGGCGACACTTCCCGGCGCAGATCGTTCGCGATGATGTGCTGCAGGGTTTGGGTCTTGCCGTGGCCCGATCCGGCGATGAGGTGCCAATGCTCAATTCGGGCGCCCTCGTCGATATTGAAGGGCAGCGGGGTGTCGAAGAGTTCAGGAAAAGGCGTGTGTCGCAGATAGGCGCTGACGATCTCGGCCGGCGTACCCGGATGATCCGGAGGAAATGTCAGCTTGGATGGATCAACAGGCTCAATACCTACGCCGGATTCGACACGAAGATTTTGATCGATCTGCTCGCGCAGCTCGGCGAACAGCCCAGTCTTTTTCAGGCGCTCGGCATAGAACGGAAGAACGAGAGCATCGACGGTCGCACCCATATCGGAGCAAGCGTCGATAAGCGGGACGGTAAACTGAATTTCCGGCTCATCGTAGTAGCCCTCGTCCGGGTTCCTCAGAGCGATGGGAGGCAGCCGACGAATAAAGGCCAGCACGCTCTCTGCGATCGCAGTCTGCGCTAGCTGCAGCACGTCAGGGGTCGAGAGCTTTGAGATCGTGCGCGAAATTGCGTCCTGATATCTCGCATCTTCAAGGAGTGCCGGCTCTGAAGGCGGTTCCGGAACGCTTTGCAGAGTCAGCCCTTCTTCGCCGTACAGATAGTCGGCAAGGGCCAGCAACATCGTCTGCAGTTTCTGCGTCGGCCGCGGCCCGCCCTCCACTTCAATGAAATCGCGGTAGAGGTCGTCGCTGAATTCGGCGGCGTCGGGGACGGAACGTTCGCGGATCAGCGCCTGCGCGCGCTGATAGAGCACCAGGCTTTTTTCATGCGCTACGCGCGCGAGTCTCTTGGGAGAATGTTGGTAGGCGCGATGCAGGCGATAGCCGAAGACGGCGACGGCACCGATCAGGAAAAAGGGACTTGCGAAGACGACGAGAAGAAGAAATCCGGCGAAGACAGCGTACGTTGCGAGAACCTGTCCGTAGAGATCAGGCTGACGTGAGGCCACGGCGCGCCCGCTAAAATTCCCAGACGTTTTCCCTACCATCGAAGCTCTGCGCGGTAGTAAGAAACGTCTTCGCCGTCTGACAGGCCTCGATAATCGCTTCTTCTGCGCTTAAGAGTTCAGGCAGTTCTTGGCATTCGATGCGTTGACCGCCGACCAGACTGTCGATGGTGCAGCGGAGGGATAGTGCCCGCATGCCAGCGCTGAGAGCGGCCTTCGCTAGGCCGGTAAATCCGCCCTGTTGTGCGCCATCTTGAGCTGATGCCAGGTGTTTGCGTGCGGCTTCGCTGTCGTAGACCGTCAGTTTGCCGAGCTTGTAACGCTTGATGAGCGCCTGCTCTTCCGCAGTCGGTTGAACTTGGGCTTCAAGAGCGAATACCACCTTGTTGCCCAGCATCCCGGCGTCGCGCTGCGAACGCCTCATCGAAAGCTTCATGTAACGGCCCCCGATTCCCGTTATGGTAGTCTGAAAGGCAGGGTTCGTGCCGTCAAGACACCGATGACGATTGCGAGGGAGGCTAGGTCGTTCTATTCGGCTGAGCGTCCGCACCATTCTTGCAAGCCCATTTAGCTGCGCAGAGGTAGCGGATTCCCATTACATTTTGTCGACTCTGAACGTCGGCAGGCCGCGTTTTTTCCCTGAGATAACGTCGTCACGCAAAACCTGTAACTGTCTCTCTTGGCCGATTAGGCCCAGCGCGCGCGCATGGGACGTTGCTTGATCGAGGATGAGCATTGCCTTCGCGCTTTCTCCGCGAACTGACAAGAACTGTCCCACGTTTTTTGCAAAGGACACATGGGATAGAGCGGGCAATCTGCGTGCCACTGCGCCGAAGGCACTCCGGAATACTGGAAAAATCTGCCTTGCGTCAGAGTGCATCCGCTTATTCATAGCAAACTCAAATACTCTCTTTATTGTGCTGAAATACTCCATTGGCCTGCTCGAAGCATAAGCGCCTGCTTCTTCTATGAGCATTCGGTGACCTAGGACTTCTTGCTGCATGATAACTTCTTGCCGTCGCAGCATGACTAACTCAACTTCTTCGGCGCCGAGACCAGCGGACAGTGTTTTTCTGGCAGCCCGCATTCCTAAGATTGAGTCATCAAACCTCCCTAAAGCTTTGCGGATCACACCCAGATGGAGCGCAAGGGATGCGTGTAGAGCGATCACTTCCTGAGAAACAATCCCGTGTCTATTGAGAATGTCCGTTGCTTCTTCCGCGTAGGTTTCCGCCTGCTCCAAGGCAGGTATGTTTCCGCCTTGGCTGACGAGCATCCTCGTCATGAACGCCAGTAGCATTGCGTATTGGAACGATGAACGGCAGGCAGGAATCTGGCGCAAGTCCTTGTAAAACGACTCCGCTGCCCAGAGCAGAAGCTGCGGCCGTCCGCTCTCGAGGTACCTCGCTTCTAAGTACCGAAGCCGTCTAAATAGATAGACGTCGATCGAACTCGCGTCATTTGCGACGCGACTGATATCCGCCTGATCACTGAGCAATGCGCCGGCCAATGGCAACTCCTCAAGTGGAAGTACCGCAGCGGTCGGTCGTCAATTGGTCCCAACCGGCCTTGCCGACGGCGGGAGGAACGATCAGTCCATATTAAGCGCGCGATTACGAATCCTTGATCACAAAATCGTCGTAGCCTGCGTCCCGCAACATTTCGTAGGTCTTCCAAACCTTCGGGGGGATATCAACAGCAGATTGGAGGCCTTTATCTGCATAGACCTTCATTCTCTGAAGATCACCCACCATCAAGTTAATCACGCGTTGGACAGGTATCTCTTCAGTTGGATAATCCTCAAAGGAGATATTCGGCGCGGTCACTTGCCACTCGATTTCGGGCCATTGTTTTGAGGCCGTGGCGTATGCTCGGCGACACATGTAGGGCTTTGTTACTAGAATGCCGCGGGCAGCACGGATGGCATTTTCTGTTAGCAAATTACGCGTGTTTGCCAGATTTTCACCGGTGTTGGTGGCCTTGGCGTCGATCAAGATGTTTGACTGATCGACGCCCATTCGCATGGCTACTTCCGCAAACCGCTCGCCCTCAGGGCGGGTGGAGGTGTCGCGCGTCACCTTCCCGAATCCTCCTGAAGTAACGAGCAGGGGTGCCATGCCATTGAGAATAAGCTTGGCGGCGCACTCGGCAACGCGGTCGTCCTGACTACCCATAGCCAACACGAAATCCGCGGGCGTTAGCGAGTCCGAGATGCGGTGATAATCCCACAAAATTCGTGCTTGGCTAAGCTCCTCAGCCGATGGGTACGTGTTCATTTCTGACCAATTTTCGTTCTCTGAGAAATGCATGGAGCACGAGTCGACGTTCTGCCGGCGGCAGCGCCGCTTGGTCAGAACCTAAGGGCATTCTACCATGTAACGTCCGATGTTGATCGATGACCACGCAGTCGCCGCGTGGGAGGCCGAACGTCACTGCTCGGGTTTGTATGACCGAGGCAAACATGTTCAACGCATCAATTACTTCTGGCGGAAGGTCTAGCCTCAGCAAGTTGTCGGTGAACCTGTATCGCCACACACGATCGGCAAGAACGCTGAACGGGTTGGCATCCTCGCCTATGTTTGCAAGGTTGACGACCGCCCCGTCGCTGAAGATGCTTCTGCGAAGGACTTCGCACACATGAGCTGGGAGCTCTTTCTCAATCTGGTCCATAGATGCGACGATAGTGTTTCCCCCGCCTCGTGGGTCAGGACGCATTGACAGCAAGCAGACGTAATCCGGCGGGTTTTCAGCGTTCACAAAATCCATGTGCAGTGGGAGAAATCCGGTGCCACGTGATCGGTTCGGCGGCCTAGTCAAGTCGACATCAACCTTTCGCCAAAACGTCGGACTGTCGATAAAGACACGGATAGGAGGCGCTATTCGCGCGAGGAAGGCGGTGATCGCCCCGGCAGCGAGACCGTCGGAAAATGAATCGAGAATATTAGAAAAGCCGATGACGACGAAACCGTGCATCTGAAGTTCTGCCGCAACTTCCGAAATGCAACGCTGGACTATATGCGAATGGATGGCGTCGGCGCCTGACGACTGAGGCCAACTTTCAAAGTCCCAGCCCGGCAAACTCAGTTCGGGCGAAAGGGCGACGAGTTCCTTCGCTACGTCGGGTGAAACAGAAACCCTCGGTGGTTGAAACATAGCCTGCTCATCTATTCGCGTCTGGCTCGAATATCTTTTTGGTCATTTCATCTGCGCGCTTTGAGGCTCGCCGCCAGAGAAAGCCAAACAGTCCCAAGAAAATTGTGAGAAGCACCAGAAGGGCGCCGGCTGCTTTGTCGAAGAGAATTGTCGATTGCACCGAACCGAAGAGCGTTGTGATGAGACCCAGCAAACCGCCAGCGATGGTCCAAAATATCGTCTGAAGCAGTGTCACGTCGCCTCTCAACTCGTCCAACCTCTGCAGCAGAGAGATGTTGACGAGCCGCACAGTGAGTTCTTCTTTGCTCGGAAGCTGAATAGGTGCGGTGGGCGCTTCTAGACCGGCGAGTTCGGCCGCAAGGCGATTTACAGGCCCGCTTAAGACGCCGACAGATTCAGTCTCCGGCGTATCGGTCTGAAGCCCGAGTATCTCGGTTTCGGGTGAGCGGTCCTTGTGAGTTGTGGTCATGGACATTGTACGACGTTCACTCTGCGGTTGATTCTAGCCGCTAAAAACTTGACCCCCGTTCGCTGTTCAGGATCTCGGTGTTGCCATCAATCCCTATTATTTGCCCCGAGATTCTCTCACCGTAGGGGGAGCATAGGTAAGCAACTATATGCGCTACATCCTCTGGTTTTACCAGAGTTCTGAGAGATGATTGATCCAAGTAGGAGGCAAAAATCGTGTCTTCAGACTGTCCGGTTTTTGCGGCCCGAGTAGCTATGGCTTGTCGAATTGCGGGGCCATCGACCGCGCCAGGACAAACTGCGTTTACACGTATCTGAGCATGGCCAAGTTCGATAGCCAGGCTCTTTGTGAGGCCAACCAGTGCCCACTTCGACGCTGAATAAGCGGACCGGCCACCGTAGCCAAGCCGGCCGGCGACCGAAGAAATATTGATGATGCATCCTCCGCCTGCCTTACGCAGTAAAGGTACCGCTCTGCTGGCGCAAAAGAATTGACCGTGTACGTTGACGGCCATAGTCCTGATAAGCTCCTCAGGCGGTATTTTTTCTACAGGTTGCTTCGGTCCGGCGATCCCGGCGTTGTTAACGAGGATGTCCAAGCCGCCGAGGTGCGTCGCCGCATCTTCGAAAACTCTTGCGATAGCAGCTGCGTCAGAAACGTCTGCAACAGTTCCTGTGACACGTCCTTCTGTGCCGTCGCTCAATAGGCCAACAGCCTCGCTATCAATATCGCAGATGTGTACGCGAGCACCGCAACTGACGAGCGTCTCCACCGTTACGCGCCCAATGCCTGACGCACCGCCGGTGACAACGGCGCGTCTGCCGGTCAAGTCGATTTGCATGGCCCTGCTTCCTTTGAAGCGTCGCGCTCTCATACTAGAGCTGAGTTAAATAGGCGGTCGATTTCAGGCCGGCGCCTTCGAGCGCATAGGTGGAGACGATCGAAGTGGGGCGAAAAGCCCCAAAGATGGTGGGCGAGAATATTGCGATCGCTGGAGTTCTCCGCCAGCTCGCCAGTTGGTCGTGCAGTAGCACGTATCAGAATACGCATGACTCGGTAGTGCGCCATGAATTGGGGCCCCGGCTTGCAATCCGGGGCCCCGCCCTTCTTAAGAAGGAGATGTCATTTCAGCGGGCCGTTGCGCAGCTCGCGCCGCTATCCACTCCTCGACCTCTTCGGCCAACCACGCGACGCGGCATTCGCCGAGCTTTATCCGCAATGGAAAAGATCCGGCGCGTTCCAGTCGTGCGATGTGAACGAAGCTGTACGGAATGCCATAGACGGTTTTCAGCTCTTTCTTGCTGACCAGTTTCAGGGTCATCGACCACTCCCTCGCGAAAGGGAGCGTCGACGCTCGCCAGGAACCAGCTAGCGGGCAGAGCACGATACAACCGGCAGAAGAAACGCTCAACGCCGCAATGTCGGCGACCTCAGGCGGCCTTGCGATGGTTCACGGCGCTTGCGCGGAACTCGTCGAGCAGGTCGGCCCACCGCTGCATCAGAGCTACTCGTTCCGTCCAGTAAGTCGCGCGGTTGTACGCCCGACGCACGGCGTTCTCGTCCTGGTGGGCGAGCGCAGCTTCGATCACGTCGGGGTTCACGCCACGCTCGTTCAGGATCGTGCTCGCCGAGGCCCGGAAGCCGTGCGAGACCATTTCGTCCTTGGCATAGCCCATTCGCCGCAACGCCGAGTTCATCGCGTTTTCGGAGAGCGGGCGCCGCGTTGATCTGATCGACGGCAACACAAGGTCGCTGTCATCGGACAGTATCCAGATATCGCGAAGCACTTCGATCGCTTGTTTCGACAGCGGTACGTCGTGCGGCCGGCGCATCTTCATCCGCTCGGCGGGAATGCGCCATATCGCCTTGTCGAAGCTGATCTCCGAACGTCGCATGTAACGCACGTCGCCCGGCCGGGTCATGGTGAGAGCGAGAAGCTGCAGCGCGGCCCGAATTGTCGGCCAGCCGTCATATTCGTCGATCGACACCATGAGAGCGCCAAGCGCGCGCTCGTCGGTGACGGCCGCCCGATGCGTCACCTTCGGCCGCAAGAGTGCGCCGCGAAGGGGTGCGGTAGGATCGCTTGTCGCGCGAAGCGTGACAATGGCGTGACGGAAGACGCCGCCGATCATTCCACGCAACTTCCTCGCCGTTTCCCGGCGTCCGCTCTTTTCGATGCGCTTCAGCACATCGAGAACCTCGGCCGGAATTATTTCGGCGATAGGGCGCGCCGACAAAGGCCGCGCAAGCTCTTGGAGCATCCATCGACCCTTGATCATCGTGCTCTCGGCGGCGCCGCTTGCTTCCATGTTGGCCAGGAACTCGGAAGCGACGAGCCCAAACGTGTTCCGTGCCGACGTCGCAGCGGCGATCTTGTCGAGCTTGCGCTTGGTTGCAGGGTCGGAGCCGGCGGCGAGCAGGCGTCGCGCGTCCTCGCGCTTCTGACGAGCGTCAGCCAGCGTGACGGTCGGGAAAGCCCCGAGGGCGAGCATGTTTTCGCGGCCGGCAAAGCGATACCGGAAGCGCCATAGCTTGCTGCCGGACGCGCGCACCAAGAGGTGCAAACCACCGCCGTCGGAGAGCTTCAGAGGCTTGCCGTGCGCGACTGCTTTGGTAATGGCGAACTGCGTGAGAGCCATGCGGGTACGAGTCCAACGGACGTGAAGATGTACCCGCAAAAATACCCCCATTTTGCGGGTACGTCACCGTTCGGCATGAGAAGCTATGAGCAGGGTGCGATCAGCGAAAACAGCCGCAAGCTATTGAGTTAGCTGCGAAAACGGTCGCGCATGACGCGCTATGTTGAGGTGAACTGGTGCCGCGGAAGGGACTCGAACCCCCGACCCTCGCATTACGAATGCGATGCTCTACCAACTGAGCTACCGCGGCGCGCGGCCGTTTGGCCGGAATGCGGCGCATTGATAGCCGCCGTGGCCTGATGGTTCAAGCCGTGTGGCCGCGATGGAATAAGGGCAGCGCCGCGCGGTCGTCTTCTTCGTCGGAAATCGGGCCGGGATCGTCCGGCGCCCGCGCCATCGGCCGCTGGCCTTTCGGCGCCGGGCCGGCCGCCACAATCTCCCCTGCCGGCAAGGTGCGGATCGCCGTCTCGGCGAGACGCACAGATTCCACGGTCGGCAAAGTCTCGGCAACGACCGGCGCTACGATCGCCGCACCAGTCTCCGCCAGTGCAGGCGCCGCCGCCTCGATCTCGAACGTCGCGCGCACCGGCGGCCGGTCGGCCGGCACCTTCCATTCGAACACGTCGAGCTGCCCGGAGATCGGCGACACCGCCGCCCAATGCTCGAATATCTGTCCGTCCGCCACCCACGCGGCGTCGCGCGGCGCCGACAGCGCGCGCGTCAGCCACTGGCGCACGCGGCCCTCGTCGCCGTGTTCGCCGGCCTCGATCTCGGCCATCAGCAGGCAGACGCGTTCCGTCGGGCTGGCGCGCATGATGCCGCCGAGCGCGGTGCGCGCAGCCTGCCAGTCGTGCGCATCGATCGCAGCACGCGCGACAGCGAGCGCGCCTTCCGGATGGTTGGCGCGCAGTTCCGCCAGCCGCATCACCCGCTTCAGCCGGTCGCGCACCGAGTCGCCCGGGCGCACGGCTGCGTAAGCCTCCGCGATCTCGGGATGTGGCGCCGCCTTCCACGTCGCCTCGAGGATGCGCGTGGCTCGGCGATAGTCGGCCGCCCGCGCGAACAGCCGCGCCGCCGCCGTCGCCGCCGGCACGAGATCGGGCGCCAGCTTGTGCGCTTCGAGCGCCAGCGCCCGCGCCTCGTCCGGCTCGCCGGCTTCGAGTTCCAGCGCCCGCGCCGTATCGAGCACCGCGCGATAGCGCCGCGCCTGGTCCTTGTCGATCAGCTTCGCCTCGGCGTTGGCGGCGAGTGTCGTGAGCGCCGCCTGCCACTCGCCGGCCCGCGACTGGTATTCGAACAGCGCCGTCCCGGCCCAGCCGATCTTTGGCTGCACGCGCGTCGCCTCCTCGGCAAAAGCGCGCGCCGCCGCATGCTCGCCCTGCCGCCGCGCCTCGACAAACAAACCGTGCAGGCCGAGCACGCGCGTATCGTGCTCCGCCGACAACGCCTCGAAGGCCGACCGCGCCGCCGGCGCATCGCCGGCGATCTGCGCCGCCTGCGCCGAAAGCAGAAGCACCAGCGGCTCCTTGCCCAATAAATTCTGCGACTCCTGTGCCGCTCGCCTCGCCGCGCGCACGTCGCCGGCACCGACCGCAATCATGCCGCGCGTCAGCGCGCGGTAGCCGCGGTCGCGCCGCCGTGCGCCGATGAAATGGCCGACCGACTGCGGCGTCGACACGATCCACCGGATCACCGCGCCGACGAACGCGATCGCCGCGATGAGCACGACGATCGCCAGCGCCGCGACCATCAGCGAGGTGCGGATCTCCTGCCCCTGCCAGACGAGGATCAGCCCGCCCGGCCGCTCGGCCAGCCAGACGAAGCCCACGGCGGCCGCGAAGATCAGCGCCACGATGACCAGCAGGCGGATCATATGAAGCTACCCGGCCTTCGGGTCGAGCGTGCGCGCAACCTTGTCGATCAGCGCATCGAGCGCGACGCGGTCATCCGCCGTCGCCGCCCACGCCGCCGAGGCATCCTTGCCGGCGGCGGGCAGCGCATCGCGCTCGGCGAGCGCCGCCGCGAGGTCGCCCCTGGCGACGTCGTCCTTCATGCGCGACACGATCGCGGCGGGATCGCTCCCGGCGACCGGCCCCGCCGGGCGGATCGAGACGACGCTGCCGAACAGCCGCTGCCAGAACCCTACATTCGGATCGCTGGCCGCACTTGCCGACAGGATTGCGTCGGCGACGGCGGGAAACTCCGCCGCCAGCGACGCGGCGTCGGCGACGCCCTTCGCCGCATAAGGCCGGAGCGCGGCGATATCGTCGCCGGCCAGCCCCAGCCCGGCGACCATATCGACGTCGTCGGCGAAGGGCGTGCTGCCCTGCGCGGCGCGCCTGAGCGCCGCGACCGCAAGCCCGCGCGTCGCCGCCTCGCCGCCGCCGGTAACCACCGGCGCAGCAGAGGCCTTCGCCTCGGCGGCGGCAACGCGGTCGGACAACGCCTTGAGTTGCGCCTCGGAATCGGCGAGCTGCGCGCCGAGCGCCGACACCGCCTCCGGCGCAACCCCCGCGCCCCCCGCCGTGCTCACCTCGAGCCGCGCGACGCGTTCGGTCAGCGCCGCGAGATCGTCCTTGGTCACGTCCGGCGGCGGCAGCGCGTCGATCCGCTTGCCGAGCGCCGCGATGCCGGCGGAAAGTGCGTCGAGATCGCCGCGGCTGGCGGTCATGTTGCGGATGGCGTTCAGCGAATCGACCTTGTCGCCGATCGCCTTGAGATCGGTGCGCATCGCCGGCAGCGACTCGGTCATCGACTCGATCGCCGCGATGCGCCGCTCCAGCGCCGTCGCGGTGTCGGCGGTCGCCTTCGATTGTTCCAATGCCTGGTTGGCGGCGCCGCGGCCCGGTGCCGGCCAGATGCCGATCGCCTGCAGCAGGGCGACCACGACCAGCGCGATGATCGCGCCGGCAAGACCCGCAAGCCCGGCCTGCCGCCAGCCTTCGTCGCCGGAGATCGCCCGCGCCGCACTGCTCGGCGTCGCGTTCGGCGGCGGCGGATCGCTGCGCCGTCCGCTGCGCGGCTCGGCCGGCCGTTCGTCCTTCGGCGGCTCGCCCGCGGCTTTCGCGCGCACGTCCTCGGCGGCGAGGTCGATCGTCACCGTCGGCCGCTGGCGCGCCCCGCCCTTTGTTTCGTCCCCGCCCTTCACCTGGTCATCGTCCGCGGCCATGGTCTCCTCGTATGGTCGGCGTCCAGCCGGTACAATACAGGCTAATCGCCCGCCCGCCCAACCGGCGGAATAAGACCGAGCAGCGCGTCCTCGTCGGGCGTCGCCGCGACCTTCACCGGCAGCGTTCCGGCCACCACCTCGGCGACCTGATCGGAGATGGCGAAGGCCGTGAGCCGGCCGAGCCGGATGCCCGATGCCGCGACCAGGTCGCGGAACGCCGTCGCCGTCCGCCGCGAATAGAGCAGCACGCCGTCGAGGGCGTGCAGCGCGAGAGCGTCGCGCACGCCCTCGTCGAACGCGGTCGCAGCCTCCGCGCGATACGCCTCGACGGTGCGGATGTCGTAGCCGCCGACCAGCAGCCCGGCGGTGAGCGCCCCTGCCCGGTCGCGTGCCGCAGGATAGACGAGTGGCCCGCGGCCCTTGGGCATCGTCCGCATAACCAGCTCGGCGAGCGTGCCGGCGTCGCCCGCTCCGCTGCGGACATCGGTGAACCCAAGCTCCGCCGCCGCCCGGGCTGTCGCCGCCCCCGCCGCAAACACCGGCACGCCGCGCCAGCCTGCCGCCTGCGGCCACGCCGCCAAGGCGCGCAGGCCGTTCTGGCTGGTGACCAGCACCGCGGCCGGCTGCGGTACATCCTGCGGTGCCGGATAAAACGCGATGGTGAGCAACGGCTGCACCAGCACCGTGTGGCCGAGGCCGCGAAGCCGCTCCGCCGTCCGCGTTGCGTCAGGTTCCGGCCGCGTGACCAGGAGGCGCATCGCTAGCGCCGGAAGAAGCCGGGCCCGCCGCGCTTCAAGAGCGCGTCGCCGGCCTCGCGCCCGATCCGCTCGCCGTCGCCGGTCGCGCCCGTCGTGGCGATCTCGTGCGCGGTCAGCCCGTCGGTCGTGACGATGATGCCGCGAAACGTCAGCCGCGCGCCTTCGATGGTGGCGAGGCCGCCGATCGGAGTCCGGCACGATCCGTCGAGCACGGTGAGATACGCGCGCTCGGCGGCAAGCGCGATCGACGTCGCACGGTCGTCGATCGCCGCGAGCCGCTGGCGCGTGACCAGATCGTCCTCGCGCGCCGCGATCGCGATGGCGCCCTGCCCCGGCGCCGGCAGCCACTGGTCGACCTCCATGAAACTCGCCGCGCGATCGAGCAGCCCCAGCCGCGTCAGACCGGCGGCGGCAAGCAGCGTCGCCTGCGCCTCGCCTTCGGAAATCTTGCGCAACCGCGTATCGACGTTACCGCGGAGATCGACGACGCGGAGATCGGGCCGCAGCCGCAACGCCAGCGCTCGGCGCCGAAGCGACGACGTGCCGATGATGGCGCCCTCCGGCAGGTCGGCAAGCCGCGCCGCCACCGGCGAGACGAACACATCGCGCACATCCTGTCGCGGGAGGCACGCGGCGATGACGATGCCGTCCGGCAGGCGCGTCGCCATGTCCTTCGCCGAATGGACCCCGATGTCGATCCGCCCGTCGGTGAGCGCCTCGTCTATCTCCTTGGTGAACAGACCCTTGCCGCCGGCTTCCGCAATCGGCCGGTCGGTGATCTTGTCGCCGGTCGTCTTCATCGCCACGATCTGGATGGCTTCCGGCGCGATCTGCAGGCGTTGCGCCAGGGTGAAGCGCGTTTCCTCCGCCTGCGCCAGCGCCAGCGGGCTGCCGCGCGTTCCGATACGAATCTCGTGCGATTGCAAGGCGTGGGTCCGGGTGTTACGGGCAGGGCCAGTCTATTGGCCACGCGCCTCCGGTGCAAAGCATGCCAGCGCCCCTCCCGCCCCTTGTCGAGCGATTTGTCGCGGCCGTGAACGGCGGCGACAGCGCGGCATTCCTCGCGCTGTTCGGCGACGACAGCATCGTCACCGACTGGGGCGACCGCTACGTCGGCATCGCCGCGATCTCGGAGTGGAACGACCGCGAGATGATCGGCGCCAGGGGCAGGCTCACCGTATCCGAGGTGAAGACGCGGCCGAACGAGATCATCTTCAACGGCGACTGGAAGAGCAGCGTCTTCACCGGCCCCGGCCGCTTCGTCCTCCACCTCGACGGCGAACGCATCCGCGAGATGCGAATCTCCGCCGCATGATCGTCCTCGGCATCGAGTCGAGCTGCGACGAGACCGCCGCCGCGGTCGTCGAGCGCCGCGCCGACGGCAGCGCGCGCATCGTCTCCGACATCGTGCTCAGCCAGGTCGACGAGCACGCCATCTTCGGCGGCGTCGTGCCCGAGATCGCCGCCCGCGCCCACGTCGAGAAGCTGGACGGCATCGTCGCCGCGGCGCTCCGCGATGCCGGCATCGGCTTTGCCAAAATCGACGCCGTCGCCGCAACTGCCGGCCCCGGCCTCATCGGCGGCGTGCTGGTCGGCCTGACCACGGCCAAGGCCATCGCGCTTGCGGCGAAGAAGCCGCTGATCGCGGTCAACCATCTCGAGGGCCACGCGCTGACCGCGCGCCTCACCGACGGTCTGCCGTTCCCGTATCTGTTGCTGCTCGTCTCCGGCGGCCACACCCAGTTCCTGTCGGTCGAGGGCGTCGGCAAATACCGCCGCATGGGCACAACCATCGACGATGCGCTGGGCGAAGCCTTCGACAAGGCCGCCAAGCTTCTCGGCCTCCCTTATCCCGGCGGCCCGGCGGTGGAGGCCGCCGCCAAGCGCGGCAACGCCAAACGCTTCGCCCTGCCGCGCCCGCTCACCGACCGGCCGGGCAGCGACTTCTCCTTCTCCGGCCTGAAAACCGCGCTCCGCCTGGCGGCCGAGGCGATAGCGCCGCTGTCCGATCAGGACGTCGCCGACCTCTGCGCCTCGTTCCAGGCGGCGGTCACCGACGTCGTCGCCAACCGCGCCCGCCACGCCATCGCGCAATTTGAGAACGAGCATCAGGTGCCCGGCATCCTCGTCGTCGCTGGCGGCGTCGCCGCCAACGAGGCGATCCGTGCCGCACTCCGCGCCGAGGCCGAGCGCCACAGCTTCCGCGTCGTCGCGCCGCCGATCCGCCTCTGCGCCGACAACGCCGCCATGATCGCCTGGGCGGGCGCCGAGCGTCTGGCGCTAGGTCTCACCGACACGATGGAATTCGCCGCGCGCCCGCGCTGGCCGCTCGACGCGACATCGGAGCCCGCCTTCGGCTCTGGCGCGAAAGGGGCCAAAGCCTGATGCGCGACAACCCGAAGGTCAGCGTCATCGGCGGCGGCGCCTGGGGCACGGCGCTGGCGCTGACCGCCGCGCGCGCCGGCCGCAGTGTCATGCTGTACGCACGCAACGCCGACACCGTCGCCTCGATCAACCAGCGCCACGAGAATGCCGCCCGCCTGCCCGGCGTGAAACTCGACACGTCCATCGTCGCCGTCGGCGATCCGCTGGCGATCGTCGCGACCGACATCATCATCCTCGCGATCCCCGCCCAACAGGTGCGTGCAACCCTGGCCACCTTCGCCCCGCACCTGATCGCCGGCACGCCGGTGGTCATCGCCGCCAAGGGCCTGGAGCGTGGCACCGACAAGCGCCTGTCCGAGGTCGTCGCCGAGGTCGCGCCGCTCGGCGAGCCGTGCGTCCTCTCCGGCCCGAGCTTCGCGACGGACGTTGCGCGTAACCTGCCGACCGCCGTCACCATCGCCACCGCCGATGAGGGCCTAGCGCTCGATCTCTGCCACGCCCTGTCGACGCCGAGTTTCCGCCCCTACGCCGAGACCGACATCGTCGGTGTCGAGATCGGCGGCGCGGTCAAGAATGTGCTGGCCATCGCCGCCGGCATCGTCGCCGGCAAAAGACTGGGCGCCAGCGCTAGTGCCGCGCTGGTCGCCCGCGGCTTCGCCGAGCTCCGCCGCCTCGCGGAAGCCTTGGGCGCCAGACCGGAAACGCTGATGGGCCTCTCCGGCCTCGGCGACCTGACGCTCACCTGCTCGGGCGCGCAGTCGCGCAACTTCGCCTTCGGCCACCACCTCGGCGCCAGCGGCGACCCCGCCGCCCCGCACGCGCTCGCCGAAGGCGTAGCCACCGCGGCCGTCGCCCGCGACCTCGCCCGCCACCACGCCATCCTCATGCCGATAGTCGAAGCCGTCGCCGCCATCCTCGACGGCGACCTCGCCATCGACGCGGCCATCGAGGGCCTGATGACCCGGCCGATCAAGATGGAATCGGCGTGATCCGCTACGCCGCCGCCGGGCGCAGGATCGCCGGCCTCAACACCGCCTCGCACCACGCTCGGTAAGTCGTCGGGCTGCTGTTTTGCGGCGTGCGCACCTCGCCGTTGTCGAGGCCATGATTCTTGGCATCCATCATGGCCGCCAGCCCCTCAGCCATCGCAGCGGACGAGCCGAACGACTTCATCTGCTCGCGGTAGGCATCGATCGATATCGGCTGGAAACGGATCGTCCGGCCGAGCACCTCGGAAATGATTGCCGCTACCTCGGTGTAGGTGAGGTCCTCCGGTCCCAGCATCGGCGCGTCCGCCTTGCCCCGCCAGGTGCGATCGACCAGCAGCGCCACCGCCGCGGCCGCGATATCCCGCGTCGCGCACATCGGCACGCGGAGCGTCGGCTGGTAGGGCAGGAAGAACATGCCCTTGTCGCGGATCGCCGCCTTCTGCATCAGCATGTTTTCCATGAAGCCGGGCAGTGTCAGCGCGCGGAAGTTCGTGGCCCGCGCCCCGACCAGGTCGCTCATCGCCAGCGCCGCTGTCACCGGTCCGGCCCGATCCGCCCACGGCGTGCCGCGGCCGAGCGCCGAAATCGCGACCACACGCCCGACGCCGTGGCGCCGGATTGCGTCGGCTGCCGGGCGGCTGAAATCGACGTATCCCGCCATGAGGTCGGCCGTGCGGAAGTCCGGCGGCACCACCCAGAACACCGCCTCGGCTCCGGCGAAGGCGCGGTCGAGCACCGCCGCGTCGCCGTGCGAACCTGCGACCACCTCGACGCGGCCGCGCAGTGGCTCCGGCAGGCGCGACGGCTCGCGCGCAATGACGCGCACCGCTTCGCCCTGCGCGACAAGGGTTTGCACAACCTGACTGCCGATGGCGCCCGTGGGCGTAGTGACTACGATCATGATCTGGCTCCGACTCAATCTGATAAGGAAACTATACCGTACCGTTTACTTGATTGTCAATCGCCGGCTTTCGCGCAAGAATTCCGCCATGGCGAAGCGCGGCACCCAGTTGAGCGACCACATCCTGTGGGCTGCCAAGGACGTGTTCCTGGAGATGGGCTTCGAGCGCGCCTCGATGGACGAAGTGGCGCGCCGCGCGGAGACCTCAAAACGCACGCTCTACGCCCATTTCGAGAGCAAAGAGAACCTGTTCGTCGCCGTGCTGGCGCTCGTCCGGGCGCTGCTGCTGAGCCGCCTGAAGCTGCCCGGGCACTATTCCGCAAAGCCGGAAGAGGCACTGGCGCTGTTCTGCAGCCGCTACCTCGAAACGCTGCTCTACGAATCGTCGATACGCATGTGCCGGCTGACCATGGGGGAAACGGATCGGTTTCCGGAAGCCGCGGCCGGCCACTTCGCCGCGCTCTTCACCGAGGTCGAGACTCGCATCGCCGACTACGCTGCCGCCGCCTTCGGTGTACCCGCCCGCACCGGCCGCGAGTTCGCCGAACACCTCTTCGGTGCGTTGCTCTACCCCCTGTTCCTGAACGCCCTGTTCGGACTCCGCCCGCTGACCCGCGATCTCGAGCCCGACGCCGCAATCCCGCGTTTCGAGCTGAAGTTGGTGCGCAAGGCCGTGGCTGATAATATCGCGGCATTGCCGAAGCCAACTCGCCGCTGAACGGAGATCGCTGCAATGGCCTACTGGCTGTTCAAGTCCGAGCCCGGCACCTGGTCGTGGGACGATCAGGTGAAGGCCGGCAAGGCCGGCACCGAGTGGACCGGCGTCCGCAACTTCACCGCTATAGGCAACATGAAGGCGATGAAGAAGGGCGACGAGGGCTTCTTCTACCATTCCGGCGAGGGCAAGGAGATCGTCGGCGTCGTCACGGTCGTCAAGGAAGCCCACCCGGAGCCCGGCAACGAGGAATGGAGCTGCGTCACCCTCGCCGCCGTGAAGCCGGTGCCGAAGCCGGTGACGCTCGCCGAGGTGAAGGCCGACAAGAAATTCGCCGCGATGGCGCTGGTCAAATATTCCCGCCTCTCCGTCCAGCCGGTAACCGACGCGGAATGGAAGGCGATATCGAAGATGGCCGGGCTGTAGGGGAAATCGAATGTCATTCTCCGGGATCAACTACATCGCCGTCATCATCGCTGCGATCGCCGGATTCGGCGTAGGCGCGCTCTGGTATTCGGTCCTGTTCGTGAAGCCGTGGATGGATGCCATGGGCATGAACGCCGCCGACATGAACGCGCGCCGCGCCAGCGGCGATACTCCGGCAATGGCCCCACTGCTCGGCGGCAGCATCGTCGGCAATCTCGTCATGGCCTTCATCCTCGCCGCTCTCCTCCGTTCCCTTGGCGTCGCGTCGATCGCTTCCAGCGTCGGCACCGCCTTCCTCGTCTGGCTGGGCTTCGTCGTCACCGTCATGGGCGTCAACAATTCCTTCGGCGGCCGCAAGCCGATGCTCACCGTCATCGACGGCGGCCACTGGCTGGTGGTGCTGTTGGTCATGGGTGCGATCATCGGGGCCTTCGGCTAGCTGCGGCGGCGTGCCGCTGACGCTGCAATCATCTGCAACAATCGCGTCACGCCGGTTCTGCTACAAATGCGACGCGGCGTTTTTGCTTCCCGCTGGGGGGAAATGATGCGTCTTCCGTTTCTATTCGCCGCGGCGATGCTCGCCGCCGGCGCCGCGCCTGCGTTCGCCGCCTGTGGCGACGCCACCGCGCTGGGCGTCGCCCGCACCATCAGCGTCGATACCTCCGCCGGCCTCGCCGTCGGCTCGATGCAGTACCGCGGCCGCCTGCCGCTGGAGCCGCATGAGGTCGTGCTTACTTTCGACGATGGCCCCATGCCCGGCCGCACGGACAAGGTGCTGGATGCCCTCGATGCCGCCTGCGTCAAGGCGACGTTCTTCACCGTCGGCCGCATGGCGCGCGCCTATCCCGACCTGCTGCGCCGCGAGGACGCCGACGGCGAGACCATCGGCACCCATAGCTGGAGCCATCCGCCAACGCTCGCCGCCCTGTCCTTCGACGCCGGCGCCCGCCAGATCGACCGCGGCATCGCCGCCATTGCCGCGATTCTCGGCCACGCGCCGGCACCCTTCTTCCGCTTCCCGGGCTTCGGCGACAGCCGCGCGCTCCGCCAGAAGCTGACCGACGCCCACATCGGCATCTTCGGCGCCGACGTCGTAGGCTCCGACTGGACCGGCATCTCGGCCGGCGCCATCCGCCTCAACGTGCTGCGCGGCCTGAAGCGGCAC
This sequence comes from Bauldia sp., assembly GCA_037200845.1. Lineage (NCBI taxonomy): Bacteria > Pseudomonadati > Pseudomonadota > Alphaproteobacteria > Hyphomicrobiales > Kaistiaceae > Bauldia > Bauldia sp. The sequence continues at coordinate 288,055 of JBBCGQ010000001.1, forward strand.
GACGGCGGCATCGTCATGCTGCACGACATCAAGAAGGCGACGGCGAAAATGCTGCCGCAACTTCTGGCAGACATGAAGGCCGCCGGCTACCGCATCGTGGTCATTGTCCCGGCCAGCGGGCCGCTCGCCGCGCTCTGAGGCTTGCGCCCCGCCGCTGTCGTCGGATTAACTGGCGTCCTTACGCCGGTTAACACGGCGACAGGGTGAGGAAGCGATGTCCGACAAGGTCTATGCCGTCCCCGCGGAATGGGCGAAGCGCGCCTGGGTGGACGACGCGAAGTACAAGGCGATGTACCGCCGTTCGCTCGACGAGCCCAACGGCTTCTGGGCCGAGCACGGCAAGCGCATCGACTGGATCAAGCCCTACACCAAGGTCAAGAACACCGACTACCGCGCGCCGGTGTCGATCAAATGGTTCGAGGACGGTACCCTCAACGTCGCCGCCAACTGCGTCGACCGCCATCTGGCCAAACGCGGCGACCAGGTCGCCATCCTGTGGGAGCCTGACGATCCCGCCACCCCCGTCCGCCGCATCACCTACCGCGAGCTCCACGCCGAGGTCTGCCGCTTCGCCAACGTCCTGAAGAAGCTGGGCGTAAAGAAAGGCGACCGCGTCACCATCTACATGCCGATGATCCCCGAGGTCGCCTTCGCCATGCTGGCGACGGCGCGCATCGGTGCCGTCCACTCCGTCGTCTTCGGCGGCTTCTCGCCGGACAGCCTCGCCGGCCGCATCAACGACTGCGGCTCGAAGATCGTCATTACCGCCGACGAGGGCCTGCGCGGCGGCAAGAAGATTCCGCTGAAGGCCAACACCGACGAGGCGCTAGCCAAGGTCGGCGGCGACGTGAAGGTGCTGGTCGTCCGCCATACCGGCGGCACCATCCCGATCAAGGGCGAGCGCGACCTCTGGTACCACGACCTCGTCAAGGACGTGTCGGCCGAGTGCCCCGCCGAGGAGATGAGTGCCGAGGATCCGCTCTTCATCCTCTACACGTCGGGCTCGACCGGAAAGCCGAAGGGCGCGCTGCACACCGGCGGCGGCTATCTCGTCTTCGCCTCGATGACCCACCAGTACGTCTTCGACTACCACGACGGCGACATCTACTGGTGCACCGCCGACGTCGGCTGGGTCACCGGCCACAGCTACATCGTCTACGGACCTCTGGCGAACGGAGCGACGACCCTGATGTTCGAGGGCGTCCCCAACTTCCCCGACGCCAGCCGCTTCTGGCAGGTCATCGACAAGCACAAGGTCAGCATCTTTTACACCGCGCCGACCGCGATCCGCGCCCTGATGGGCGCCGGCGACGACTTCGTGACCAAGACCTCGCGCGCCTCGCTGCGCCTTTTGGGCTCGGTCGGCGAGCCGATCAATCCGGAAGCCTGGGAGTGGTACCACCGTGTCGTCGGCAACGACCGCTGCCCGATCGTCGACACCTGGTGGCAGACCGAGACCGGCGGCATCCTGATCACGCCGCTGCCCGGCGCCACGGCGCTGAAGCCCGGCTCGGCGACGCGTCCCTTCTTCGGCGTCAAGCCGGCGCTGGTCGACGCCCACGGCAAGATCGTCGAGGGCGCCGCGGCCGGCAATCTCGTCATCACCGATAGCTGGCCCGGCCAGATGCGCACCGTCTACGGCGACCACCGTCGCTTCTTCGACACCTACTTCTCGCACTATCCCGGCATGTACTTCACCGGCGACGGCGCCCGGCGCGACGAGGACGGCTACTGGTGGATCACCGGCCGCGTCGATGACGTCATCAAGGTCTCCGGCCACCGCCTCGGCTCCGCCGAGATCGAGTCGGCGCTCGTCGCCAACCACCACGTCGCCGAGGCCGCTGTCGTCGGCTACCCGCACGACATCAAGGGCGAGGGCATCTACGCCTACGTCACCCTGAAGACGGGCGTCGATCCGACCGATACGCTGCGCAAGGAGCTGGTCCAGTGGGTGCGCAAGGAGATCGGCCCGATCGCCTCGCCCGACCTCATCCAGTTCGCGCCCGGCCTGCCGAAGACGCGCAGCGGCAAGATAATGCGCCGCATTCTGCGCAAGATCGCCGAGGACGACTTCGGCGCGCTCGGCGATACCTCGACGCTCGCCGATCCGGCCGTCGTCGACGACCTGATCAAGAACCGCCAGAACAAGTCGAAGGGCTGATATCTACCGATGGAGGGGCTGCAGGGGCTGCTGGAATTCGTTCTGGTCAAGGACAACATCGTGCATGCGGGGGCATCGCTCTGCCTCATCGCACTGCTGTTTCGCGATCAGCTCGCGCTCCGCGCGTTCCTTGTCGCCGGCGACTCCGTCTACATCCTGTACTACTTCTTCGCGCCGACGACCCCGCTGTGGGGCGGCATCTTCTGGAGCAGCATTTACATTCTCACCAACGCCGTGATGATCAGCCGGATCATCTTCGACCGCGCGCATTTTACCCTCAACGACGACGAATACGCGCTCTTCTCACATCTCGCCGTGCTGACGCCCGGTGAGTTTCGCCGCATGATGCGCCTCAGCAAATGGGAGACCGCCACCGAGCCGGTAGTCCTCACAACCGAAGACCAGCCAGTCGACCGGATCTATTTTGTGCTGGCGGGCGACATCGCCATCGAGAAGGCAGGTCGGCCAATCAGCATCGGCCCACTGACGTTCATCGGCGAGGTCGCGTTTCTTTTGTCACGGCCCGCAAGTGCGACCGTCCGCGTCGGGCCCGGCGCGCGCTATGTGTCGTGGGACAGCGTCAGTCTGCGCCGCCTTCTTGTCCGCGTGCCGGCGCTGCGCATCGCCTTCGACGGCGCCCTTAACCGAGACATGGCCCTGAAAGTCGCCCGCGCCTGAGCCGCTACTGCGTGCTCGCCACCGGGCACCAGTCCGCCCGCGCGCCTTTGCCGTCGTAGGGATGCGCCAATCCGGTCGCCAGCATCGCCGTCTTGAGATCGACGCCGACGGCATTGGCGACGTCGGCATCGACGCGCCCGCCGTACTTGTCGTCCACGACGTTGGCGAGGCTGACCGTGCCGCCGGCGATCTTGGCGAGCCGCTGCCGCGCCTGCTCCGCCATCGTCTTCTCAGCCGCACAGCTTGAGTGCAGCTCCGGCGTATCGATGCCGCGGATGCGCACCCGCGACGAAACCTCGACGCCCAGCCACACCTTCGCCTTCACGGCAATCGTGTCACCATCGATGACCTCGACGACCGACGCGCTCACCGGCCCGCCGAACGTCTCGGCCGCCACCGACCCCGGTAGCGCCGCCAGCATCAGGAAAACGAAGGAAAGGCCGCGAATCATTTTAGGAATATATTCATATATGGCCGGCAAGTCACCCGAAGATTGCGCGGAATTCACCTTCCCGCCCCCTCGCCGCGTCCTTGTCGCCAACCCGCCGAATTCCCACGTCTCTATCGCGCGCCGGTTACCACGCGCCTAAGGGACAAGGACCATGAGCACGCTCCGCACCGCCATGCTTCTCGCCGCGCTGACCGCGATCTTCATCGCCGTCGGCTTCCTCATCGGCGGCACCGGCGGCGCCCTGATCGCCTTTGTCGTGGCGGCCGGCCTGAACTTCGCGTCCTACTGGAACGCCGACCGCATGGTCCTTTCGATGGCCCGCGCCCGCGAGGTCGATGCGCGCAGCGCGCCCGAGTTCTACGCCATCGTGCAGAAGCTCGCCGCCGACGCCAATCTGCCGATGCCCAAGGTCTACGTCGCCGACAACCCGCAGCCGAACGCCTTCGCCACCGGCCGCAACCCCGAGCACGCCGCCGTCTGCGCCACCACCGGGCTGCTGCGCGCGCTCGACCGCGACGAGATCGCCGCGGTGATGGCGCACGAGCTCGGCCATGTTAAGAACCGCGACACGCTCACCATGACCATCACCGCAACCATCGCCGGCGCCATCTCGATGCTCGCCAACTTCGCCTTCTTCTTCGGCGGCGGCAGCCGCAACAACAATGGCGGCGGCATCCTCGGCATGCTCGCCGCCGCGATCCTGGCGCCGCTTGCCGCGATGCTGGTGCAGATGGCGGTGAGCCGCACGCGCGAATACGCCGCCGACCGCGCCTCGGCCGAGATCACCGGCCAGCCGGCGACGCTCGCCTCGGCCTTGGCCAAGATCGCCAACCTCGCGCCGCGCATCCCCAACGCCGCCGCCGAACAGAACCCGGCGATGGCGCATCTCTTCATCATCAATCCGCTGTCCGGCGCCCGCATGGACAGCCTGTTCTCGACGCATCCGGCGACGGAGAACCGCATCGCCGCGCTGATGGCGATGGAGGGTGCCGACAAGAGGCGAGGAGAGCCGCAGGCTCGACCGGGAAGCCAAGAAGAGAGGCGTGGAGCGCCGGAGGCGCGACAGGGAAGCAAAATAAGCGTCCCCCAGATCGGCAAGACCATCCGCCCGCGCGGTCCGTGGGGTTGAGCCGCCAGCCGACCAAGCGGAGCACCGCCCCCGGTTTCGCCGCGCGCGCTGTCGCGGCCGCACTTCTCGCCACCGTCGTCGATAAGCGCCAGCCGCTCGACGCGACGCTGGAGAACGACAGGAGTTTCGCCGCCCTCGAGCCGCGCGATCGCGCCCTCGCCCGCGCCATCGTCGGCACGACGCTCCGCCACTACGGCACCATCGACGCGATCCTGGCGTCGCTGATCCAGAAACGCCCGCGCGGTGCCGGCACGTTGAACCGCATCCTCGAAACCGCGACGGCGCAGATCCTGTTCATGGGCGTCGCCGACCACGCCGTCGTCTCGGTCGCCGTCGACCAGTTGGCCGCCGATCGCGACGGCGCCCACTTCAAGGGCCTCGCCAACGCGGTGCTCCGCCGCATCGCCCGCGAGCGCGACACGCTGGTCGCCGAGTTTGCCGCGCCGGAAGGCGACACGCCGGAATGGCTCTGGCGCCGCTGGCTCGCCGCCTACGGCGAGCCGACCGCGCGGGCCATCGCCGCCGCCCACCACGTCGAACCGTCGCTCGATCTGTCGGTGAAATCCGATCCCGCCGGCTGGGCCGAGAAACTGGGCGGCATCGTGCTGCCCACCGGCACGGTGCGCACCACCGCCGGCGGCGATATCCCCTCGCTCCCCGGCTACGCGGAAGGGCAATGGTGGGTGCAGGACGCCGCCGCCGCACTCCCCGCAAAGCTGCTCGGCAATGTCGCGGGAAAACGCATCGCCGACCTCTGCGCCGCCCCCGGCGGCAAGACCGCCGCACTGGCCGCCGCCGGCGCTCATGTCACCGCCGTCGATATCTCCGCGCCACGGCTGGAGCGCCTCACCACCAACCTCAAGCGCCTCAATCTCACAGCCGAGACGATCGCCGCAGACGTCCTCAAGTGGACGCCGACCGAGCCATACGACGCAATTTTGTTGGACGCGCCGTGCACCGCGACCGGCACCATCCGCCGCCACCCCGACGTCGTCTGGCTGAAGCGCGCCGAGGACGTCGCGACACTGTCACGCATCCAGACCAAAATGCTGGTCCACGCCGCAAAATTCCTGAAGCCCGGCGGCACGCTGATCTACTGCACCTGCTCGCTCGAGCCCGAGGAAGGCGAGGCCCACCTCACCGACCTGCCGCTCACCCTCGATCCCGTCTCCCCTGCCGAAATCGGCGGCCTCGCCGAGATCGTCACGCGCGACGGCGCGATCCGCACCCTGCCGTCGCATCTCCCCAGCGAAACCCCACGCCTGGCCGGCCTCGACGGCTTCTTCATCATGCGCCTGAGGAAGCCGTAGGCCCGCCTCCCCTCCGCTCATCCCCGCTTTCATAACCCAAGCGGAGCGGGCATAACCCGCCCCGGGCATTTGCCCGGCGCCGCCAATAGGGCGATAGTCCGGCACCGCATCTGAGGCCAGATGCGGCCAGCCGCGTGGGTCGAGGGAGTAGGGTAAGGATGGCGATCGGATCAGCGTCCGGTCCGGGTCGGCAGCTGCGCTTTGCCTTCAGCGCGGGGCGACGCGCCCTCGCCTTCCGTCTCCATTCGAGCATCTTCTACCGCTGGCGCTTCGCCGGGCAGCAGCCCGAGCGCCTGACCATCGCGCCGATCGACCTCAGGACCGCCGACCCGACCGTCGCCCTCGACATCTATGCCGGTCGCTGGGTGTTCAACGGCGACGGCGTCGACATCGAAGGCTTCTCCGTCTTCGACGCCGAGGCGCCGAACGAGGAATGGGCGCGCCAGCTCCACGCCTTCGGCTGGCTGCGCCACTTGCGCGCCTCCGACATGGCGCTGTCGCGCTCGAATGCGCGCAGCCTAGTCGACGAATGGATCCGCTTCTCAGGCCACCACGACAAGGTCGCGTGGAATCCTGAGATCGTCGCCCGCCGCCTGATGGCGTGGCTGAGCCAGACGCCGCTGGTGCTCGACGGTTGCGACTTCAATTTCTATCGCCGCTTCATGCGTTCGCTCGGCAAGCAGCTCCGCTACCTCCGCCGCGTCGCGCACGACTCCGCCCCCGGCCTGCCGCGCCTGCGCGTCATGATCGCGCTTGCCGCGCTCGCGTTGTCGATGCCCGAGCAGCAGCGTTTCCTGAAGCAGGCCGCCCGCCGCCTCGACCTCGAGCTGGTCGCGCAGATCCTGCCCGACGGCGGCCACGTCAGCCGCAACCCCGGCGCCATCCTCGAGCTGCTGGTCGATCTCCTGCCGCTCCGCCAGGCCTTCGTCGCCAAGGGCGGCCAGCCCTCGCGCATTCTGATTTCCGCCATCGACCGCATGATGCCGATGCTGCGCTTCTTCCGGCAGGGCGACGGCTCGTTTACCCATTTCAACGGCATGGGCGACACCGCCACCGACCAGCTTGCCACCATCCTTGCCTACGACGACGCCCGCGCCGCCATCCCGCAGAACGCGCCGCACTCCGGCTACCAGCGCATCGAGGCGACCGGCACCGTCGTCGTCGTCGATGCCGGCCGCCCGCCGCCGCCCGATTTCAGCGTCGGCGCCCACGCCGGCTGCCTGAGTTTCGAGATGAGCGTCGGCCGCCAACGGCTGATCGTGAACTGCGGCGTGCCCAAGCCGTCGGCGAGCGCGCTCCGCCGCCTCGCCCGCACCACCGCCGCGCATTCCACCGTCACCCTCAACGACACCTCGTCGTGCCGCATCCTGACGCGCGGCGTCGTCGGCGAAGTCTTCGGCGAGGCCGTCGTCGCCGGCCCGACGCGCATCGACGTCGCCCGCCGCAACGTCCACGGCGCCACCGAGCTCGACCTCCGCCACAACGGTTACGTCGACCGCTACCGCCTCGTCCACGAGCGCCAGTTGCTGCTTTCCGACGCCGGCGACCGCCTTGAAGGCATGGACACGTTCCTGACGCCGAACGGCCAGCCGACGCGCAGCGGCAAGGATTCCTTCGCCATCCGCTTCCACCTTCATCCCAACGTGCGCGCCATCGTGCTGCACGAGCGCCGCGCCGTGTTGATGGAACTGCCCGACGGCGAGACCTGGGAGTTCGAGACCGATGGTCCCGAGATCGCCATCGAGGAATCGATCCTGCTTTCCGACAACCGCGGCAACCGCGCCACCGAGCAGGTCGTGATCTACGGCCGCGTCCAGCAGACCGCGCGTGTGCAGTGGACACTGCACCGCACCGCGCTCGCCGGCCGCCGCGCCCGCACCACCGCCACCCCGGAAAACGAGTACGCCCGCTAAGCCATGTCGATCAAAGCATCCGCCGCGGCCCTACCCGATCGCGTCGCCCTCCGCCGCGCGCTGATCTCGGTCTTCGACAAGACCGGCATCGTCGATCTCGCCAGGGCGCTGGCCGCCGCGAAGGTCGAGATCGTCTCCACCGGCGGCACGCTCGCCTCCCTGAAGGGCGCCGGCATCGCGGCGGTGGACGTCGCCGACGTCACCGGCTTCCCCGAGATTCTGGACGGCCGGGTCAAGACGCTGCACCCCAAGATCCACGGCGGCCTGCTCGCCGTCCGCGACGACCCCGGCCACGCCAAGGCGATGGCGGAGCACGCCATCGCCGGCATCGATCTTTTGGTCTCCAACCTCTATCCGTTCGAGGCGACCGTCGCCTCCGGCGCCGACGAGCGCACCATCGTCGAGAACATAGACATCGGCGGCCCGGCGATGATCCGCGCCGCCGCCAAGAACCACGGCTACGTCGCGGTGGTCGTCGATCCCTCCGACTACGCGGAGATTTTGTCGGCGCTCGCCGAAGGCACGACGCTGGCGCTCCGCCGCCGCCTCGCCGCCAAGGCTTATGCCCGCACCGCCGCCTACGATGCCGCTGTCTCCGGCTGGTTCGGCAACGCCGTCGGCGAACCCTACCCGGCCTTCGCCGCCTGGGGCGGCAAGCTGGTGGAGAAGCTGCGCTACGGCGAGAACCCGCATCAGTCGGCCGCCCTCTACAAAACCGGTGAGCAGCGCCAGGGCGTCGCCACCGCGCGCCAGGTGCAGGGCAAGGAGTTGTCCTACAACAACATCAACGACACCGACGCCGCCTTCGAGCTGATCGCCGAATTCGCGCCGGCGGACGGCGCCGCGGTCGCGATCATCAAGCACGCCAACCCGTGCGGCGTCGCCGTGGCGCCGACACTGGCCGAGGCCTATCGCAACGCCTTCCGCACCGACACCTTCTCCGCCTTCGGCGGCATCGTCGCGTTGAACCGTCCGCTCGACGAAGGCGTCGCCGCCGAGATCGCCAAAATCTTCACCGAGGTGATCATCGCGCCGGGCGCCAGCGACACCGCGCTGGCGATCCTCGCGTCGAAGAAGAATCTGCGCATCCTGCTCGCCGACGCGCTCCCCGATCCGCGCGCACGGAGCGTCACCGTCCGCTCCGTCGCCGGCGGCCTGCTCGTGCAGGACCGCGACGCCGGCATGATCACCGCCGCCGACCTCAAGGTCGTCACCAGGCGCGCGCCGACCGCGAAGGAAATCGCCGACCTCCTCTTCGCCTGGAAGGTCGCGAAATACGTCAAGTCGAACGCCATCGTCTACGCCAGGGACAACGCCACCTGCGGCATCGGCGCCGGCCAGATGAGCCGCCTCGACTCCGCGATCCTCGCCGCACGCAAGGCTTCAGATTCCGCCAAGGAAGCCGGCCTTTCCGATTCGCTCGCCAAAGGCGCGGTGTGCGCTTCCGACGCCTTCTTCCCCTTCCCCGATGGACTGGAAGCCGCCGCCGACGCCGGCATCACCGCGGTGATCCAGCCCGGCGGCTCGCAGAACGACCCCGCCGTCATCGCCGCCGCGGATGCTCGCGGCATCGCGATGGTGACGACCGGCATGCGCCACTTCCGGCATTAGCAACAAGAAGCGCGACCGGGCAGGATAAGAAACGAGCGTCAGCGACGCCGCTCGACCTCGGCTTGCAACGCCTCGGCGATGCGCGCGAACACACCGTCCCAGTCGCCGGCCGTCGTCTGGCGGAAGAGCCGCATCGTCGGATACCACGGCGAATCTTCCCGATCGCGCATCCAGCGCCAGTCCGCGCGCTTGGACAGCGCCAGCCACACCGGCCGCCCGAGCGCGCCGGCGAGGTGGGTCGGGGCGGTATCCGACATCACCATGAGATCGAGGTTGGCCATGATGGCCGCCATCTCGTGGAAGCCGTCGGGATTGTTTTCCAGCTCCTCGCCAAAGCGCGTGATCCCGAGTTGCTCGCCCAGTAGATCGAGCTGCTCCAGCCCGATCTGTGCCTGCACGCTGAACAGCCGAACGCCCGGCACGGCCGCCAGCGGCGCGAATTTCGCCAGCGGTATCGAGCGGGTCGCGTCGCTCCGGTAGCGCAGCGACCCTTGCCACACGATGCCGACGCGCAGCCCGCCTTCGCCGATCCGCGCCCGCCATTTTTCCACACGTTCGGGCTCGGCCTTGAGATACGGCGTCTGCCGCGGCAGCGTCTCCAGCGTGTCGCGGAAGATCGCCGGCATGCTCATCAGCGATGCCTGATAGTCGAACGCCGGCCGCGTCCCGACCGGAGCGATGACGTCGATCTCCGGAAAGCTTGCCGCGAGCAGCCGCACCGCGCCCGCCTGCGGCATCAGCGTCACCAACGCGCCGGTTTCCACCAGGCGCGGTACGTAGCGGACGAACTGGAGCGTGTCGCCAAATCCCTGTTCGCCGTAGACCAGCAGGCGCTTGCCGGCGATCGGCTCCCCATTCCATAGCTCGGCAAGTTTGGCGAAGCCCTGGTGGGCATGATCGGGCCGTTTCAGCCGCCATTCGTGTTCTTCCCAGCCACCCGGCCAATCGCCCATCTCGAGGCGCAGGAAGGCGCGGTTGTAGTGCGTCAGCGCCCCATCGGGATCGGCCGCCAGCGCCCGCTCGAATTCGGCCAGCGCCTCGGCGCTCTTGCCGTGCGTCGCCAGCGCCATCGCCCGTGCCAGGAGGGACGACTTGTCGCTGGCACCGAGCCGCCGCCCGGTTTCGATCGCCGCCAGCCCGCCCTCCAGATCGCCGAGTTCGCCGAGCAAGGCGCCGCGCGTGACGTAGCCGTCGGCATTTTTCGGGTCGCGGGCGAGGAGCGCGTCGGACGCCTCCAGTGCGTCGGCGAGACGCCTGAGCTTCAACAGCGCCCGCGCCCGCGCCGCCAGCGCGGCGACGTCATCGGGATCTGCGGCGAGCAGCGCGTCGATCTCCGCCATCGCCTCTTCGACGCGATCGAGCTCGATCAGCAGATCGCAACGGAAATGCTTGGCCTGCAGGTTGGTCGGGTCGGCCGCCAGCGCTGCGTCGATCGCGACGAACGCCTCGCCGACGTCGCCGAGGTCGCGCCACGACATCGCCCGCCCGATATGGGCCCCGGCCAGCTTCGGATCCAGCCGCAGAGCGCGCGTGAATTCCTCCAGCGCCTCGCGCGGGCGGCGCAGCGCACCGAATGCCAGACCGCGGTTGAGATAGGCGCCGACGAAGGAGGGATTGGCGCGCAGCGCCCGCGAGTAGGCGGTCACGGCATCGTCGAAGCGCCGCAGCGCGCGCAGGATATTGCCGCGGTTGAAATGCGCGACGGCGTATTCGGGCCTGATGCGCAACGAGCGATCTTCCGCCGCCAATGCCTCCTCGAGCCGGCCAAGCTCGAGCAGCGCCACGCCCCGGTTGGCGTAAGGTTCCGGCGCCGACGGCGACAGCCGCACGGCGGCGTCGAATGCCTTCAGCGCCTCGCGCGGATTGCCCTGCTTCAGGTGGATGTCGCCGGCGAGGCTGTTGCCGCTCGCCGTCTTGAGCACGCCCCGCGCCGCCAGAAGCTTCATCGCGTCGTCGAGACGCCCGGCACCGACCAGGGCAATGGCTTCGGCGAGGGCTTGCCTCGCCGCGTCGTCCTGCTTGGGGGCGAAGCCGCTGAAGATCGGCGTCTGCTGTTTCATGGCGCGGACGTTAGCCTATGGAATGCGTGGACGGCAAAAGCTAGGGCAGGATCACGACGTCATTGTCGAGCTCGTCGCGATCGCCCACGCGCGGCGGAAAATGCCGGGCGAGTACCGCACCGGTTGCATCGACCGCGGCAATCAGCCCATCGGCGAGCCGCCCGGCCCGCACGCCCGCGATCAGTTCGTCCATCGCCGCCTGCCACACGCCGGCATCCACCTTCGCCGCGATGCCGGTGTCGGCGATGATCTCGGCCCGCCGCTCGGCCAGCGACACGAAGATCAGCACGCCGGTCCGCGCCTCGGTGAGCGTCAGGCCGTGCGCCAGGAATTGCCGCTCGGCCAGCGACCTGACCGCATCGCGCTTCACCGACGCCGGCACCACCGCCATCTTGACGGCGGGCAGCGACAGCACGACCGCGACTACCACGAACACGCCGAGCTGGACGGCAAAGATCAGCGACGCCGGCCACAGCGTCAGGAAGATCAGCGGCAACGGCGCGATCAGCGCGGCGAGCGTCGCCCACAGGATCGGCACGAAGCGATAGTCGTCGCTTTCTTCCGCGACCACCGCGAAGATTTCGCCGGCGGTCTTTTTCTCGGCCGCCGTCGCCGCCTCGCGGACGCGCCGCCGTTCGTCGTCGCTGAGCGGAGCGTGCGCCATCACCAGCTCCCCGACGATCCGCCGCCGCCGAACGACCCGCCGCCGCCCGAGAAGCCGCCGCCACCGCTGCCTCCGCCGCCCCATGATCCGCCACCGCCCCAGCCGCCGCGCGAGGAGCGCGAGTTGAGGATCGAGGACGCGATCAGCCAGCCGAGCAGGCCGCCCCCGCCACGCCGCCGGAACGAGTTCAGCACTACGAAAATCACGATGATGACCAGAAGCGGCGAGACCGAGCTCCAGAAGCCGCCGTCCGCCGGCCGCTTCTCCGCCAGCTTCTGGATCTCCTGCGCGTCGCCCGACAGCACCTGGATCGTATCGTCGACGCCGCGCTCGATGCCGCCGGCAAAGTCGTTGGCGCGGAAGCGCGGCAGGATCGCGTTCTGGATGATCACCTGCGTCAGCGCGTCGGTGAGCGTCCCTTCCAGCCCATAGCCGACCTCGAAGCCGACCTTGTGCTCGGCCGGCGCCACCAAAAGCACGACGCCGTTGTTCTTGCCCTTCTGCCCGATGCCCCAGGCGCGGCCGAGCTGCACGCCGTAGTCCTGGATGTCGTATCCCTCCAGCGACTTCACCGTCGCCACGACCAACTGGTCGGTGGTCTTTTCCTCGAGCTGACGGAGCTTGGCATCGAGCCGCTCCGCGATCGCCGCCGGGATGATCCCGGCCTGATCGACGACGCGTCCGGTGAGCGCCGGAAAAGTCGGCGCCGCCTCCGCCACCGTTACGAAGATGAGCGCGAGGAAGACGAGCATCCCTCGCGCGAGCGCCCGCATGATCAGAACTTCACCGCCGGCGGCGTCATGTTCTCGGCCGCGATGGTGAACGTCTCCATCGGCTTCTTGCCGGCATAGAGCGTCGAGGCCCACAGGCGGCCGGGGAACGTCGACAGCTCGGTGTTATAAACGCGCACCGCCTCGATGTAGTCGCGCCGCGCCACCGCGATGCGGTTCTCCGTCCCTTCGAGCTGCGACTGCAGCGCCAGGAAGTTCTGGTTCGACTTGAGGTCCGGATACGCCTCGGTGATCGAGAGCAGCCGCGACAGCGCCGCGCCGACCTCGCCCTGCGCCGCCTGGAATTTCTGGAAGGCGTCGGGGTTGGTGAGAATGTCGGCCGGCACCTGCACCTGCGTCGCCTTGGCGCGCGCATTGGTGACCTCGGTCAGCACCGTCTCCTCCTGCTTGGCGTAGCCCTTCACTGTCTCGACGAGATTGGGAATGAGATCGGCGCGCCGCTGATACTGGTTGAGCACCTCGCTCCACGAAGCCTTCGCCTGCTCCTCGTAAGTCGGGATCGTATTGATCCCGCACGCCGACAGGAACGAGGCCAGCGCCACGACGACCAGCACGGCCAACGGACGACGAGCGACAGCAGCAGCAGTCATGACGGCACCCTCCAGCAAACGACGGGCGGAACGTAGTGATTCCCCACTGCGATACAAGCGAATGCCGTCGCACCTATGCCCGTCATGGCCGGGCTGGTCCCGGCCATCCACGACTATGTCTGGCGTTGTCCGGCGCGCAACGCTGGCTGGTCTCAGTGCGTGACCGTCTCCGCATCGGGAACACCTTTGGCGCCGGCGTAGACGGCAAGAATGCGCACCGGCACCGTTCCCTTGTTCATACCGTTGTGCGGCCAGTTGATCGCCTCGAGCATGCCCTCTCCGGTGGTGTAGGTGTGCGTGCCCTTGTCGCCGCCGTAGTCGACGGTGAGCACGCCCTCGAGGATGTAGCCGAACAGCGGCACGGCATGGAGATGCCAGCCGGTTTCGCCGCCCGGCGGCACGATGATGAGCGATGCGGTGATCTCGGCGATCCCGGCCGGGTAGGCGAGCGGCTGCCCGATGATCGTCTGGCTCGAATCAAGAACCGGCGTCACCGTAGGCTTGAGCGACACGGCGTCCTCGGCGGAAACCCTCGCGAAGGAGAGCATGAGGAGACCGGCGGCGAGCGTTGCGCGAGTGACCGGCATGGGCGTTGCTTTCGGTTGAACGATGAGGGCTGCGCCCAGCCCTACGCCAGCAACCCTATGGATTCCTTAATCTTTTCCGGCAGATCGCGAGGTGCGGGATTCATTCGCTTGACTCGCCGTTCGATCTCCGGAATCAATAGAACAAAACAGGAACACATTCCCATCGCGGATCGGAAAAGCCATGCGCACCAGCGCTTTCGTGGCCGGGGGAAACCTTTGCCCAACTGCGCCGCCACATCGCAGCGTTAGGCGAGACCAAGCCACTTATGGGGAAAGAGGGTGAGAGGACAGCCTCCTCTCATGTCGCGCACGCCCGCGCCCCGCCGCTCGCCCCCCGCCGCGCCGGCGCGACCCTTCCCTTCGCCATCCCGAAACTAGACGCGCTGCTCGCCGGCGGTCTCCGCTGCGCTGCGCTTCACGAGCTGCGCGTCGCCGAGAGTCGCGACGCCGCCGCGATGACGGCTTTGCCGCCGCCATCCTCGCAAGGCTCGGCGAGAACGACCCGCGCCCGATCCTCTGGATTCTCGAGCGCCAGGCAACCGATGAAGCCGGCTTCCCCTACGGCAACGGCCTCGCCGTCTTTGGCCTCGGGCCATCGCGCCTGATCGTAGTGCGCGTGACCAGGCCGGCGGATGCGCTGTGGGTTTTCGAGGAAGGGCTGCGCTGTCGCGGCCTTGCCGCGGTCGTCACCGAGATACGCGGCAACCCGCGTGTACTCGATCTGACCGCGAGCCGCCGCCTGGCGCTCCGCGCCGCCGAGCATGGCGTCATGGGCCTGCTCCTTCGCCAGACGAACCGCGCCGAGCCCGGCGCCGCCAATACCCGCTGGCTGATAACGCCGCACCCGGCCGGCATCGACGACGAATTTCCCGAGGGTATTGGCAACCCTGCCTGGCGTCTGACGCTGGAACGGAACCGCCAGGGCGCACAGGAACTTTGGACGTGGAGTGGAATCATGACCGACGTATTTTCACCATCGCCGCCCCGGCGCATCCTCGCTCTCTCCCTGCCCTACCTCTCGACCGACCGCCTCCACCGCCAGAACAAAGGCAAATCGTGGCGTTCCGTCCAAAGCCAAACGACGCCCCCCTCCCCCGCGAGGAAAAGCGCCGCCGCCTCCGCTCGCGCGGATGACCCCCTCGCCGTCGTCGCTAAAATCAAATCGCCCTCCGCCTCGTCGCGATCGACCAGACCGCCGCCCGTCTCGGCCTGACTCGCGGCACCGCGCTCGCCGATGCTCGCGCCATGATACCGGCGCTGATGGTTGCCGACGAAGACACCGCCGCTGACGCGGCAGTACTGGAAACGATCGCCGCCTGGGCCGAGCGCTACACACCGCTCGTCGCGCTCGATGGCGACGCCGGCCTGATGCTCGACATTACCGGCGCCACCCATCTCTTCGGCGGCGAGGCATCCCTCGTCGCCGACCTCACCGCTCGCCTTCTTGCACAAGGCTTCCTTGCCCAGGTCGCCGTCGCCGACACGCCCGGCGCGCGTCCGCCGCCGCCCGCTTCACCGATGTTGCCGTTGTGCGCACGGCGAAACCGCAGCGATGCTCGCACCCCTGCCGCTCGCCGCCCTTCGCGTCGATCCCGAGATCGTCTCGGCGATGGATCGCGTCGGTCTGAAGCGCATTGGTCAGATCGCCGGCGCGCCGCGCGGTCCGCTGCCGCCCGCTTCGGCCGCGCCCTCATCCGCCGCCTCGATCAGGCGCTGGACTTGACGAAGAAGCGATCGACCCGCGTCGCCCGGCGCCTGTTTTCATCGCCGAGCGCCGTTTCGCCGAGCCGATCGCGCGCGAGGAAGACATCGCCGGCACGCTGACCTCGCTTGCCGGCACGGTCGCAGAAAGCCTCGAGCGCCAGCGCGAAGGTGCCCGCCGTCTCACTTACACGTTGTTCCGCGTTGACGGCGTGGTGACCGAAATCACCGTTGGCGCCAGCCGTCCGATCCGCGCACCGAAACTGATCCTCGCCCTCTTCCGTGAAAAATTCGCAGCACTCGGCGACGAGATCGACGCAGGCTTCGGCTTCGACATGGCGCGCCTGTCGGTCACCGCTTCTGCTCCCACCGATGCCGCACAGATCGACCTTAGCGGCGAAGCCGCTGCCGAGGCCGACGTTGACGGCCTTCTCGACCGCATCGGTGCGCGCCTCGGCTCGGACAGCGTCAGAAGCATTGCACTGCGTGAAAGCCACGTCCCCGAACGTGCGGAGATACTTCTATCGCGCGATCAGATCGGCACAGCGCTAAAGCATCGTGAAGCCGGAGTTTCCATTCCCCGCCCCCTCCGCCTCTTCGCCCATCCTGAGCCCGTGGAAGTGACGGCCGAGGTCCCCGACAGTCCTCCGGTCGCCTTCCGTTGGCGCCGCGTCCTCTATCGTATCGCCCGCGCCGAAGGCCCGGAGCGCATTGCCGACGAGTGGTGGCATGCGAACGGCCACACCCGCGATTACTTCCGCATCGAAGATACCGATGGCCACCGCTTCTGGCTCTACCGCGACGGCCTCTACGCTCGCGAGGGTCGCGACGCCGCGCTGGTATCTGCACGGGGTCTTCGCGTGACCCGCTCCTTCGGCTCATCCCGCGAAAACGAGACTAGGAGCATCGCGTGAATAACGTCGTCCCGATCGCTGCACGCAAGACGCGCCAAAAGCGCCAGCCGGCGAAGCGACGACGGCGAATTCCGTACGCCGAACTCGCCATGACGACCAACTTCTCTTTCCTCCGTGGCGCCTCTCATCCCGAGGAACTCGTTCGCCACGCGGCATCGATAGGACTGGCCGCCGTCGCCGTTACCGATCGAAACACCTTGGCCGGCGTTGTGCGCGGCTACATCGCGGCTCGGATACTGGCCGAAGAGGCGGTGAAGAAGAGAGCCGAGGAAGCAAGGAAGGAAAAGAAAGAGAGGGAGAAGGCGCCGAAGGTGAAATCCATCGTCGGCTGCCGCCTCGCCTTCCGCGACGGCACCCCCGATGTCCTCGCCTGGCCGACCGACCGCGCCGCCTACGGTCGCCTCTGCCGCCTGCTGACCGAGGGCAACCTGCGCGCCGAAAAGGGCCAGTGCCATCTCGACCTTGCCGACCTGCTGGAATGGGGGCGCGGGCATAGTCCTCGGCGTGACGGACGGCTCGACCACGCCGGAAAAGGAACGCACCGCCGCCGTCGACCTGCCCGCCACGCTGGCCGCGCTCGACGCCGCCTTCCCCGGCAACGTCCGCCTGATGGCAAGTTGCTCCTATACCGGCAGCGACGCCCGCCGCCTGACGCGCCTCGCCCGCATCGCCGAAGCCGGCGACATCCCGCTGATGGCGACCAACGACGTGCACTACCACGTGCCCGAACGCCGCCCGCTGCAGGACGTCGTCACCTGCGTCCGCGAGAAGACGACGCTGCGCGAAGCCGGCTTCCGCCTCGCGGCGAACGCCGAGCGCCATCTCAAATCGCCGGAGGAAATGGCGCGCCTGTTTCGCAAGTATCCCGAGGCGCTCGCCGAAACGATGCGTGTGATGAAGCGCATCAATTTTTCCCTCGACGAGCTGCAGTATCAATACCCCGACGAGCCGACCGGCGCCTTTGCCTCGCCCCAGGAGGCGCTGGCTCACCTTGCCGAGGAAGGCGCCCGCTTCCGCTATCCCGAAGGTGTGCCCGACCGGGTGCACAAAACCCTGGCCAAGGAACTGAAGATCATCGAGGGCCGCGGCTACGCCCCCTACTTTCTGACCGTCCACGACATCGTCCGCTATGCCCGCAGCCAGGACATTCTCTGCCAGGGCCGCGGTTCGGCGGCTAATTCCGTCGTCTGCTACTGCCTCGCATCACCGAGGTCGATCCCAGCCACGCCAATCTGCTCTTCGAGCGTTTCATCTCGCCGAACCGCAACGAGCCGCCGATATCGACGTCGATTTCGAGCACGAACACCGTGAAACGGTGATGCAGTACGTGTTCGAAAAATACGGTCGCCGGCGCGCCGGCATCGCCGCGACCGTCATCTCCTACCGCACCGCTCCGCCGTCCGCGATGTCGGCAAGGTCTTCGGCCTGTCCGAGGATGCGATCGGCGCGCTGGCCTCGACGACATGGGGATGGTTCGGAAGACGGCGTCCGCGATGTCGATGTCCGCCGCGCCGGCCTCGATCCGAAGGAGCCGGCGATGGCCATGGTGCTCGATCTCTGCCGCCAGCTCATCGGCTTCCCGCGCCACCTGTCGCAGCACGTCGGCGGCTTCGTCATGACCAAGGACCGCCTCGACGAGATGGTCCCCGTCATGAACGCCGCGATGGAGGATCGCACCTTCGTCGAATGGGACAAGGACGATCTGGACGCGCTCCACATGCTGAAGGTCGATGTCCTCGCCCTCGGCATGCTCACCTGCATCGGCCGCGCCTTCGAATTTCTCGAGCAGGGATACGGCGAGACATTGACGTTGGCGACAATCCCGCAAGGAGATGAAGCCGTCTACCGCATGCTCAGCCGCGCCGACACGATCGGCGTCTTCCAGGTCGAGAGCCGCGCGCAGATGTCGATGCTGCCGCGCCTCAAGCCCGAAAAATTCTATGACCTCGTCATCGAGGTCGCGATCGTTCGCCCCGGCCCGATCCAGGGCGACATGGTCCACCCCTATCTCCGCCGCCGCGAGGGCATCGAACCGGTCAGCTATCCTTCGCCATCGCCCGAACATGGCGACGAAGACGAGCTGCGCAAAATTCTGGAACGCACCCTCGGCGTGCCCCTATTCCAGGAACAGGCGATGCAGATCGCCATGGACGCGGCGAAATTCACGGCCGCCGAGGCCGACGGTCTCCGCCGCGCCATGGCCACTTTCCGCCGCAACGGCACCATCGGCACGTATCAGCAGCGCATGGTCGAAGGCATGACACGCCGCGGCTATACGAAAGACTTCGCCGAGCGCTGCTTCAAGCAGATCGAAGGCTTCGGCGACTACGGCTTCCCCGAAAGCCACGCGGCGAGCTTCGCGTTGCTGGTCTACGCCTCGGCCTGGATCAAGGTCCACTACCCCGACGTCTTCGCCGCGGCGCTGCTCAACTCGCAACCGATGGGCTTCTACGCGCCGGCGCAGATCGTCCGCGATGCGGAGCGGCATGGCGTGGTCGTGCTGCCGCCCGATGTTAACAGCTCGGACTGGTATTCGACGCTGGAGGAACTTCCCCCCGCTGTCATCCCCGCGAAGGCGGGGACCCAGTACGTACCGACCGTGCAGGAGGAACTCCATCCCTCCCCGATACGGGGAGGAGGGACCGCGCGAAACCCGGTGGCTGGTGTCCATCCCCTCCACACCTCCATGCTCCCCGACATCAAAACAAAATACGCCGTCCGCCTCGGCCTCCATCGCATCAAGGGCATCGCCGAAAAAGACGCCGAGACCCTGATGGCAAAGCGCGGCAAAGGTTACGACTCGGTCCGCGACCTGTGGCTGCGCACCGGCCTGTCGCGCACCGCGATCGAGCGCCTCGCCGATGGCGATGCCTTCCGTTCCGTCGGCCCTCGACCGGCGCGATGCGTTGTGGGCGGCGCGCGGCGAGGGCGCGCTGAAGGCGAAGGACAGGCTCCCGCTGTTCGACATCCCCGAGCACGCCGACATCCGCCGCGAGCCGGATTTCGCCCTGCCGCCGATGCTGATCGGCGAGCACGTCGTCAACGACTACCGCTACCTCAGTTTGTCGCTGAAGACGCATCCGCTGACGCTGCTCCGCGACGACCTTGCGGCGCGCGGCATAATGCCGGCGGCGCGCCTGCGCGGTGCCGCGCCCGATGGCGACGGCAGCGCGATGAACGGCAAGCGCGCGACGGTCGCCGGCCTGGTCATCACGCGCCAGCGGCCGGGCACTGCGTCGGGCGTCATCTTCATGACGCTGGAGGACGAGACCGACATCACCAACGCCATCGTCTGGCCGAAGATCTACGAAAAATTCCGGCCCGTAGTTCTCGGCGCCCGCCTCATCGCCATCACCGGCAAGGTGCAGAGCGAGAAGGGCGTCATCCACGTCATCGCCGAGCGGATCGACGACCTGACGCCGATGCTCTCCGCCCTCTCCGCCGACGCGGACGACCTCCAGACTTTGTCGCGCTCCGATGAGGTCGCCCACCCGACCGCGACGACAGCCGCTCGCGCAGCAACCGCCGCCACCCGCGCAACGTCCGCTTCTTCGAGGAGGAAGCCAAAGCCGCCCACGACGTCATGCCGAAAGGCCGCAATTTCCACTAATCGCCGATGTCGTCCCCGCGAAGGCGGGGACCCAGTAGACACCAGCCCGAATTGCGGGCGCGCCGGCCGAAGACCACACTCCCATTCCTCCCCATTTCGGGGAGGGGGACCACGCCAAGCGTGGCGGGGTGGGGAACCGCCCGCCCACCGCCCCGCCGTTGTGTCCCCAGTCACAGGCCGCACCCGTAAATTGGCCCACGCAACCATCGCTGCTAATCTGCCGCCGACCTGAAACCAAGGAGAGCGTCATGGGCTGGTGGATTCTGATCGGCGTGATCGTGGTGATCGCGCTCTTCCTCATCGTCGTCTACAACCGCCCTCGTCAGCCTCCGGCAGGTCGTCGGCCAGTCGTGGTCCGACATCTCGGTCCAGCTCAAGCAGCGCCACGATCTGGTGCCCAATCTCGTCGAGACCGTGAAGGGCTACGCCGCCCACGAGCGCGGCACGCTCGAAGCCGTCACCCAGGCGCGCAACGCCGCGGTCGCCGCGTCAAATCCGAGGCCCAGGTCGCCGCCGAGAACATGCTATCCGGCGCGCTCCGCCAGTTGTTCGCGCTGTCGGAGGCCTATCCCGACCTCAAGGCCAGCCAGAATTTCCAGCAGTTGCAGAGCGACCTTCTCCGATCTCGAGAACAAGATCGCCGCCTCGCGCCGCTTCTTCAACAACGCCGTCCAGGAATACAACGCCGCCATCGCAGCAGTTCCGCGGCGGTGCTGATCGCCGGCCCCGATGGGCTTCACCGAGCGCACCTTCTTCGAGCTTGACGAGGGCGAGCGCGCCGCCGTCAACACTGCGCCGCAGGTTAAGTTCTAGTCCGCGGGCGGCAAGTGGAGGGCCGCGCGTGCTCGGCAGCTACGGCCTCAGGACCTACATCTGGAACAACCGGCTGAAGTCGCTCGTGCTTCTCGCCGGTTTTCCGTTCCTGCTGTTCCTCATCTGCTTCGCCTTCGCGCTGATCATACTCCGCCTTCGACAATCCCGATGTCGGCGACGGCATCATGAATGCGCTGGCGCTGACGCCGAGCCTGATCCCTGGTCGCGGTCATCGGCGCGCTCGTCTGGTTCCTCATCGCCTGGTTCGCCAACACCGGCATCGTCGCGCTGGCGACCGGCGCCAGGCCGATCGACCGCAAGGCCGAGCCGCGCCTGTGGAACATCCTCGAGACGCTGTGCATCAGCCGCGGCATCACCATGCCGCAGCTCCGCATCGTCGAGAGCCCGGCGCGCAACGCCTTCGCCACCGGCGTGCGCAAGAGCCAGTACACCGTCACGGTCACGCGCGCGGCCTGATGGACGCGCTCGACGACAAGGAGCTCGAGGCCGTCCTCGCCCACGAGCTGACCCACATCGAGAACCGCCGACGTCCAGTTGCTGGTCATCGCCGCCGTCTTCGTCGGCATCATCTCGCTGGTCGGCGATCTTCTCGTCTCGCTCGGCCGCGCCTGCTGTTTTACGGCGGCGCCGGGCGTTCGCCCGGCTACAGCGGCGGGCGGCGGCGGTTCCGGCGGCAGCGGCCAGCCGCTCATCGAGGCCGGTCGAGCAGCAACAGCAAAGGCGGCGGCGGCGCCCTCATTCTCATCCTCATCGCCGTGGCGATCTTCATCATCGCCCGTCTGCTCGCCATCGCGCTCAACATGGCAATGTCGCGCAAGCGCGAATTCCTTGCCGATGCCGGCCTCGGTCGAGTTGACCAAGGACCCCGACGCGATGATCAGCGCGCTCCGCAAGATCGCCGGCCACTCGGAGCTCGCCGCGCCGTCGCAGATCCAGGAAATGTTCCTCGATCATCCGCGCGAGAAGGGCTTCGCCCGCCTGTTCGCCACGCATCCTTCAATCGACGATCGCGTCGCCGCCCTGGTCAAGTTCGGCGGCGGCCGCGACCCCCGGCCCGATCGCCGAGATACCGGCGGCCACGGCGCCCGCCGCCATCCCCGATGCGGCGGGCGGCCGACGCGCCGCATCCCTTGGGGGCGAGCCGCCCGCCCAGGCCTGACCGGAATCGCGGGTTGCCCGCCGGCTTTTTGCCGCTAGATTTGCATCCAACAAGGCCGCGCGGCGGATCAATGCGCGCGGCGGGGGGAGGCAATAGTGCAGATCGGCAAGCCGGGCGAGGCGAAGAGCGCGATCGCGACCGCGGGACGCCGCCGGCGTCACGGTCCGCGGCCGCGATCTCGTCGGCGACCTCATGGGCCGCCTCACCTTCACCGCCTATTTCTATTTCCTCGTCACCGGCCGCGAGCCGACCCCGACCAGCAGCGCTACTTCCTCGATCTCCTGCTGGTCGCCATCGCCGAGCACGGTCTTACGCCGACCGCGGTCGCCGCGCGCATGACGCTCGCCGCCGGCGCCCGACTCGATCCAGGGCGCCGTCGCCGCCGGCCTCCCTCGGCGCCGGCCCCGTCATCCTCGGCGCCAGCGAGCCCTGCGCCCCGCCTCATCGTCGACGCCAAGGCGCGCATCGCCGCGGGGCGCCGCGCCCGATGCCGCCGTCGCCGCCATCGTCGCCGACCTCCGCGCGCCCGCGGCGAAAAGATGCCGGGCTACGGCCACATCGTCGCCGACCTCCGCGCCCGCGGCGAAAAGATGCCGGGCTACGGCCACCCCGTGCACAAGGACGGCGATACCCGCGCGCCGAAAGAATTCTGGCGCTGGCGGCCGAGAAGGGCGTCGCCGGCCCGGCCATCGACATCGCCCGCCGCTTCACGCCGGCGGTCGCGAAGGCGTGGGCCGGCCGCTGCCGATGAACGTCTCGATGGCGATCGCCGCCTGCCTCATCGACCTCGATTTCCCCCCCGCGATGGCCAAGGCGATCCCGCTGCTCGCCCGCACCGCCGGGCTGCTGGCGCACATCGCGGAGGAGCAGCAGCGGCCGATCGGCTTCGCCATGGCCGGCGCCGCCGAAGACGCCATCGGCTACGACGGCGGCAAGCCATGACCGCCGCGATGTTCGAGCCCGAAGTCGAACGCCGCCCGTGGGCCGAGCAGCAAAAGGTCGACGACCCGGTCTATCGCCGCCAGATCGCAACCCTCTTCGCCCGCTCGCGCTTCTACAAATCGAAACTCAACGCCGCCGGCTTCGCCACGCCCGAATCCGTCGGCGGCCTCGACGCCATCGCGAGGCTTCCGCTGACCGAGAAGGACGAGCTCCGCGCCACGCGCACCGCGGCGGACCCGGTCGGCGCGCACCTCATCCCGCCCCTCGGCGAGATCGCACGCATCTTCTCGACCAGCGGCACCACCGGCACGCCGAGCTACGTGCCGCTCACCGCCGACGACGTCGCCGACTGGGTGACCGTGTCGAGCCGCTCGTACTCCGCCTCGGGCGTCAAGCGCGGCGACCGCCTCATCTCGACCTATGGCGCCGGTCCCTTCGTCGCCGGAGTCACGCTCGACGCCTTCAACCGCATCGGCTTGACACACATCCCGGTCGGCGCCGCGAGCACCGATCGCCTCGTCGCCGCCGTGCAGTTGCTGAAGGCCGACACCGTCGCGCTCACGCCGTCCTACGCGCTGCACATCGCCGAGTGGGCGGTCGAGCGCGGCATCGATCTCGCCTCGTCGAGCGTCAAGCGCCTGCTCGTCGCCGGCGAGCCCGGCGGCGGCGAGCCCGCCACCCGCGCCCGCCTCGAGGCGGCGTGGGGCGCCGAGGTCACCGAGGCGATGGGCATCGGCGACATCTGCGTGTCGCTGTGGGGCGAGTGCACCGAGAAGCAGGGCATGCATTTCTCCGGCCGGAACTTGGTGCATTTCGAGCTGATCGATCCGGAAACCGGCGAGCCCGTGCCGATGCGCGACGGCGCCGAGGGCGAACTGGTCTACACGCACCTCCGCCATCGCGGCGCGCCGCTGCTGCGCTTCCGCAGCCGCGATCACGTCCGCATCTGGACGTCGCCCTGCGCCTGCGGCCGCACCGCCCCGCGCGTCCGCTGCATCGGCCGCACCGACGACATGCTGATCGTCCGCGGTGTCAACATCTTCCCCGCCGCCATCCGCGAAATAGTCAATGAATTCAGCCCCTTGGTCAGCGGCGTCATCGCCGTCCGCCCGCGCGCCAAAGGCTTCCGCCAGGATCCGCCGCTGCCCGTCGCGGTCGAACTCGGCGAAGGCGTCGCCGCCGAGGCCGGGCTCGCCGATCGCATCCGCGCGCGCATCCGCGAGTCGCTCACAGTCACGACCGCGATTGAGCTGATCCCGTTCGGCGCACTGCCGAGATCGAGCTACAAATCGAAACTCGTCGACTGGTCCGCCGCCACCTGACACCACTGTCGTCCCCGCGCAGGCGGGGATGACAACGAGCGGCATTCCGCACGAGTGAAGCTCCGCTTTCCCTCCCCTTTACGGGGAGGGGGGACCGCGCGAAGCCGAAGGCGAAGCGCGGTGGGTGGGGCACGCCTCCCCACCGGAGGCACGCTCTCGCCAAGCGCCGCCAGCCTCACGCCACGTTGACGAACTGCTGATCCTTGACGTAGTCGCGGAAACCGGCGAGCGCCTCGTTGACCTTCGGCCACGACGGCAGCTTGCCGATTTCCTTCACCCAGCGATCGACGTTCGGATACGCCTTGAACTCGTCGCGCGTCACCATCCCGCAGGTGATCAGGGCATGCCCGAATATATCGGCGATCGTCATCGAGTCGCCGACGAGATACTTGTTGCCATTGCCAAGCCAGTGCTCGTTCAGCACCTTCAGCCACTTCTCCGTCTGGTCCTTGCCCCACGCGATCGTGTGCTTCTGCGCCTCGTCGGTCTGCCGCTTGTGGTGCGGATAGATCTGCGGATAGACGACGTTGTAGGCGTAGTCGCGATAGAAGCCGGTGTTGAACCAGTCCATCAGCTCGTTGACCTTCGCCCGCGTCTTCAGGTCCTTCGGGTAGAGGCCGAGATCGAACTTGTCGGCGAGATACTTCATGATCGCCGAGCTTTCCGTCAGCACGAAGTCGTCGTCGACAAGCGTCGGCACCAGCCCGTTCGGGTTCAGCGAAACATACGGCTCGCTCGTGTGCTCGCCCTTGTAGAAGTCGAGCGCCACCTCCTCGATCGGCAGCTTGTTTTCCGCAATCAGCGCCCGGATCGGCCGGCTCGTATTGGAAACCAGCAGAACGTAAAGCTTCATCGCCATGGTGTTCCTCCCACTCTTGGCGGCGCCTCGTGGGGCGCCTTTGCCGAAACAATAACACGCCGCGGCTGAGATATATTCTGGCGGCGCCGCGGCATCCCCCGCGTCGCCTGATCTCCGCCGTCACCTCCGCTCCCTCGTGACCCCGGCGAAAGCCGGGGCCCATCGACGACCTCACCACAAGAGCACCCGCACGCTCCCGCCGGATTCCGTCCTTCGCCGGAACGACGAGAGTGTGCGCAGCGTCCGCCTACTTCCCCTACTTCCCCTACTTCCCCTACTTCCCCTACTTCCCCTTCTTCCTCGCCTTCCCGCCGACCTGCGTGTTCTTCCCCATCACGCGCTTCTTCCCCGCCGCCGGCTTTGCCTTGGCATACGGATCCCGCGGCCCGCGATCCTTCGACAGCGAGCCGCGACCCGCGCGGATCATGTCCTCGATCGCATCCGCCAGATGCGCCTCCGTGATGTTGTAGTCGCCGCGCGCGACGCGGATGTGATGCGCCGCGAGCAGCACCTCGGCGTGCGTCCGCCCCTCCGGCGGCAGGAAGCGATACGACGCCAGCTCGAACAGTTGCCCGAGCGGATCGCGGAAGTAGATCGAGTCCATGAAGCCGCGATCCTTCGGCCCGCTGTTCGAGATGCCGCGCTCGGCCAGCCGCTCGACCGCCTGCGCGAACGTCGCATGCGAGACGTTGAAGGCGATGTGGTGCACGTCGCCGATCTCGGTCGGGTTGGGCGTCGGGTCCGCCTTGCGCCCCTCGTTGGTGAACACCGTGATCAGCCGCCCGTCGCCCGGATCGAAATAGAGGTGGCTTTCCTCCGGCACGTCGAGGTTCGGCTGGTCGAACACGAACGGCATGCCGAGCACGCCCTCCCAGAAATCGATGGTCGATTTCCGGTCGGCCCCGACCAGCGTGATGTGATGGACGCCCTGCGTCTGCAGCTTGCGCATGGTTGCGGCTTTCTCCCGGAAACGTCGTTGGCCGAAGCCTACAACATTCCGGGCCGGAACTGCGACTTCCGGCTGATGATCTTGCCCGACACCATGAAGACTCCGTCGCCGGTGTAGTGCAGCGTCTCGGGATATTTCGGCGTCCGTTTCACGTGCGCCTTCACCACCTCGAAGATGAAGAAGTTGTAGTCCTCGACCAGCCGGTCGTCCTTCAGCCGGCATTCGAGGCTGGCGTGGCACTCGGCGATCAGCGGCGCCTTCACCTTCGCCGCCTTCGCCGCCGTCAGGCCGAATGTCGCGAATTTATCGACGGTGTTGCCGTCGGTGTTGCCGACGCCGACCACCGCGTCGGTCAGCGCCGTCGTCGGCACGTTGATCACGCACTCGCGCGATTTGCGGATCAGCCCGAACGAATAATTGGCCGAGGAGATGACGCAGCCGACCAGCGACGGCGTGAACTCCATCACCGTATGCCAGCCCATCGTCATGATGTTGCGCTCGCCGCCGAACTGCGACGACACCAGCACGATCGGTCCCGGCTCGAGCAGCCGCCGGATATTGGACACCGGAAAATCAAGCTTCGCCGCGCGTTTGGCCATGCGCGAAATCTACGCGCCTTCCGACACCCGCGCCAATCGCTAACGCGTACGCAGTGCCGCTGTTGCCTCGTGGTCGCGCGGCACGCGGATGGAACCTTCGCGTAGCCTCCGCGTTGCTCCGCCGTTCGCCTCACTACCCGCCAAAAATCAACCGGAGGAATCCCATGGGACGCGCCCTGCTGCTGTGGCTGCTTGGAGTTCCGATTCCGATCATCATTCTCCTCGCCATCTTCTGGCACTAGAGGACAACCCCCATGACCAACGTCTATGACGCCGGCGCCGCGGTGAATTCCGCCGCGACGCGCTCGGCCGTGGCCTGGCCCGCGATCTTCGCCGGCTCTGTCGCCGGCGCGGGCATTTCCGTCATCCTCATCCTGCTCGGCGCCGGCATCGGCCTCTCGGCGATCTCGCCGTGGGGCGGCGCCAGCCCCGTCGCCTTCGGCGTCGGCGCGATCATCTGGCTGATCGTGATCGAGTGGGTCTCGGCGGGTTTCGCCGGCTACTTTGCCGGCCGCCTGCGCACCCGCATGCACGGTTACCACGGCGATGAAGTCTTCTTCCGCGACACCGCCCACGGCTTCGTCGCCTGGTCGTTCTCGCTGGTCATCCTCACCGCGATCTTCGCCTCGTCTCTTGCCGGCATCCTCGGCAAGACGGCGGACACCGCAGCGACCGTGGCGTCGGGTGTCGCCCAGGGCGCCGGCTCCGCCGCCGGCGGTGCCATGTCGGGCAACTTCGATCCGAACGCATATCTGACCGACCGCCTGTTCCGCTCGGCGCCGTCGGCGAGCATGGCCGCCGGCACCGAAGCCGCACCCACCGCGGCTGCCGCGCCGGCAGCGCCTGCGACGGACACGACCGCAGCGGGAACTGCCGCTCCGGCCGACACGACGACGACGCCTGCGCCTGCCGCCGCCGCACCCGCGCCGTCCGCCGCGGCCATGGCACCGGTCGACACATCGCCCGAAGCAATGGCCAACGCCGCGAACGTCCGCGCCGAAGGCAGCCGCATCCTGCTGCAGTCGCTGGCCGCCGGCCAGATCGCGCCCGACGACCGCACCTACCTTGCGGGCCTCATCGCCGAGCAGACCGGCATCCCGCAGGCCGAGGCCGAGCAGCGCGTCGATGCCGCCATCACCGAGGCCCAGGCCGCCGCGACCAAGGCCAAGGAAGCCGCCGACGCCGCCAGAAAGACGGCCGCAACGGCGAGTCTCTTCCTCGCCCTGTCGCTGCTGGTCGGCGCCTTCATCGCCTGCGTCGCCGCCGCCCTCGGCGGCAAGGAGCGCGACGACATGGACGTGGTGGTCGTCACCAAGTCCTGACGGGCGCGCATGCGACAAAAGAAAAGGGCGGCCCGCGAGCCGCCCTTTTTGTCCCGAAATCAACCCGCCGCTTCGCCAGGTCCCGCCGGCAGCACCGCATCGACCGGCGCGGGGCACGGTAAGGTACTCCGAGCCTGCCCGATTCAGCGGGGCGTTTGCGGCCGCCTGCCGAATGCCGGGCGAACTTCTTCCGTCGCGGCGTTGGCCTGGGCCGCTTCCCGACTGCGCAGGGCCTCGGCGATTGCCCGGTCGATGTTGTCCGGCGGACGCCCGGAATCTGAATCGACCCGGACGGACGGCGGCGGCGGCGATGGCGTAACGGCTACCGGGGCCGGGCGGGCGAGAAGCACAAGCTTCTGCTGCTCGAATTCTTCCTTGGAGAGGTAGCCTTTCTCCAACAGCGCGGCGAGCTTTGAAATCTCGTCGGCAAGAGACACTGCGGGCGCCGACCCCGGCGGTGCTGCCGTCGGCGGATTCGCGATGCGATTGAGAATGAACTCGGCGGCCCGCGCGAACTTCTCAGCCTGCTCCCGGGTATTGAGCGAGATGCTGTTCGGCGCCTTCTTTGCGTCGCCGTCTCCGCCGTTGGTCCAGTAGCTCTTCTTGGTGTTCTGCACGCCACCCGACGACAGCTCGAAGTAGCCCGTCATCCCGAACTTGACCTCTACGCTCGTGATGTTGCCGTAGGGAAGCTGGAAGACGTTCGCCCCGAACGTGTTCCCGGTCATGAACCCGGCCTTTATTACCATCACCCGGGCGTCGGTGCAGACCAGTGCCTCCTTGAACGCTCCCTTGATGGCAATAACGATCTGCTCGCCCGGCCTTTTCAGGTCGGCAAGCTTGGCGGAAATCGTGGACGGAAGATCCTCGATGAGGTCCATGGCAGCCTCTGGATTTTCAGGCCAAGGCTACAGGCTAAGGCTCACAAAAGCGTAAATCCGAAAGGTCGAGTGATGCCGGGAAAGCCGGCAAAAGCCGCGGGGCGCAGCAAAACCGAGGCCGCTGAAAGACCCACAATGCCGGACCTGTCGCTTTTCGGGGAAGCCGCCGCTTCGGAGTGCGCGGCTCGATCGGTTGGAAAAATTTGGAGCGGGCGAAGGGATTCGAACCCTCGACCCCAACCTTGGCAAGGTTGTGCTCTACCCCTGAGCTACACCCGCTCACATGCCCGTTTCTGGCGGACGCCCGGCTTATATGGCGGCGCCCCGCCGATGGCAATACGCCGCCGGCTTGCCTTCGCGGTCGCCGATGGCTAGACGGGCCGCCATGCCCGCCACCCGCGAAGATCTGATGGCCGCCCTCGCCCGCCTGGGGATCGCGACCGCCACCATAGACCACGCGCCGGTCTTCACCGTCGAGGAAGCCCAGAGCCTCCGCGGCACGGTGCCCGGCGCCCATACCAAGAATCTGTTCCTGAAGGACAAGAAGGACCGCCTGTTCCTGGTCGTGGCGCCGGAAGACGCCGAACTCGACCTTAAGCAGCTCCACCACCGCCTCGGCGCCACCGGCCGTTTCTCCTTCGGCAAGCCCGAGCTGCTGATGGAAACACTGGGCGTCACCCCGGGCTCGGTCACCGCCTTCGCCCCGATAAACGATACCGCCGGCCGCGTCACCGTCGTGCTGGACGCCAGCTTGGCCGCGGCGGAAACCGTCAACTGCCACCCGCTGGTCAACACCGCCACGACCACCATCAGGGCGGCGGATCTCCTCGCCTTCCTGCGCTCCACCGGCCACGAGCCGCTGGTCGTGCCCTTGACCGGCGAGTTGTGAGAACGGCCTCGCCGCTCCATATTCCCCGCCAGCAAACCAATATCGGGCCCGAAACGGCCCGCGACAGGAACGAGCAGCCATGAGCATGACCATGCCCGAGACCGGCAGAGCCCCCGCGCCGAACGGCGCCGGCAGCACCGATCTCATCAAGGACACCACCACCCAGGCCTTCACCAAGGACGTGCTCGACGAATCCAAGCGTCAGCCGGTGCTCGTCGATTTCTGGGCGCCGTGGTGCGGCCCCTGCAAGACGCTGTCGCCGATCATCGAGAAGGCGGTGAAGGACGCCAAGGGCGCCGTGAAGCTGGTCAAGATGAACATCGACGATCACCCGTCGGTCGCCGGCCAGCTCGGCATCCAGTCGATCCCCGCCGTCATCGCATTCCAGAACGGCCAGCCCGTCGATGGCTTCGTCGGCGCCGTGCCGGAGAGCCAGGTCAAAGCCTTCATCGATCGCCTCGGCGGCCCCGCCGGCCCGAGCGACGTCGAGCTGCTCGTCGAGGAAGGAAACCGCCTGCTGGGCGAGAAGGACGTCGCCGCCGCCGCAGAACATTTCGCCGCGGCGCTCTCCGCCGACGCCACCTCGATCCCCGCGATCGTCGGCCTCGCCTCGTGCCACCTCGCCGCCGGCAACCTCGATGCCGCGCGCCAGACGCTGGCGGCCATCCCGCCGGCCGCCGCCAACGATCCCGCCGTCGCCGCCGTCCGCGCCCAGATCGACCTCGCCGCGCAGACCGCCGCGCTTGGCGATCCGACGGCACTTGCCGCGCGCATCGCCGCCGATCCCAAGGACTGGCAGGCCCGCTTCGATCTCGCCCTGATCGAGAACGCCCGCGGCAACCGTGAGGCGGCGACCGACTACCTCCTTGAAATTGTTGGCCGGAACCGTAGTTGGGAGGACGAGAAGGCGCGCAAGCAGCTCGTCACGTTCTTCGAGGCCTGGGGCCCGATGGATCCCGCGACCCTGTCCGCCCGCCGCCGTTTGTCGTCGCTGCTGTTTTCGTAGCGCAAGAAAGAAGAAGGACGCCGAGGGGACAGATGAAAGCCGGCAACTGCTCCTATGGCTGCGCCAAAGACGTGCCGTCGGTCATCCCGGTTTTCCCGCTGCCCGAGGCGCTTCTCCTGCCGCGCGCCGACATGCCGCTCAACATCTTCGAGCCGCGCTACCTCGCCATGATCGACGCCGCCATGTCGGGCAACCGCGTCGTCGGCATGGTGCAGATCGACGAGGCCGCGCCGCCCTGCGCCGCTGGCCCGACGCTGCGCAAGATCGGCTGCGCCGGCCGCATCGTCTCCTACGCCGAGACCGGCGACGGCCGCTACATGATCACGCTCACCGGCATCGCCCGCTTCCGCATCGTCGAAGAAATGCCGCAGCAGACTCCCTTCCGCCTCTGCCGCGTCACCGCCGAGCCGTTCGCCGTCGATTTCGACAGCGCCGAGCAGGCGATCGACCGCAACGCCGTGCTGCGCGCCTTCCGCGCTTACCTCGCCGCCCACGATCTCGACGCCGATTGGGAAAGCGTCGGCCGCGCCTCGAACGAGACGCTGGTCAACGCGCTCGCCATGATGGCGCCCTTCGGCGCCGCCGAGAAACAGGCGCTGCTCGAGGCGCCCGACCTGAGGGCCCGTGCCGAGACGCTGGTCGCGATCGCCGAGATGGCGATCCCCCGTCCCGGCGCCGGCCGCACGCTGCAATGAACACGCCCGTCCGCGCCGCCGGCACCATCGATCCGCGGCTGCTGGAAATTCTGGTCTGCCCGCTCACCAAGACGACCCTGGAATACGACGCCGCCCGCCAGGAACTGGTCAGCCGCGCCGCCAAGCTCGCCTACCCGATCCGCGACGGCATCCCGATCATGCTGCCCGACGAGGCACGGCCGCTGGAAGGCTGAACTCCGCTTTTGTCCCCCCGTTCCGGGGAGGGCGGACCGCCGCAAAGCAGCGGTGGGTGGGGTCCCCATTCTCCTCCCTCCACCTTCGTCCTCGGCCCTTTGATCCGCTTCCCGTCCTCCCTCCTGTCATCCTTCGGCGAGGCCGAAGGATGACAGGAGGACCGCGCTCGTCCACGCGGCTGCATTTGCTGAAACTGGTCCTCCGGTCGCCGCTTCGCGCGCCGAAGGATGGCGGCGAGTGGATGTCACCCGAACATCGCATAGCGCACCAACGCCGCCACCGCCGCGATGCACACCAGGAACACGCCGGCGCCGATCGGCGATCCCCAGCCATACCAGGCCATCGCCGCGCTGGCGTACTTCCACTCCTGTTCTTCGCTCCGTATCGGATTTGCCATGGGAGAACTCCCTCTGTCTAATTGACTTAGAATACAAGTATCTTACTGACTAAGATAATGACACAGAGAAAGCAAGCCCTTGTTGCCGAGCTCAATCGTGCCGCCCGCGAGGCAAGCGGCGTCGGCAATCTTTTTGCCTCTGCCGTCGCCGCCCGCCTCGGCGTCAGCCCGACAGACGTCGAATGCCTGGGCGTCATCGAATCCGGCGCCGACGTCACCGCCGGCGATCTCGCCCGCGCTACGGGCCTGACCACCGGCGCCGTCACCGGCATCATCGATCGATTGGAGAATGCCGGCCTCGCCCGCCGCGTCCGCGATACGGAAGACCGCCGCAAGGTCTACGTGCGCATGACCGCCGCCGGCCGCGCCAAGGCTGGGGCGTTGTACGGCCCGATGGGCCGCGCCATGGACGCGCTGGCGGCGAAATATACCGCCGCCGAGATCGCGCTCCTGACGCGCTATTTCAATGAGAGCCGCGCGGTGCTCCTCGCCGAGATCGCGCGCTTAAACCGCTAGATCGCCTCGCCGCGTAGCAGCCTCGGCGCGCCTTCCGTGTCGCCGGCGGCTTCGCCGATGAACAGCCGCTTCAGCCCCGGCAGCCTGTCGACGATCCCCAGTCCGACGTCGCGCATGAGACGCAGCGCCGGATTATCGTTGGCGAACAGCGCGTTCAGCCCGTCGGTCGCCGCCGCCATCTCGACGGTGTCGTAGCGCCGCCAGCGCTGGTACCGCTCCAGCACATTGAGCGCCCCGATATCGAGCCCCAACCGGTGCGCCTCGACGATCGTCTCGGCAAGCGCCGCCACGTCGCGATAGCCGAGGTTCAATCCCTGCCCGGCGATCGGATGGATCGAGTGCGCCGCATCGCCGGTGAGCGCGAAGCGCGGCCGCACGAATTCCCGCGCCAGCGTCACGCCAAGCGGAAACGCCAGCGGCTTGCCGATCACCTCGATCGGCCCGAGGCGATTGCCGAACCGCCGCTCCAGCTCGATCCGGAAGACGAGTTGATCGCCGGCGATCAGCCGCGTCGCGACCTCCGTCGGCTCCGTCCACACCAGCGACGAGCGGTGCTTGCCGCCCTCGGTATCGGGCAGCGGCAGCATCGCGAAGGGCCCGCCCGGCAGGAAATGCTCCTCGGCGCGGCCCTCGTGCGGCTTGGCGTGCGCCACCGTCGCGACGATTCCCGTCTGCCCATACTGGTGCCCGACGGTCGCGATGCCGGCGACGTCGCGCAGCTTCGAGCGCACGCCGTCCGCCGCCACCAGCAGCCGTGCCGTCACCGCGCCGCCGCCCGCAAGCTTCGTCGTCACGCGCACCCCGTCGGCAACGAAATCCGTCACCGCCTCCGGCGCCACCATAACTACGCCGGCGTCGGCCGCCGCCTTGCGCAGCGCCGCGACCACGACGCCGTCGGCGACGACGTGCGCCGTGCCATCGGTATCGAACGTGAGAAACACCGGCCGCGCGACGTCCCGCGTCCGGCTGTCGGTGACGATCATCTCGCGCACCGGCTGCGCCGCTTCGGCAATCGCATCCCACACGCCGAGCTGCTCCAGCATCTTGCGCCCGCCGGCAACGATGGTGGACGCCCGCCCCTCGCGCGTCGCCGCATCGATCGGCACGGCATCGACCAGCGTCACGCCAAGCGACGGCGCCGCCTGCCGCAAAGCCACGGCCAGCGCCAACCCGACCTGCCCGCCGCCGGCGATGAGGACGTCTGTCTCCCTATCCATCGCGCCATCCTACGCCCCGCGGTCGTCCCCGCGAAGGCGCGGACCCAGTACACAATGAAGGATTGGTGGCTGCTGGATGCCCATCGGAGCCTGCCCTTCGGCCGGTCGAAGACCAGACCCGGGCGTGGGCATGGCAGCTCTGCATAGGCAAAGGATCAAGTAACGGCCGCCATGCTAAACCCGGACGCATGGACACCGCCGTCGAAACCCTCCTCGAAATTCTCGACCTCGAGCAGCTCGAGCATAATCTCTACCGCGGCCGCTCCCCGCAGGTCGGCTGGCAGCGCGTCTTCGGCGGTCAGGTCATCGGCCAGTCGCTCGTCGCGGCGACCCGCACGGTCGAGGCCGGCCGCGCCGCGCATTCCCTCCACGCCTACTTCATGCGCGAAGGCGATCCCGCCGTCCCGATCGTCTACGAGGTCGATCGCATCCGCGACGGCAAGAGTTTCTCCACCCGTCGCGTCGTCGCCATCCAGCACGGGGCCGCGATCTTCTCGATGAACGCATCCTTCCAGATCGACGAGCCCGGCCTCGACCACCAGATCGAGATGCCCAAGGTGCCACCGCCAGAGGATCTGCCGAGCGAGGCCGAGCTGCAGGCGGCCTATCTTCATGTCGCACCCGAAGGTGTCCGCCGTTACTGGGAGCGCCCGCGACCGATCGAAATCCGGCCGCTCGACCTCCGCCATTTTTTCAGCCGCGAGAAACTGCCGCCGCAACAGGCCGTCTGGGTCCGCGCCACCGGCAAGCTGCCCGACGATCCCGTCGTCCACCGCGCCGTCCTCGCCTACGCCTCCGACATGACGCTGCTCGACACGTCCCTCTTCGCTCACGGCCGCATGATCTTCGATCCCGGCCTCCAGGCCGCGAGCCTGGACCACGCCATGTGGTTCCACCGCCCGTTCCGCGCGGACGACTGGCTGCTCTATGCGGAGGACAGCCCATCCGCTTCCGGCGCACGCGGCTTCACCCGCGGCAACCTTTTTTCCCACGATGGGAAGCTGGTGGCGTCGGTCGCCCAGGAAGGCCTGATCCGCGTCCGCGACTAGCCCTGCCCACGCCGCAGGCAAAATAGCCAAACTGCATATATTTTAATCAGCAGACTGGCCGTGTGGCCCGTTGGTCGCAAAGCCGCCGCCTTTTTGCCCGCGCTTTCAGCAGTTTGCGCCGCTGCCGGCCAAGTTGGCACGGACCTTGATTTACGAGTGGCGGTCAAGGTCGTCGGCGGTAGGTAAAGCCGCCCGGGGGCATGCACCGATCGGGCTTCGTGCGTTCGCTTATCCAACGGCGGACGGCGGGCGTTAACGGGGAAACTTACCCATGAAAATCGTGATGGCTGTCATCAAGCCGTTCAAACTCGACGAGGTGCGCGATGCCCTCACGGCGGTCGGCGTTCAGGGCCTGACCGTGACGGAAGTGAAGGGATACGGGCGCCAGAAGGGGCACACCGAAATCTACCGCGGCACGGAATACGCGGTCAGCTTCCTGCCCAAGATCAAGATCGAGATCGGCGTGCCCGCCGATCAGGTCGACAAGGTTGTCGACGCGATCACCGCGGCCGCCAAGACCGGTCAGATCGGCGACGGCAAAATCTTTGTCTACTCCATCGATCAAGCCGTGCGCATTCGCACCGGCGAGACCGACAACGACGCGCTGTAAGGAGATTTCGATGAACACCCGCCTGACAAGAACTCTCCTCGGCGCTGCCGGGCTGCTCGCCTTCTCGGCGATAGCCGCCTTCGCGCAGGATGCCGCGCCCGCAGCAACCGATGCTGCTGCCGCCGCCGCGCCTCCGGCTCCCCCCGCCATCAACGCCGGCGACACGGCGTGGATGCTGACCTCGACGGCGCTCGTCCTGCTCATGACGATCCCCGGCCTCGCGCTTTTCTACGGCGGCATGGTCCGCAAGAAGAACGTGCTTGCCACCGTCATGCAGTCGTTCGCCATCACCTGCCTCGTCACCGTCATCTGGATGGTCGTCGGTTACTCCCTGGCCTTCACCGATGGCGGCACGATGCAGGCCTACCTCGGCGGCTTCTCGCGCTTCTTCCTCAAGGACATGGGCGTCGGGGCAACGACCCTGACCATCCCTGAGACGGTCTTCATGACCTTCCAGATGACCTTCGCGATCATCACGCCCGCCCTCATCGCCGGTGCTTTTGCCGACCGCATGAAGTTCTCGGCGCTGCTCTGGTTCATCGGTCTCTGGTCGATCATCGTCTACTCGCCGATCGCCCATTGGGTATGGGGCGGCGGCTTCCTCGGCACCCTCGGCGTTCTTGATTTCGCCGGCGGCACCGTGGTGCACATCAACGCCGGCGTCGCGGGCCTGGTTTGCGCCCTCGTGCTCGGCAAGCGCATCGGCACCGGCCACGACAACATGGCCCCGCACAACCTCGTGCTGTCGGTGATCGGCGCCTCGCTCCTGTGGGTCGGCTGGTTCGGCTTCAACGCCGGCTCCGAGCTCGCTGCCGACGGCCGCGCCGGCATGGCCATGCTGGTCACGCAGGTCGCCACCGCCGGTGCCGCTCTCGCCTGGATGTTTGCCGAATGGATTGCCCGCGGCAAGCCGAGCGTTCTCGGCATTATCTCGGGCGCGGTGGCGGGTCTGGTCGCCGTCACCCCGGCCTCCGGCTGGGTTGATCCGACCGGCGGCCTGGTCATCGGCATCGTCGCCGGCGTCATCTGCTTCTGGGCCGTGGTCTGGCTCAAGCCGCTGCTCGGCTACGACGACTCGCTCGATGCTTTCGGCGTCCACGGCGTCGGCGGCTTCGTCGGCGCCATCCTGACCGGCGTGTTCGCCGTGTCGGCGGTCGGCGGCGAAGGCAAGTCGGGCTGGATCGATGGCAACTTCGGCCAGATCTGGATCCAGTTCGAAGGCACCCTCGCCACGATCGTCTGGTCCGGCGTCGCCTCCTTCATCATCCTGAAGGTCATCGACGTAGTCATCGGCCTCCGGGTCACCAAGGAAGTCGAAGTCGAGGGTCTCGACATCAACCTCCACGGCGAAATCGTTCAGTAAACGCGTCCTCTTCCTCCCTAGACTTGACCGGCCGGTGGCAACACCGGCCGGT
This sequence comes from Bauldia sp., assembly GCA_037200845.1. Classification (NCBI taxonomy): domain Bacteria; kingdom Pseudomonadati; phylum Pseudomonadota; class Alphaproteobacteria; order Hyphomicrobiales; family Kaistiaceae; genus Bauldia; species Bauldia sp. Next base: position 325,081 of record JBBCGQ010000001.1, read on the forward strand.
TTTTTGTTGGGCAGAGCGTGAGCGCGCCGGTCGAGAGGTCGAGAGACACCCCTCCCCAAACCCGCAATGCGGCTTTGGCCCCTCCCACAAGGCGAGGGCTCGACTCGCTGGACGTTCCGGGCTCAGCTTGAACCCTCCCCTTGTGGGAGGGTCAAAACGCCAAAGGCGTTTTGGGGAGGGGTGTCGCTCCTATGCACTGCCCCGGCGACCGGCCCGGCGCACCGTCACAAACCCCCAAATTCCCAAGGTTAATGCGGGCTTTACCTCCCCCCGCTACGGTTACCGGCAGTCCCCATTTCGACCCGGATCGGCCCATGCGTAGCTCCCAGCGTACCCCTGCCCGCTCGTTGCCCTTTTCGCTGGCCGCCGACGGCACTATCCGCCGCCTGATCCGCAGGAACCTCAGCGCCATCCTCGGCCTGACGGTGCTGGCGCTGGCCGCCGCCTTCGCCGCCAGCCTCGCCACCTGGGCGGTGGACGACCCGAGCTTCAGCCACGCCACCGATCACGCCACCCGCAACATCCTGGGCTTCCCCGGTGCCGTCATCGCCGATCTGCTGACCCAGTTGCTCGGCCTCGCCGCCTCGCTGTTCCTCATCCCGCCGGTCATCTGGGCCTGGCGCGCCGTCTTCGCGACACCCAGCCGCTTCAACTGGAAGACGCTGATCACGTGGCTCGCCGCGACGCTCGCCGCCACCGTCGCGCTCGCCACCTTGCCGACCCTCCACTCATGGCCGCTGCCGACCGGCCTCGGCGGCGTCCTCGGCGACCTGCTGATGAAGCTCCCGGCGATGGCGATCGGCCACGCCCCCGCCCGCCTCTCCGCCCTCGCCGTCGGCACGCTGTCCGCCGCCCTCGCCGCGCTGCTGGCGCTCCACGCCTGCGGCCTGATCCTGCAGTTCGACGGCGGCGCCAAGGACGACCCGGTCCCCGCCGTCCGCCTCTCCGCTCGCGTCGCCATCACCGAGGATGAATTCGACGACGAAGACGAAGACGCCGATGCGCCGGCCGACGACGACGAAGACTTCGACGATAACGAGGATGAGGAGGACGACGACCGCCCGTCCCGCATGGCGCTGGTTGCCGGCGTCGTCACCCACGTCGGCATGAGCCTCGCCGCCGCGCTCCGCCGCCGCATCCAGAACCGCCGCCGCGCCTCCCTCCGCGCCCGCATGGACGAGGAAAACTTCCGCAACGGCCGCGTCGAGCCGCGCATGGGCGCCGACGGAGAATGGCACGAGACCGAATCGGCCATGGACGACATGGACAACGCAGACCTGCCCGAGATCGAGATGGACGACGACGAGGCCCCGGTCGCGCCGAAGAAGAAAAAGGCGAAGGCCCCCGCCGCGCCGGTCGTCAAGAAGTCCAAGGCCTACAAGGCCCCGAAATTCGAGCTGCCGGCGCTGGATCTGCTCGCCGAGCCGAAGCCCGGCGAACGCAAGATGACCATCACCCCGGCGCAGCTCGAGGCGAACGCCCGCACGCTGGAAGGCGTGCTCGACGACTTCGGCGTCAAGGGCGAGATCATCAACGCCCACCCCGGCCCGGTCGTCACGCTTTACGAGCTCGAGCCCGCGCCCGGCATCAAGTCGGCCCGCGTCATCGGCCTCGCCGACGACATCGCCCGCTCGATGTCGGCCATCGCCTGCCGCGTCGCCGTCATCCCCGGCAAGAACGCCATCGGCATCGAGCTGCCCAACGCCAAGCGCGAGACCGTGTATCTCCGCGAGCTGCTGTCGGCCGACGAGTTCGGAGAATCGAAGGCCCGCCTCGGCCTCTGCCTCGGCAAGAACATCGGCGGCGAGCCGGTGATCGCCGACCTCGCCCGCATGCCGCACCTGCTCGTCGCCGGCACCACCGGCTCGGGCAAGTCCGTCTCGATCAACACCATGATCCTGTCGCTGCTCTACCGGTGGACCCCGGCCGAGTGCCGCATGATCATGATCGACCCGAAGATGCTCGAACTGTCGATCTATGACGGCATTCCGCATCTCCTGACGCCGGTCGTCACCGACCCGAAGAAGGCCGTGGTCGCGCTCAAGTGGACGGTCCGCGAGATGGAGGACCGCTACCGCAAGATGTCCAAGCTCGGCGTGCGTAACGTCGACGGCTACAACGCCCGCCTGGCGCAGGCGCTGGCCAAGGGCGAGACGCTCTACCGCACCATCCAGACCGGCTTCGACCAGGACACCGGCGAGGCGATCTACGAGAAGGAAGCCCTGTCGCTCGATCCGATGCCGTTCATCGTCGTCGTCATCGACGAGATGGCCGACCTGATGATGGTCGCCGGCAAGGACATCGAGGGCGCCGTCCAGCGCCTCGCCCAGATGGCCCGCGCCGCCGGCATCCACGTCGTGATGGCGACGCAGCGCCCGTCGGTCGATGTCATCACCGGCACCATCAAGGCGAACTTCCCGACCCGCATCTCCTTCCAGGTCACCTCCAAGATCGACTCGCGCACCATCCTCGGCGAGCAGGGCGCCGAGCAGCTCCTCGGCCAGGGCGACATGCTCTACATGATGGGCGGCGGCCGCATCACCCGCGTCCACGGCCCCTTCGTCTCCGACAAGGAAGTCGAGGAAGTCGTCGCGCATCTGAAATCGCAGGGCGCGCCGGAGTACCTCACCGCGGTCACCATCGACACCGACGCCGAGGCGAGCGGCGGCAGCGACGGCGCCTTGTTCGACGGCGAGGGCGGCGAGGAATCCAACGACCTCTACGACAAGGCCGTCGCCATCGTTCTCCGCGACCGCAAGGCCTCGACCAGCTACATCCAGCGCCGTCTCGGCATCGGCTACAACAAGGCCGCCTCGATCATCGAAAAGATGGAGCAGGAGGGCGTCGTCGGCCCCGCCAACCACGCCGGCAAGCGCGACATCCTCGTGCCTGAAGACGAGGAAGCCGCGTTCCGTTAATCGTTGGCGGAACCCGCCTCCTTGTCGGGCGTTGCGGCTCACGCCACGTTTCGCCCGCGCCGCCAATCCGCCACAGAGCGCCGATACTCGGCACTCCCATGCAGGATGCCCTAGTGCAGAGATTTAAGGCCCACGCCGCCGTCGCCGCGATTGCCGTGCTTGCCGCAGCGACCTTGCCGGCGTTCGCCGCCGGCGATCCCGTGCCGCTGCCGCATCTCCGCCCCGCCTACGCCGGCACCGGCAACGCCGCCGGCGCGGCCAGCACCGCCGCACGCCCCAACGTGCAGGTGCCGATCAATCCGAACTCGCCCTTCAGCCCGTCGCAGCAGATCGCGCTCGCCAACATCAGCGCCTACTTCAATTCGTTCGCGCTGCTCGAAGGCGACTTCATCCAGATCGGCCCCAACGGCGAACAGTCCGAGGGCGTCTTCTTCATGCGCAAGCCGGGCAAGATCCGCTTCCACTACAACCCGCCGGCCAAGCTCGACGTGATTTCCGACGGCTCCACCGTCGCGATCAAGGACGGCCGCAGCGGCACGCAGGACATGTACCCGCTGTCCAAGACGCCGCTCCGCTATCTGCTGTCGCCCAACATCGACCTGACATCGTCAAGCCTCGTCAGCCAGGTGCAGGAGGAAGCCGATCTGATCATGGTCACGATCGTGCAGAGAGGCGCCTTCGCCGAAGGCACGCTGACCCTTACCTTCGACAAGAAGACCTACGAACTGCGCCAGTGGCAGGTGACCGACGCGCAGGGCCTCAACACATCGGTAGCGATTTTCAACACCACCGCCGGCAAGCAGCAGACCGACCCGAACCTCTACCGGGTCGTCCCGCAGTAGCGGCCTCCCCTGCGCTTTCCCCGCGAAGGCGGGATTCCAAGTGCGAGA